>CAYXFZ010000014.1:14834-33853 GCA_964464385.1 uncultured Planctomycetales bacterium
TTCTTCTTGTTCCGCTTTGGCCAGCGGCACCCCCGAGCGGTTGCCCTTCCCCGCCAAGCGCCGTGCCTGGAAACATGTGCGGATCGCCTTTTTCTTAGCCCAAGAAAAGGGCAAGGTTTGGCTGGAGCCCAGCACCTTGGGGTGGACACCCGGCTATTGGGAACCGCCCAGCCTTCTCCTCCCCGAGGGCGCCACCGCTGCCGAAGTTTGGTCCGCTCAGGGGGGTCGTGGCCAAGTGCTTTCCTTGATCGGAGAGTTCCGTCACACCATCACCCATCACAAAATCCAAGCTCAAGTATTCCCCTTACATGGGGCCTTGGGAGTGGATTGTCGTAGCCCAGCCTCCGTTCCCCTTTCCGGCCTCGGCCAAAAGGCCCTGAACTCCTCGAAAAAGTCTTTTCCCGCAAGGGTTTAGCGCATTCTTGGTTTTGTCTGTCAGGGTTCACCAAGAACCCACATTTCGGAGTAGGATTGGGACATCCGGAGCCTCCCACCCCGGCTCCCTCTCCTTGCCAAAATCGCCATGCTTTCCGCCCTCATTTTCTCCCTCTTCCTGCCCGCCCAAGAATCCCCCAATGCGGCCATCATTTGGCGCGTTGACGGCGCTGCTAGCTTCGAACAATTCGGCTGGACCATCCACCAGGATGTGTATGACCTCAATGGGGATGGCGTTGGCGACATCATTGCCAAGAACCACGCTGCATCCACAAACTTTTTGTACAAAAACGGCTCCGTGCAGGCCTTTTCCGGTGCTGATGGTTCCTTGCTTTGGCGCCGGGACGGTTCCGCCGATGGCGAGAGTTACGGCAAGAGTTTCAATTCTGCTGATGACCTCAATGGCGATGGTGTCATGGATTTTTTCCACCGTCAACCTGAGGCGGATCTCAATGGCAAGGTGGACAACGGCATGGTCGAGACCATCTCCGGTGCCACGGGTCTACTCATTTGGAACCGCTACGGCTGGTCCAATGGAGAGGCCTTGGGCTCTTCCGCTACGGTTCTCCCCGACCTGACTTGGGACGGTGTGGCTGAAATTGCCATCGGCTGCAGCGGCGCCGACGAGTTTGGCATGATTGACAATGGCTACATCGAGGTCACCAATGGCGCTTGGGGCATGCCTTTGTGGCACATGCCCGGTATGTCTCCCTTGGAGGGAATGGGTGCCGAAGTCGCTCTTGTCGGCGACCTGGATGGCGATGGTCAACCCGACCTCGTCACTTCCAATCCCTCTGCAGGAACTAATGGGCTCTGGAACAATGGCTTTGTCCAGGCCATGTCTTCTGCTTATGGCTTTGTTCTTTGGCGCGTGGATGGCGCTAAGGACTATTCTTCCCTGGGTCAATCCATTTCGGATGCTGGCGATGTGAACGGAGACGGAGTGTCCGACATTCTCGTTGTGGACCCCGATGCCTTTGTGGGCTACTGGTACTACAACGGTTCCATCACTATGTTCTCCGGTGCCAATGGTTCCGTTCTTTGGACAGCCTCTGGGATGTACCACGGGGACCGTCTTGGCTCGAATGTTTCTACCAACAAGGATGTCAATGGCGACGGCGTTTTGGATGTCCTCGCCGGTTCGCCTGACCGGTCCTCTCTCGGCAAGACGGCCAATGGTGCGCTCAACGCCTATGACGGCGCCACCGGGTCCCTCCTCTGGCGCAAAGATGGCACCGACAATTACGGTGAACTTGGCCGCAATTTTTGGGTCGTGGGTGACCTCAACGGCGATGGCCTCAGTGATGCGGTTGCCGCCATGTCCGAGGCCGATGCATCGGGCAATATTGCCACAGGTGTAATTCAGGCTTTCAGTGGTCTGAACGGTTCCACCCTTTGGCGAGTGGAAGGCAGTTCGGATAACGAGCATTTGGGTCTGATCGTGGTTCGCCCAGGCGATCTCTCCGGGGATGGTGTGGATGACCTTGTTTCAGGAAGCGAGTTTGCTGACACCAACGGTTTGAGCAACAATGGTTTCATCCTTGCCCTGAACGGTGTGGATGGCTCCGTCCTCTGGGCCCTGGATGGCGAAGTTTCGGACACGCGTTTGGGCGGTAATCTGAAAGATTTTTCCGATTTGGACGGGGACGGTTTTAAAGACATCGTTTCCCATTCCAATCGCGCGGATTCCTCCAGCCTCAGCAACAACGGTTCTGCACGCGCCATGAGTGGAGTCAATGGCGGCGAGTTGTGGCGTCTCGATGGCGACGGGCAGGATGATCGATTCGGCTGGGCCGTGCGCGAGATTCCCGACCTGGATTTCGACGGCAACCCCGACATTTTGGTTAGTGCTCCCTGGGCAGACACCAATGGGCTGTCTGACAACGGCTACATGGTGGCTTTGTCGGGTGGCACCACGGTGCCTCTGACTTGCTCCGACGATGCCGGTCTTAACGGGATCAAGGCAGGTGTCACCAACACTTGGAATGTGGGTGGCATGGAAAGCGGCACCAAAGTGTGGGTGGCCGCATCTCTTGTTGGCTCTGGCATTTTGGATCGCGGCATTGGCTTCAAATTGCTGTTGGATCCCTCCGCATTTGTGTTTGGCTACAGTGTCGCGGATGTCAATGGAATGGCTACTTTTGTCACCCCCGTGACTTCCAAGGCCGTCGGCAAGCAAGTGCACGCCCAAGCTGTCGGCAAGAACAGCCAGGGTCAGTGGCGAGCCTCCAGACTGATTTCTCACGTCATTCGCTAGCTGCCGCCCCTAGAATTCTGGCCCATGTTCGGCCAGCTCACTCTCGGTGTGCTTGTTTGTGGTCTTGCGCCTAGTCCCCAGGATCCAAGCGATTCACTTACGGCCAGTGCCCTCCGTGTGCTCGACGCACCCGTCGTGGATGGGCGGTTGGATGAAGCCGTTTGGCAAGAGGCCTTTCTTCTCAGCCCCCTGACAGAAATTGAGCCCGACCTGGGGGAATCTTCCCTTCCCGACACCGAGGTGCGTGTCATGCGGGACGAGGAATATCTTTATTTTGGTTTTCTCTGTTTTGAGTCTGAACCCGAAAAAATGGTGCGCCACAATATGGCTCGCGACGCCTTTCTGCGGAACGACGATCGTATTGAAATTGTGCTGGATACTTTTCTGGATCGACGCAATGCGTATTTCTTCCAGTTGTCGGCAGCAGGATCGCGTGGTGATGGATTGATTGGAGAAAACGGAAGCCGTTTCAACAAACAATGGGACACCTTGTGGAAAGGGGCTGCTCATGTGGGCAAGGATCGTTGGACTGCTGAGATTGCTATTCCTTTTCGCAGCCTATCCTTTGGCGAGGGCTCTCGTTGGGGATTGAATGTGTCCCGTTTTCGCGGGGCAGATCGAAGTCGATACCGCTGGGCTGGTTTGAGTCGGCATGTTCACTTGTTCACCATTGCCTCGGCCGGGATCTTGCGGGGGCTGGACAATCTTCCACGCAGTTCTTCTTTTGAATTGACTCCCTACGCCAAAGCTCGGCAAGCTTGGTTTGAAAACCCGGATTCGGCATCCACAGATTTGGCTCTTGGCGGCGAATTCAATTGGCGGATTTCTCCCGGGCTTCGGGCATCCTTTACTCTCAATACGGACTTTGCCGAGACCGAAGCGGACCAGCAAAGAGTCAACCTCACCCGTTTCCCTTTGTTCTTTCGCGAAAAACGGGACTTCTTCTTGGAGGATTCCACCGTCTTCGAATTTGGGGAGCAAACGGGATTTCGAGGCGGCGGGGGCCGCCTGCTCCCTTTCTTTTCTCGGCGCATTGGCTTGGCCAGCGATGGCACCGAGATTCCTTTGCACGCTGGCGTCCGCTTGGCGGGCCATACGGGTCCTCTCGACTTGGGATTCCTGGGCGTGAATACCGCTGCAGTCCCCGCCTCTGGGACTCCTGCTGGGAATCTATACGTATTGCGTCCCTCTTATCGCGTCAACGATGAGTTGGCGGTCGGCGCACTGGCCACTCATGGAAACCCGGATGCTGACGCCATCAATACGGTCTTTGGCTTGGATCTTCGTTACAATCGGGCTGAGATTTTTTCCGGCTATCGGTTGAAATTGAACACCTTCGCGGTGCGCAGTCGGGACGAAGCATCTCATCGCGTTGGTGCAGGTTGGGGATTGCAGAGCACCTTGTATTCCGATGACTGGACTTGGGAGGTGAAATCCTTGGGAACGGAAGAGGCCTTCGTCCCGGGCATGGGTTTTGTTCTTCGTCCTGGCGAGCGGTTGTATTTTGGTCGGGCGCATTGGTCCCCCCGCCCTGCCGGCGAAAGCCGAGTCCGCAAGTATAACTTTGAGTTGCGGCCGATTTGGTGGACGGACTCCGCAGGCAATCCACAAAGCCATGCTTACGATGCCACTTTGTTTGGCCTGGAATGGCACGACGGAGATTCCTTTGAAGTGGTCTGGGCCTTTGATGGAGATCGTTTGGGCACCTCTTTCTCTCCCGTTTCGGGCACGACCATTCCTGCCGGTTTCCACCGCTGGCATTTGTTGGAGGCCGAGTATGAGTGGTCTTCCTCGCGCCCCTGGTCCGGCAGTGTGGCGGCAGAGGCAGGTGGTTGGTATGACGGCCAAGGCTTACAGCTAGGCATGGAATTGGATTGGCGACCTTCTGCCAGCTTAAAGCTCGGAGCTCGATGGGACGAGGGCCATTTTCAAATGCCAGGCGGTGATTTCACCAGCCGAGTCGGTTCTTTGTCGGGAGATTTCTCCTTTTCTCCGAACCTCGCTGTGAACAACCTTTTGCAGGCGGACAATCAGTCCGACACTTGGGGATTTCAGTCTCGAGCTCGCTGGATCCAAGAAGATGGGAGAGAACTCTTTTTCGTTTTGAACTGGGGCTGGCAGGAAATTCCCGGTGGAATCATTGTGCCGTTGGACCGAGAGATCGCGGCCAAGTTGGTGTGGTCGCTACGCTTCTAAGGTGCGGGCCCTCGCTCCCCTTCTTCTTCTTGCTGTTGCCCTGTTGTCCTGGGGTATTCGCGAGGCCAATGAGGCCCGAGTGTGGCGCTTGCCTGGCGGATTGGCATCTCCGCAATGGGTAGTGGCGGATCCGGACGGGCTCTACCACGCCCGTCGCGTAGAGCGGTTTCTGGACGAGGGCATGAGCTCGTTGGCCTTCGACCCAATGATGTCCGCCCCGGTGGGTGCCCCCATTCCTTGGCCGCCCTATTACGACTTGGGTGCTGCCCTGCTCCTGGGCCCATGGGTTCCCGATTCCCCTGCTGCGCGTCACGAGTTTTTGGAGCGGGCCATGGGCCTCCTGCCCTTCGGGTTTGCCATCCTGACCTCCGTTGTCGTGGCTTTGGCAGGATTGCGTTTGGGTGGCCGTCGCATGGCCTGGATGGCAGGGTTGACGCACGCCGCCGCTTGGGGGTCCATCCAGTATTCGGCGCCCGGGGTCGCCGACCATCACGCGGCCGTTGCTCTGGGGGCCGCTTTTTTTCTCTTCGTTTTTGCCGAGGGTCGGCGGCGGGGTGCATTGGAGGCGCCCGGAACGGGTTGGCGTTTTGGATTGGCCACCGGGCTGATCTTCGGTCTGTTGATGGGGGTTTGGGTGGCTTCCCTTCTTTTCCTTGTCTTGGCCGAAGCCTTGTTTTTGATTTGGGCTTGGCGGGACCGGAGCACCCCCAGCCCCGGCTTGGGTCCGTGGGCAGTCGGATTTCATCTCTCTGCTTTGGTTGCCCTTTGGCCGGCGCTCATTCTGAGTCCTTGGCAGGAAGTTCGGCCATGGAGCGTGCTGGAACTCTCCTCCTTCCATCCCGCACTCTTGGCTGGCCTTGCCCTGGTCTTTTCCCCATTTCTCGTGCTGGCGCCGCGTTCTCTTGGGCGTCGCCGTTGGCCTGTCCTGTTGCTCGCTTTGGGACTGTTGTCCTGTTTGGGCCTGGCCTTGGGCATTGGCCCGACGGCAGGTCTTCGGTCTGCTTTGGATTGGGCCAGTCGAGCCAATGAATTCATGGGGCAAATCGTGGAATCCGAACCTCTCCTCGGTGCGGACACGACCGGCACCGGAGGCTGGCTGGTCTGGCTGGGCCCGGCGGTGTTGCTGGCCGGTCTGGGCTGGGTCATGGGGGTGCGGCCCTATGAGCAGCGTCCGGAACTCCTCCCTTGGCTCATTGCCCTGCCTCTGTTTTTAACCTTGGCACTCGTGCAGCGTCGTTTTTCCGATCTCGCGGCGATTCCCATTGCAGTTCTCGTCGGCTTTGCCCTGAGTCGGACTTCTTGGTCCCTCGTTTGGATCTCTGTTCTGGGCATCCTTGGACAAGCGCCTGTCCTTTGGCGTACCGGGGATCGGTTGCTGCATCGCCAAGAGGATCGCCGTTCGGTGGAAGCCGTGCGCCTCAACGGGGTGCGTTCCTTGCATGATTGGGTTCGATTGCACGCGGTTGCCGGCGATTCCGTGCTTGCCCACTGGGATCAAGGGCACGCGATTGAGTCCGTGTCTGGAATGGGAAGTGTGGCCACCAACTTCGGAAGTTATTTGGGCGACGAAAGCTTTCAGATTCCAGCCCGTTTTTTTGCGGCTACCGAAATGGGTGGCTTGGAGCGGGTGCTTCAAGATCACAAGGTTCGGTATGTGCTGGTTCACGCGGGCCTTCCCGGATCTTGGCCAACGCTTGGCGTCGCTCCTTGGCGGGAATCCATGGCGGCAACACTTTCCCATACCGGAGGGCCCTTGGCCCCGGGATGGTTACGCCTAGTCTTCGTCGCCCCCTATCCCGACCCATCCCCCGATCCGCGCTGGGCCGCCGGCGAAGAAATTGCTCCCGCAGGGTTTGTCTGGGAACGCGTTGCGGGCGCTCGTTTGGAAGTGATTGCCCCTGCCGGCACCGAGGTTCATTTGGTGCTGGGGCTTCGCTATGAACACAGTGGCTACGGCTTTCTGCACGAACAAACGGCCGTTGCGAGCGCCGATGGCCGAGCTCGCCTCAGGGTTCCCTATTCGACCGAGGCCATCAATGGCTCCGGTCGGGTGTTTGAGTCCTTTGTGGAAATAGGAAACGAACGCATGGCATTGACGATCCCCACCGAGGCGGTTCGGTCCGGGGGTCTTGTGCAAATCCCCTGAGGATTTCAGCCGGTGGTTTCGTTGGCTTTGTGGACCTTGTCCACACGATTCCAATGTTCACGCATTTGTCGGGTCACGGTCCAGCGTTGGCGCAGATGACCCAAAATGGAGGTTCTAAATTTCCACGGCCGCAGAAAATCCAACATCAAGACAATGCGGGGTTCGTCTGTGCCATTGAAGGCCTCGTGTTCGCTCATGTCATCGAAGATGAAGGATCCACCTTCTCGCCACCCGCGTTTTTCGTCGGCCACGCGCAGCCAACATTCGCCATCGGGGATGCGCAACCCAAGATGGGCGCGGAGGATTGCGTGAGAAAAACCACTGTGCGGTTTGATGTGGGCCTGGGGCTCGAGCATGGCGAAGGAGGCCATCGTGCAACCCGGAATTTGGGTTTCGAGCATTTGGACCGTTTCGGGGCATTTTTCGCAGTTGGCGGGAAACCGCTTGCCAGGAATCCAAAACGGATATTGGTTCCATTTGCCCTCGTACAGCCCTTCGTCTGGCCAAGGAGCGAAGCGGCCGGGGGCTAAAGCCTCGAATTCGGCCTTCACGAGCGGGAAGGCGTCTTCTAGGGCCGCAGCCAGTGGGAAGTCCACGTTGCGCAAAAACACGGGCCGAGTCTACCTCTTCGGACTGGGGTTAGGATGGGGTCATGGTTCGCGGGCTCCTCATTCTCTGCATCCTCTCCCTCTTGGGAGTTCCGACCTTCGCTCAGGTCTCGGAAAATGAGGATTCTCTGAGCCCTCGCGAAAGGGCCTCCCATTTGCTCTCCCGGTTGACCTTCGGCGCCCGTCCCGGCGACTTGGATCGCCTTCTTGCCATGGGCGAAGAGGCTTGGCTGGAAGAGCAGTTGGCGGCAACTTCGGATCTGGCCCTTGGCGATCGGCTGGCCAAGTTTGAGTCCTTGGTCATGGAGGCTTCGGACCTGTCCGGCACGTACTCCATTCGCTTGGGAGACGACGCCACGCCCGAAGAAATTCGCGAGCGCAATCGTTTGCGCAACCAGCCGAAGCGCGAACTTCTGAGCGCGGTTTTCTATTCTGAATTTTTGGGAAAAAATCAACTGGAACAAGTGATGGTTGATTTTTGGCGCAATCATTTGAATGTCAGTTTTACCAAGGGCGGACCGGCTAATTTTTTGTTGGTGGACTGGGACCGGGATGTCATTCGCGAACATGCCCTGGGTTCCTTCCCGGCCATGCTGCATGCTTCGGCGAAGCATCCAGCGATGTTGCATTACTTGGACAATGCCTCCTCGCGCCGACCTCCTAGCGATCAGGAGTTGAGGGAAATCGAACGGCGCACCCGTCGCCGCACTGGCTCCGAAGAGCGTGGCGAAGAAGCTGTCCAGCTTGCTTTGCAGCGGGGTCTCAATGAAAACTACGCGCGCGAGTTGATGGAGCTTCATACCTTGGGCGTGGACAATGGCTACAAGCAAAAGGATGTCATTGCCTTGGCTGAAGTTTTGACTGGCTGGACGTATTCCGGCGGCCGCCAAGGTAACTGGGAGTTTCAATACCGTCCGGCAATGCATGTCCTCGGTTCCCAGCGAATTCTTGGAAAATCCTATGAAGCAAAACGCGGTCAGAGCTCTCTCGTTGAGGGCGAAGCGGTTCTCATGGATTTGGCAGCTAAAAAAGGAACAGCGGAATATATTTCCACAAAATTGGTTCGCTATCTCGTGCACGACGACCCCCCAACCAAGACCATCAAAGCGGTCAGCAAGGCTTATCGCTCCAGCGACGGTGATGTCCGTGCCATGCTGCATGCTGTATTCGACAGCAAGGAATTTTGGTCTCGCGAGAATTACCGGGCCAAATTCAAAACCCCACTGGAATTCGTGGTCAGTGCTCTCCGCGCCGTGGACGCGGAGGTCGCCGATCCTCAAAGGTTGCACGCCAAATTGGAGTCGATGGGCCAGGCGATTTACCATTGTGATGATCCCACCGGCTGGTCGGACACTGCCGAAGCCTGGTTGGATCCTGGGGTCATGGCCGTGCGTTGGCAATTTGCCTTGGATCTGGCAGGCAATCGAATCCGCGGAACGGCCATCCCGGAAACCTATTGGGATTCTGTGCCGCCGCGTCTGCCCCCCCGTCTTTGGCAGCACCATCTCACCAAGGAAATTCTTCCCGGTGGTGCCGGGAATCGCACTCGAGCGGCGCTGAGTACGATCACGGACGAGTACTTAACCAAGGCCCGCAATCCCGACATTCTTAAGCTCGGCCCAATACTGGTCGGCCTCCTTCTCGGATCTCCGGAGTTTCAACAGCAATGAATCCTTCTCGCCAAACCGGCCTTTCGCCCTCTCGACGTGATTTCCTGCGCGTGGCTGGGGCCACCGCAGCCAGTCTTCCCTTGGCTTCTCCACTCTTGGCCCGGGGTTTGGTTGCTCCCAAGTCGCCCACGCTGGTGGTCGTCTATTTGCGAGGCGGTGCTGATTGGTTGAACATGGTCATTCCGTGGAAGGACGATGATTATTCCTCCGTTCGCCCCACGATTCGCATTGGCGAGGACGATGGCATCATCCCGCTTGATGGGACTTTCGGCTTGCACCCGGCCCTTGCTCCCCTCAAGTCGCTTTACGAGAAGAAAAAATTTGCCCCCGTTCTGTGCACGGGGTCCCCCCACGGCACGCGCAGTCATTTTGATGCCCAGGATTTCATGGAGCGCGCTGCTCCCGGCCGCAAAGACATTCGCAGTGGCTGGTTGAACCGCTATTTGGAGAGCACAGATTCTTCCGGATCCAGCGTATTCCGCGCACTTTCTGTGCAAGAGTTGTTGCCGCGTTCTTTGCGTGGGGATTACCCAGCCCTAGCCGTATCTCCCAAGGTGGACAGCAGGAGGGGAAGGACGGCCCTGGATCGCTTTGACGAGTTTTATGACGGCGGCATGGAGGCCATGGACATGCGCAAAGGAAGTGACAACGACGAACAAGTGGTGCAGTCTGGCCGCTCCACCATTGACGCACTTCGCCGTTACACGGAGATCATCTCTGCCGACAAGGGTCGCCGCGTGGATTATCCCAAGAGTCGCTTCGGCGGTCAGTTGAGCACCATCGCCACAATTGTGCGTGCTCGCTGCGGCATGGAAGTCGCTGCCGTGGATTATGGCGGTTGGGATCACCATATCAATCAGGGTTCCACCGAAGGAAATCACAACAGGATGTTGGCCGATCTTGCCGCATCTTTGTCATCCTTCTCTCGGGATCTCGGAGATCAACTGGACGAAACTTTGGTCGTTGTTATGACTGAGTTTGGTCGTACCGTGCGCGAGAATGGCAACAACGGCACCGATCATGGGCGCGGTAGCGGCATGTTCCTGCTGGGCGGTGGCGTCCTTGGTGGCCGCATTCACGGCGACTGGCGCGGACTAAAATCTGCCGATCTTGCCGACGGCCGAGATTTGCCAGTTACCACCGACTTTCGGGATGTCATGTCCTCTGCCCTGGACGGCGTCTTCGACTTTGACGCACGAAAGGATTTCTTTCCTGACTACAAACCTTCTCGAATAAAATTGTTCTAAAAGTAACCCGAACTAAAATAACAGACAATTTCACCCCGGTTCGAACTTTCTGTTATTTTAGTTCGGGTTTAAAGGAAGTCGATGGTCAAAGGGTATTTGTAATCCCGGCCCTCGTTCGTACGAACTGCGGCGAGGATGGGAAAGATAAAGAAACAAATTCCCAAGGCCCAAAGGATCAAGATGCCAATGCCCACGATGGCCAAGAGGAGCCCCAATCCTGCCCAGAGCAGGAGGCTGATCTGAAAATTAAGAACGGCACGCCCGGCCAAGTTCACACGCGGGTGAGAATTTCGGAAAATGAGCCAAAGAACAATAGGACCCAGAAAGCCAACGAAAATGCTCAAATGAGTCAAAGTGGCCCACATTCTGTCCTCTGAGGCGGAGGCGGGCGTCACAGCCGGAGATTGGAGAGATCCTGTGTTGGCCTTGGATTGACCGGGGTCGGGTGGATCCCCGGATTGCAATTGCGGCCCATCCGGACCCTCTGCGGAGAATGGATCCGGTGCTTCAGAAAAAGGAGGGTCTGGATTCATCGTGTTCTCTTATTCTTGGGAATACTAGGCGCACGATTTCATGGAGGGAGGACCCTCATGAGTCGCGTAAAAACAGGTAGTGCATGCGGCCAACCGAAAGAACATGGCCAGCACGAGCGACTGCGTCATCACCTGTGCCGAGGAATACATCGCAGCGACCGGCGGAACGGATGGCGCCGCCCCGATCCTGGTCGCAGGCAAAGAACCGCATCGGTCTTTGCACGAGATTGCCGTCTTCATCGAAACCCGGCAGTCGAGTTTCACAAAACACCAAGCCGGCACGAGGAAAGAGATTTTTGTCTGTGGCCACGGAGCGCATGGGAAGAACGGGTTGGCCGAGACAGCCAAATGGCCCGCCTTCGCTCTCTTGGAAAAACACGAAGCGGGGGTTTTGTCCAAGCACCCGATTCACCTCCTTGGGATTGCGGCGAAAGAAATCCCGAATGGAAGACAAAGAGAGTTCACCTTTTTTCAAAAGGCCCTCTCGCAACAACACTGCCCCCACACTTTGGTAATCACGGCCATTCGTGCCATCATACCCGGCCTCCAAAAAAGAGCCGTCTTCCAATTGGATCAGGGCCGACCCTTGCACTTGCGCAATGTAGGCATCAAAGGGGTCATTCAACCAAATGAATTCCTTGCCTTCGAGAATTTTGTTTTCTCGGATTTCGTTTCTCGTCCAATAAGGAACGATTCTCCCAGAAGGAGTCTTGCGGCCGAGGATTTTCCCGTCAGCGCCGCGCGCCAAATCTTTCGGTGGATGGTACAGAGGGTGTTGGAATTCACCTCTTTGCTTGCGAGAGCCCTGTAAAATTGGACGACAGTAGCCGGTAAATAAAACCTCACCGGTATCGGCGCGGCCCCGGGCGGACCACACCTCAAATTCGTCATGCAACGCCATACCAAATTCTTCGGCTGAGGCCGAAGATTCCAATAAAACCAAGAATCGCTCCAGCGTGGCGACCATTCTTTTGTGGGTGATCGGGCCCATGGGGTAGAACTGTTTGGACGAGGGCTTGGCAAGGTAGGCTAGGGAATAGCCAATCGATTGGGCTAGGGACTCTCGTTCATACCATCCCAAACTGAAGTCGGGGGCATCCTGGAAGGTGGCTGGAGCGATGCCGATTTCGCCTGGGCCAAGCTCGACAGCGAAGGCATCCAGCCCAACAGGAGCTGGTGGAGGAACGGCGCAGGCGGCCAGCAAGAGGGGGAACAGAAGGAGGGGACAGCGCATCTGACCCAGAGTATCGGTTGACCCAAGCATGGAACAAGGAGGCCGCTACTCTTGGGCTGCATGCGCTTCCTCTACGAAAGGGATTTGGATGGCATGGTGCTGAAGGCCTTCCACCACGAGAGCACTCTTCTGGAGGGAAACCCTCTCGGAGACCCCGCCTCTCGCTCCCACCCTCTCCTGCTGCCAACATCCGGGGTTGCCGGCCTGCCGCTGGGAGTTCTTTTGGTTGGCTATACCGGATTTGGTCATAAGGTCATCAACAAGAGCTCCCTTTGGCAGGAAAACCTGCCCGAGCGCATTGCTCGGTTGACCCGAAACGGTGACTTGCCTCCGGCGGTTTGGCTTTGGCCGTCCTGTGAGACGCGTTGGGGAGGGAGCCAATACCGGAATTCCGCCGGCACAGGGCCCTACGAGGATTTTTTGGTGGAGGAACTGATTCCCGCGGTGGAGGCCGATCTCCGTTGTGGCGGCGATGGAAATCGCGTTGTCGCCGGGAAATCCAGCGGCGGCTACGGCGCTCTGGTCCTTTGCATGCGCCGCCCAGCTTTCTTCGCCGCCGCCGCTTCCCACGCCGGGGATCTGGGCGTGGATCTTGCTCATGTGCGCGGTTTCCCGGATGCCTTGCAGTGCTGGCGGAAGCATGGCGGCATTGGCGCTTTTTTGAAGGCACTGCCCACCCTCAAACTTGGATTCAGCGAACACGCCGGCGTCGAGTTGTATGCCATGGCCACGGTGTATTCCCCTAATAACGAGGCTCCATTGAGCGTAGATCTTCCCGTGGATCCCGAAACCGGCGAAATTCAACAGGACGTGTTTGCCCGTTGGTTGGAGCAAGACCCCTTGAGGATGGTGGACCAACCCGACTTGGCCGAAGGTCTGCGCCAACTTAGCCACCTGCATTTGGATGCCGGCGAAGAGGACGAATTCGCCCTGCAGTGGGGCTTGCGCCGCCTCCTTCCCAAATTGAAATCACTTGGCATACGACACACCGGCGAATTTTTCTCCGGCGGCCACTTTGACTTGGATCACCGCTACGAAATCAGCCTTCCCCGCCTCTTGTCTTCCCTCTCCTCATGAAGTCCTCCCTTCTCGCCTCCACCCTTCTCCTCTGGGCCTGCACCGTTCCCCAACCTACGGCCTTGGATGCATTCCCTGCTGATCTCCTGGCGATGGTTTCTGTTTCCATGGAGCCCTGGGAGCGCTTGGGCTCGGACATGGAAGCGCAAAGGGTTTTGGAAATCCCATCCATGCGTGAGTTCACGGAAATCTATGCCAACCTCGAAGAGGAAGCGAACGCCAAGAGCCTTGGTTTGGTGTATGCCTTTCAGAACGAATTGCAGCAATCCCGTTTGTTCTTGGGTGTGCCTGCGGGTTTTGGAGAGGAAAAGCGATTGTTCTTAGCCCTGGAACTTCCGTCCTCGGATGCGTCCAGCCCTCTCCTGCAATACCTGGAGGGTAATGCCGAGCGCGGCCAAATGGCCGGCCGGGAATTCCACTATTGGGAAGATCGCACTTTGGTTTGGACTCGACAAGGGAATTTGGTGTTGGCGCTCGGTAGGCCTCAAGCAAAAAGCGCTGATCTCGCCGCCTTTGCCAGCGACACCGCTCTTTTGGTTCATCGCTTGTCTTCTCCGCCCTCTTCCTTCTCCGGTTTGCCGTCACTTCAGGCCTTAAGGGAAGAAACTCCTTCAGCGGATGCATTGTTGACCATTTGGATGCCGACGGATGCTTGGACTTGGGAGGTGCTGGAGTCTTTCATGGATGAAGAAATACCCGAGGAAGTTCCTGCCCTATTGTCCGCCCTCGGGATGAACTCGATTCAGGGCCTTGCCTGGTCCTTGGCAATGGACGGGAATTTGTTTCGAGACACGGGTGTAGTGCACGGAGAAGCATTGTGGCCCACGATATTTTCGCCGACGGCTGCGCGAGAGGCCGACCTCTTGGCCGCCTTCGCCGCCTTGCCCGAGGACACTTCCTGGGCCAGCTTGCAATGTCTGAATTGGGCAGGAACTGCGCAATGGTTGGCGGATGTGGCGCTGGCCATCGCGGCCCTGGCCGGAGATGACGGCGAAGCTCAGGACGTGATCGAAAACGCTCTGCAGGATTCGGTGGCAATCACGGCCCAATTGCGTCCCCTGTTTGTCCTGGCCGGGCGGTTGGAAGATTTGTGGTCCGGGGGCACGGGAGGCGCTTGGATCCCTGCTCGTGACGGTGCAGCCTTGACGAAAGCTCTGAATGTGGTGCCGGAAGAATTCCGGGATTTGCTGGCCAGCGGCTATCCGGTCACAGAGGCGGGAGATCGGATCAAAATCGCGATTCAAGGTGATCGCTTGGTGTTTGCAGAGTCCTCGGCTGAAGAAGAGACCGTGCCCTTGGGAGAGACCTCTGCTTTTCAAGTGGGTCTTATGACTCGTATCCACCAACTCTCGGGCGGCGAGCCTCTTCTCAGTTTGTCTTTCTTGTCCCCTGAATTTTTGGCTCTGGCCATGGATCAATTGCAGCGCGAGGGAGACGAACTTTTCAATGACTCGGATTCCGCTCTTCGATTTTCTTCCTTGCCTACTTTTGACGCAATGGTCTCCTTGGTTTCCCCCGGGGTAAGTGTTTCCGTGCGCACCCCGCAAGGCCTCCGTTGGCGGGGCACAACGCCGTTTGGTTATTACGCAACGACCCTATTGGGCGCTGTTCCTCTCATGATGCGTAGTATGCGCGTCGCCCAAGAAGAAGAAATGTTTTAGGCGAACCCAGTTCTTTTTGTGGCCGCATTGAAAATCATTCGCGGGAAAAGTTCTGAAGCAAGCCGGGCCATTTGTCGGGATTGGTTTCCGGTGGGAGGCAAGTCGCCCCTTCGCACAAGTACAGGGTTGTTTTTTTGTTTTGCGGGGGGCGTTTGCTGAATCAAGAGAGTTTGGACTTGGGGTCGGGTTTGGATTTCAAGACCACCAAGACGGACGGCGAGCCTGGCTGGTGGAGGGCGGTTCGCCAAGCGTCCAAGGAGTCCGAGTCTGTCCCAACAACGACAGCGACTTTGGGTTCGGACACGGCTAGGGCCAGACCTCGCAGGGATCCGGAAAAACCGCGCGGGCGGGGGAGCGCCAGCGCGAGCACGGCGGCGTAACCACGGCGCATGGGTTCATACCAGCGTTCCTCCTGTGTGAAGGCGTGCAAAAGGGCCAAGGATTCCAAGGCAACCGCATTGGCGGAAGGAATGGCACCATCCCAGGGGGAACTGCGGCGATGCAACAACAGAGGATCTTTGCCGTCGGTATCCCAAAAGATGGCTGTTTTCTCGTCTGAGTACTCCGCTAGCATGATATCGGCTAGGGCGGCGGCTTCGGTCAACCAAATTTCATTTCCAGTGGCTTGGAAGAGTTCCAAAAACCCACGACACAAATAGGCGTGGTCTTCCAGGATGGCATCGTGTTGGGCGGTGCCTTTGCGCCAAGAGCGCAACCACCTTCCCTCTGAGGTGCGCATCTCTGCCAATAGGAATCGACCTGCATTGGCGGCTGCATCCACAAAACGGGGTTCACCAAGTTCACGGCCAGCGCGGGCAAGCGCTGCAATTGCCAAACCGTTCCAAGCTGTCAACACTTTGTCGTCCGTGGCAGGAGGAATGCGTTTGTTGCGAACGGCCCACATACGTTTGCGCACAGATTGCCAACGTTTCGAATCCTTTTCTTCCAAACCGGAACGCAAGGTCAGCGCGGAATATCCATGTTCAAAATTTCCATGGGCCGTTACGCCTAAGAGTTTCGCAGCCCAAACACCATCTTTTTCGCCCAGGATTTCCCGGAGCTCATTCGGTGTCCATACAAAAAACTTTCCTTCCACTCCCTCGCTATCTGCATCCATGCTGGACCAAAAACCACCCTTGGGATCTCGCATTTCGCGCAGCAAGAAATCGCAAGTTTCCGTTGCAATCCGGTGGAAGAAAAGATCGCCAGTGGAACGCCAAGCGTCCAAATAGGTGGGGATCAAGGTTCCCTGGTCGTAGAGCATTTTCTCAAAGTGGGGGATCAACCACTGATCGTCCACCGAGTAGCGGGCAAAGCCGCCGGCGAGTTGGTCGTACATTCCGCCATCGGCCATGCGGTGCAAAGTGAAGGCGACAGCCTGTTTCACCTTGGGCAGATCTTGGCGATCGACCGCGGCCAACAAGAGGCGCAAGTCTTCTGTGTGCGGGAATTTCGGGGCAGGCGAAAAACCTCCCCATTGGGAATCAAAACTTTGCAGGAAGGCCTTGGCCCAACGCATTTCCATGCGGGCGAGGTCATGCGCGGTGGGCAAACCCTCCTCCGGGGCTGGCGGGAGTTGAATTTGCAAGGAGTCCCCGAGTTGATCCGCCGAGCGATTGATGTCCTCGCGTTTCGTCAGCCACGCATTTTCGATCCCGTGGAGAAGATCCAAAAAGCCAGGCTTGCCAAATTTGGCCTGCGGCGGGAAATAAGTACCCCCATAGAAGGGCTTGAGCTCCGGGGTCAAGAACACCGACATGGGCCAACCGCCGGCACCCGTCATGCGCTGCACCGCAGCCATGTACAAATCGTCCAAATCCGGTCTCTCCTCGCGATCCACCTTGATAGAGACGAAATGGGCATTGAGGAAGGCGGCGATTTCCTCATTTTCAAAGGATTCTCGCTCCATGACGTGGCACCAGTGGCAAGCGGAGTAGCCAATCGAGAGAAAAATAGGCAAATCCTCCGCTTTTGCCTTGGCTAGGGCCTCCTTGCCCCAAGGAAACCAGTCCACTGGATTGTGTGCATGCTGAAGAAGGTAAGGGCTGGTTTCCTTCGCCAGGTGGTTGGCAGGGTGCTCCTGGGCCATGGTTGGGTGCGCCAGAATGATTGTAAGTGCTGAAATCAGCATGATTTGGTGCTGTATTTGCCGGTCCAGGTCCGGACCCCGGGGTTCGCCCCTTGGCTAAATCATAGGGATTTGATAGAACGCCATCTGCGAATGGGCTTGCTCCACCGCCTTCTCACGGGAGCGGGGTCTCAAAGCGAAGACGCTTCCCCCAGCTCCCCGGAGAAAGCCCGATCCGCCGCTGCAAGCAGCGCGGACATTCGGGCTCTCGTCGACGAAATCCGGCAACTCCGCGAACAACTCGCTCAAATGCGAGGGTCTGCGGCGGCCGGTGAGGTTCTATCGGGTCGTGGTCGGCGTGGCCGCGGTCGAGCTCGACGTGCGGACGCCCCCGTTCCAGATCTTCCCGGTGCAACCTCCGATTCCTCAGGCGGCCGCCCCCGAGATGGTGGAGATTCCTCCCGTCGCCCTCGTCGCCGCAGTCTTCCCAAAACTCCACCCGAAGACGCCCCTGTTGGACTCTTGGTGGATTACCTCAAGGGTCAATCGGTTACTGTTTTCGAGGGGCAAGACGATCTCGCGCGCAATGAAGCCTACGAGCACTTGGCCCGTCACATTGGCGAGCACTTCAACCTCGTTGGGCCTTTCTATGAAAAGATGAAGCGCGCCGTTGCTACTGGGCATGGAACTCGGGTGGATATTGATCGCTGGTCTTCCTCAGAGCGATCCGCCGCCGTGCAGTTGGGCACCATGCTGCACCGCCACGGCCTGCTCAAGGATTTCTACTACCACAGGAGTCCCAAAAAACAATTGCGTGTCATTCCCACCAAGAGTGGCGCCACCGCCCAATTTTTGACGGGCGGTTGGCTTGAAATTTATGTTTCCTGGTTGCTCTCGCGTCGTTTGCGTTCGCGGATGAATCCGAGCAAATACCAAGTGCTTTACAACGTCAAGGGCACTCTTCCGGATCAACGGGAGTTTGAGGCCGACCTCATGGCCTTTGCCGATGGCAAAATGTTTTGGGTCGAATGCAAAACGGGCCAGTGGCAAGATTATTCCGCCCGCTTCGAGGGCTTGGTCAAAATCTTTGGTTGTGACCGGACCAGTTCTGGTCTTCTCCTGATTCGCCCTCCCGACTCCAACACCCGCAAACGCGCTACCGACATGTTGGAGATGACCGTGCTTTCCTTGGAAGAACTCGAGGGCTTCATTCGATCCTTTCTTGGCATCCCTCTGGATTCCGATACTGGCTTGGACCTTGATTCCGAAAAGGATGACCGCACTGCTCCTCTGCCCTTGGGAGTTCTTCCTCCCCTCACCGACGAGGAGATTCCCCTGGAGGGCGCTGCCCCGGCCCGCAAGCTGGGCAGAATCTCCTTGTCCGCTTCCCCTTCGGCGGAAGATGGCGAGACACCACCCCGCCGTCGTCGCCGTCGTCGTGGTGGCCGCGGCCGTGGCCGTGGCCGATCTGCTGTGGGCGAGTCGTCTGCCAGCGAAGAAAAGACCGAGGAAGAAAACGCCACAGCCGCATCCTCTCGAGCTTCTCAGTTGGTCGAGCCCCTCCCCATCCAGGCCGACGGCAAGCCGGAAGAGAAGACCGAATCCAAGGTTGAGAAAAAGGTCGAAACAAAATCTCAGGAATCCACATCTGAGGCGACTGGCTCCGTGGGATCTCGTTCCCCGTTTTCCGGAAGCGCCGAGGAAACCGCATCCGAAGATACTCCGCGTCCCCGTCGTCGCCGCCGTGTTGCGACTGCCGCCAAGCCCAAAGCAGGGGAAGCCTCCAAGGACGAAACGAAGCCCGTGGCCGAGGCCCCCCAAGCCGGGTCCAAGTCCAAGGCTGATCCCAAGCCCAAGGCCAAGCCCAAGGCCAAGCCCAAGGCCAAG
>CAYXFZ010000015.1:0-19139 GCA_964464385.1 uncultured Planctomycetales bacterium
CGGTGAGCTCTTCCCTCGCCTTTTCAACCTTACCGTTCCCGCCGAAACGGGACTTAGGCGGTACATTTTCTGTGGCACTTTCCCGAGGATCGCTCCCGGTGGCCGTTAGCCACCACCGTGCCCTATGGAGCCCGGACTTTCCTCGGACGGGAGTTCCCGGCCGCGGTCGTCTGGACGACTCTCCGGCGGTATCATACGCCGGTTTGAGGAAAGCGGCTTAGAGAACTTGGCGGAGAATGACAACGGCAGCCGCCGAATCCAACTTGTCCTTCCACTGCTTTTTCTTTTTGCCCGTTTTGCGGAGAAGCTGCTCGGCCTCGCGTGTGCTAAACCTTTCATCCACTTCGAGGATTTCGAACCCCTCGGGTAATGTCCTGCGCAAGGAATCCAAAAAGAGGCGTGTGCGAGAACATTGCGCGCCCTCCAAGCCAGAGGGTAGGTAGGGCATACCCACAACCAACTGGGTGACTTGATGCGAGCTTGCCAACTGGGCGACGGCTTCTACCGTGCAATCCAAGTCTTCTTCCAGAATGGCATCCAACGGAGTGGCGACGATGCGCATTTCATCGGAGAGAGCCAGCCCTGTTCGTTTCATGCCGTAATCCACGGCGAGGATGCGGCCGGGGATCTTCGAACTCAAAGAAGATCCTCGCGGCCCTCGACCCGCAAGCGTTCGACTAAGGCTTTGACATCCTCGGCACGATCGCGGGCGCAGACCAAAATGGCATCGCCAGTGCGCACCACCATAACGTTGTCCAGGCCGAGGACGGCAATGGAGGTTTCGGCATCGGCCCAGGCCAGCACGCCCTTGGCATCCTCGGAAAACAATTGGCCTGCACCAGGAAGCAGGGCCAAGTTTTCTTGGCCGTCCTCGCTGAGGGCCTCATACAAGGCCGCCCAAGTGCCAACATCACTCCAAGCAAAGGGGGTTTCCAAAACCAGGACGCCGGCAACCTTTTCCATGACGCCGGTATCTACAGGAACAGAAGGGAAATCCGGATAGATTTTGTCCAGCACGGTGTTCCATTCCGAACTCCCGGGTTCGCCCTGCAGTTGCAATAATCCGGAAGCAATTTCCGGCAGGTGCTCGGCGAGGGCGGCCAGGATTGTGTCCGCTCGCCACACGAAAATTCCAGCGTTCCAAAAGTAAATCCCTTCTTGCAGAAACGATGCTGCGGTTTCTTGATCTGGTTTTTCGGTAAAGGAGTCCACTTCCCAAGCCGAGACGTCGGCAAACTCGCCGCACGGATCTGCGCGACGAATGTAGCCATAGCCCGTAGCCGGATGGGTGGGCGGAACGCCGAAAGTGACAAAGGCACCCGGTTTGGCGGCGGCTTCCGCTCCTCCTTGAAGAGCGCGCTGAAATTCCTCGTTGGGGGAGACCAAATGGTCGGCAGGCAGGCAGGCAAGGACCGCGTCGGGATCCCGGGCGACGATGGCCGTCGCCGCCAAGCCAACACAGGCGGCGGTATTGCGACCACAAGGCTCCTCCAAAATTTGCGCCGGGGGAATTTGCGGCAAGAGGGCCCGCGTGGCCTCCGCCTGATCGCGGCGAGTCACCAGCCAAATGCTTTCAGCCGGGAGCATTCCCTCCAGTCGTTCCACCGTGGCCACGACCAATGGGGTGCCGCCGATCGGCAAGAGTTGCTTGGGCAGGGTCGCGCGACTCGCGGGCCAAAACCGGGTGCCGGATCCCCCGGCCATGACGACTGCGTGCAACATGCCTCGAGATTCTAGGTTCCCGGTGGGGTTTTCAGCGCCGACTCAGCTGGCGAAGCCTCTTCTTCATAGAAGGGCAGGGCGGGGGAGCGGCGCCAATCGGTTTCCTCGGGTTTGGGGACCCAAAGCGGGAAAGGAATGCGTTCATCCCCTTTGCCGCTCAGTTTGTGCAGAGCACGTTGCACGACTCGCGGATTTTCCGCAGGACCGAACACATCCTGTTCCACCAAGGGGTCGAACAACACATCCGTCAAGAGGGGGATGCCCCAGCCCAAGAGAGGGACGAAACCACTGCGGACCGTAACCTTGAGATCCAAGTAACCATCCAGACCAACCCAGCCCTCGCCTAAAACAGAAAGGAGGGGATGCACCAATTGAAATCCTTCCATGCGGAGCCGGCCTCGATGGGCCTTCGGATTGGCTCGCAGAGTGAACTTGCCGGAATCGAAGACCGGTGGTTGAACACCAGCCGCCCGCCACATCCGGCTGAGGATGGGCACAGCGCCAAGCGCCCCATTCTCGATCAGGATGCGGGCATCGCCCTGGTAGTCGGCGGGATCCGGCGAACGGCTCACAAAATTCAATTCGCCGTGAATTTTGCCGTCCAAGTCACCACCTAGGCCGAGCTCTTCTCGCACGCGGCCCAAATCCAATCCGTCCAAGATCACATGCAGAAACAAGGGGGCTGAGGAAGTCAATCCAATCCGAAGTTGGCCAGCGAAGGATTCGTCATCCAGGCCCAACCCACCGGTGCGCACGCGGCCGCCCAGAATTTTGGCGTCCAACTCCGTCCAGCGCAATTGATCCGGAGTCAAGGCAATGCGGGCGCGGGCCTCCTGCATGCGGAAACCACTCACCAATCCCTGGCCGTTCTGGAGAAAAAGTTTGCCTTGAAAGTTCTCGGCATCCTGCCAGCGGAAGGAGTGAATTTCGAGCTTGCCCTCTCCTTCCGCAAAACCGGGCGCAGCGGCAATGGAAACCTCGTGTAGCAGGAGGTGGCCCGTCAAGCTAAATTCCATTTGTTCGCGGTCTGCGTCCACGAGAAGTTGCAGATCCTGGGCCCCGATTCTGCCCTCCAATCCGAGTTTGCGCATCGCCGCCCAGGCGCCGGGCGACAACAACTCAGGCAGGGGACCGTCCAAGGCCAGGCCCTCTGGCGAGTTGAGCAGGGCCCGCACTTGGCCCTGGCCATCAGCGGTCTTCAGGGAGGCGTTGCTGAACAGGAAGGTGCCGACTCGGCCGCGGACGACGCCCTCACCCTTTTCGAGCCCACCGGGTTGCAGGAGAAAACTCCCTTCCACTTGGGCAGCACCGGCCTGCACCAAAGTGGGTTCGCGGATTTTCAAGGGGTGCAATCGCAATAGACCGCGCGGTTCCGGCGATGCCCCCAATTGCAGGGCGGCAGTCAAGCTGGCTTGGCCGCCCCATTCCAGAGAACGACTGGGATCTGCCTCCAAGCCCACCACTGCTCGGGTGAGTCGGATCGTTTGTTCTTCCAAGCCAATGTTCTCGGCGTGCAAGGTGGCCGTTGCCGCTTGGGCGCCACCAAATCCAACGCCGACCAAACTCATTTGCACGGCACCCTCGGCGCAAATCCCGGAGACTCGCGGGGCGGCAATCAGAGTGCGGCCTTCGGCAACCACGGCCGTGACTGCTCCGGAGAGTTGGGCCAGCGAGGCCCGCGCGCGTTGCCATGCCAAGGTGCCGTGGTCCCCCAACCATCGCAACAACACTTGCGGCGAGGAATTCCGGCTGGGCCGGCGGACCGAGAGAGAGACCGGTGACGGGCCCGTGGGGTGAAAACTGGACATGCCCTCGGGGAGGCGTAGAAAACCCTCCAAGACGAGCAAGTCTTCCGACGAGGGCTCCAAACCTTGCGCAAAACTCAACTGAGCGGTGAGGGCCGGGTTCTTTCCGTCTACGACACTGCGAATTTCCCCCTGCAGAACGCCGGGACCACCGAGAGCGTGAATATCTCCTGAAAACATCGCCGCTCCTGGACGCCACTCGACCTGTACGGCATCCGCTACCACGGCGATAGGGAGGATACGCGGCCGGAGAGAGGCACCCGCAAGTTGAGCACGCAGTCGCAGATCGGTCGTTGGATTGCGGAGGGCGCGGCGCAGACTGAATTGGAAATCCGCCGTGCCATCCTTGGGGCCGCCCAGTTCCCGCCAGACGGAAGCGGCCTCCGGTGTGCCGCCTAGGGCCGAGGTAATGCGGGAATCCAGAGGAAGACCGGCCACCGAAAAGTCCACCTGAATTCCGGCGGGTCCCTCCCCCAATTGAAGACCTCCATCAAACTGCGCCGGCGCATCCCCCATGATTCCCTGGCCCGCAAAGGAAAGGGCCTGCTCGGCAAGGACCAAACTTCCCTGAATGTTGGCAATGGGGTAAGGAAAAGAGGGACGATCTCCATCCTTCTCCAAAAAACCCCGAAAAGTCATTGCGACACCGTCCAGGGGCAGGTGCACCACGCGCAATGTTTCTTGGCTTTGTTCCCATTCCAGGGCGGCGCGGATGGGAATACCCCCGCGCATTTCCAGGGCTTCCAAAGCATTGGCAACTCCAGCATCCAAAGTGCGAATCCAAGAAATGCGTTCCTCGTCCACAACGAAGGCGTGGGCGCGTGCGTCCACTCGCGCGTCCCAAGCACCATCCTTCCAGCGCAACCAAGCTCTGGCCTCCACTGGGGATTCCAATACCGCGCCTTGGGCCTTCACGCGCAGGCCCACGGCCGGATCGCCGAACACCGCGAGTTGATCCAAGCGGACACTCAGGGGTGGTTGGTCCAGGGAGAGTGTCACTCCGGCAAGTTCGGCGGCTATGCGCAAATGACCCTCTTCGAGGCGGGCTTGCAAAGAAAACGCATCCGCCTGCAAATCGAAGGGCAAAAAGGCCGGGATTTGAAGGGGCGCCTCGGGACAAAGCAAGTCCAAGCGGCTCCCGTCCCTCGTGATCTCCAATTGGACCCGACCCGCGGGACCATACGCCGTCGTGATCGTGCCCACCAAGCGTAGGCCTTCCCGGGACCCTTCGCCTCGCGCTTGCACCACAAGGGCCTCCCATTCTTCCTCTTCGGCAGCGGCAAAGAGGAAGCGGACTTGGCTGCATTCCAGGGAGGGGTAGCCCCCTCCACCCTCGCCCGTTTGGCCGAGGAGGTGGTTCAAGCGATCGGTACGAATCAGGCCGTCGCGGAGTTGCAGGCGTCGGGGCTGCAAAAAGGTGGCACTCCATGGCACCAGATCCAGTTGCAGAACGGCGGTCTCAAGGGCAAGGGCTTGACCGTTCACCCCTAAAGCCAGGGATTGCACCTGCAGTTCGCCCGGCCCCCAGCGGAAGGAACACGAGGCCAGGGAAACCGGAGTGCCTGGGGCGAGTTGCGCTCGCAGGAGATCCTCGACTTGGGTCTTGGGCAGAGGAATGGGGAGCCAGCCGCTCATGACCAGCAGGGCCAGGGCTAATCCCAAACGAAAACGAAGGGTCTTCAATTGCGGCTGTGCTCCGTGCTGGGGGCGGGCGACTCCTTGCGCATGACCCGTGCGACCCGGCTGCCGATGGAGCAGGTGATTTCATAGGGAATCGTGCCAGCGGCAGCGGCCACATCCTCGACCCGAAGGCATTGATTTCCATCTTGCCCAATGAGGGTGGCGGGATCGCCCACGGTGACTCCGGGCACATGGCCCACATCCAATGTGAGGTAGTCCATGGACACAGCGCCGACCACGGGACAGCGCTGACCATGCAGGAGGGCCTCGCCCCGACCCTCCGCGCCCAGGCGAAAGGGAATTCCATCGTGGTAACCCAAGGGAAGGGTGGCCAAACGGGTGGGTCGGGAAGCACGCCAACGTCCGCCATACCCCACGGTGGTCCCGGCGGGGATGTCCTTCAAGAAGACCACCTGGGCCTGCAAGCTGAGGACGGGGCGCAAGCGTTCGGTGTGCGGAAAATCCTGAGGCAACATGCCGTAGAGGGCAATGCCCGGACGCACGGCATCACCCAAGGGGTTTTGGCCCGTGAAGATGGCTGTACTGTTGGCGAAATGGACACAACCGGGTTGGATGTGGTGGGCGCGCAGTTCCGCCAGCACCTCTTGAAAAACTTGTGCTTGGGCCCGAGCGGAAGGATCCCGAAATCCATCCCGCGCGGCAAAGTGCGTCATGACACCGCGGAGTTCCAGCCAAGGTTCGCTGGCGATGGCCTGGGCCACCCGCAATGCGGCAGGTGGACGCACTCCCAAGCGCCCCATGCCGGTATCCACCTTTAAATGCACGCCGAGCAAGCGTCCGGTGCGGCGAGCGGCCTCTCCCAAGAGCAGAGTGCGGCTCTCGGAATGGACGCCGACCTCGACATCGTGCTGAAGAAGGGCATCCACTTCCGCATCAATGACGGTGCCCAGGATCAGCAAAGGAAGTTCAATGCCAGCGGCCCGCAATTCCAGGGCTTCGCGACTATCGCCGACGCCAATCCGGGAAATGCCTTCTTCGGCACACACTTGGGCGATTTGCGGAGCGCCGTGGCCATAGGCGTTTGCCTTAAGGACAGGCCAAGTTGCAGCAGAACCGGCCAATTCGCGCACCACGCGAAGGTTGTGGCGAAAAGCGTCGAGATCAATCTCCAGCCAGGAGCGGTGGCCGCGCATCAGGGGCTAGGTTAGCGCCGACCAAGGCCCAAGAGTCCCTCCTCCCGCGCGACTTGGATTACGGCCTCACGCATGAGGGAACTCAGATTGGGTGCTGGTGGGGGGAGTGGTGGAGTTTCTTTTGCCAAGGTCAAGACTGTGCCGAAAAAGGAGGGCCGGTCGGAATGTTCCGTCAGGATTTCCGCCATTTTCTGCGGATCCCATGCGGCGACCCTCCAAGCCAGATTGATCTCAAGGCCCAAACTTGCGTAAAGAGGAGAAACGACTTGGCCCGGATCCAGAGCGGTGGCCAAGGCTAGGCGCAGTTGGTGGTATTCATGCCATTCTTGAAAGGAGTCCCGGATGCGTTCATAAATTTGCCCATGCATGCGTTTGGGAATGGGGGAGCGTACTCGGTTTTCTAAGGCTACGGTGCGTAACCAAGCAACCGCCTCGACATCCGAAATTTCCAGTTCCTCGCCGGAGTTCCATACATCTGCCAATCGCATGCCTGCGTAAATTCTTCCAGTACGGTCTCGCCAATGGAGATTGAAATATCTCGCAGGAGCTGCCATTGCGGGGTGGGTGTGCAAGAGCACTTGTCCCCAGGCCTTAGCCAAGCCGGGTTGAGCCCAAAGTCCTTGCAGAAGTCGGGCCAATTGGTCCTTGGGGGGGATGGCCTGGATCGGGGCGATCAAGAGTCCGCGACCAGCATTCCAATCCCATTCTTGGCCGTGCAGGGGAGGACCCGATGGAAAAAAATGCCGCGCTGCCTTTTGCCAAGTGCTGCTTTTGGCGTCCAAGGCCTGCGTTTTCAGTTTCAGAGCTGGGGCATAGGCCTTGCTGGACCAGGCTCGGGTAGGTTGATAGGGAGTGGCGGAAATTTTCCGACTTTGAATCTCGGCGTGAAGTTTAGAAACTGCACTAGCGATGGGGTGCGCGCAGCCTTCTGCCGCTTCTTCGGCACGGGCGAGAATGCGCATCTGTTCTTCCAGGGACAAGTCCGCGTAACGATCCAAGATGGTCTCGGCCAAGCGGTCGGTCCCACTTTGGGGCAACATGGCAAGGAGCAGGGCGGCGGGAAGGAGGGTCACAGCAGACAGAATAAGCTCCAATCCTGGAATAAAGCCAATTTTTGGCATTTCACGGTTGACTCAGAGCGGATGATGCCGTCACACTACCGATCCGTTGGCCCTCGCCAACCAATCTTTCCCTGAAACTCGCCGTTCCTAGGCACCATAAACATGGCTCCCAAAAAGAAGACAAAGAAAAAGGCAACCCGCAAGGCTGCCAACAAGAAGACCAACAAGAAAGTCAACAAGAAGACTGCTTCCTGGAAGAACACTTCCAAGAAGGCTAGCAAAAAGTCCAACAAGAAAGCTTTCGATCTCATCATCTCCAAGAGCCGCACCAAAGCGGCCGTGAACAGCTGCAACGTCTCTGGCGATTTCTACGCCGCCCTGGACCACTACGTTCGCGACGCCATCACCTCCGCCGAGGAACGCGCCTGGGCCAACAACCGCAAGACTCTGCGCCCTCAGGATCTCTAAGCCAACTCTGGCTTCCCTACGGTGTGCTTCTCTCGGGAAGCACACCGTTTTTTATTGCCTTTTTGCGTGGATTTCAATTCCGTTCCCTTGTGCAATCCCCTAGCCCTAACAGTGCAGTAGGTTTAGCGGGCGGTGCGCAGGTAGAGCGGTTCAGGCAGGTCGGGGCTTAGGTCGCACTCACTCTGGGCGAAGGAAAGAAGGGCCTTGGCCGTGGGTTGTAGCGGCGCCCAGGCGGCAAAAGAGTTCGGATCTACGCCCTCGAGTTCGCCGAGGAGCATGGCCTCGGGATCCAAGAGTTCGGGTACGGATTCCGTAGCCACGACTTGGGGTTCTTGCAGAGGAGTCATGCCCTGTTCGGTTCGCTCGAAAAGAGCGTGGTAGGCCTCGCCTCGATACGCGTTTTGAATGATTTGTCGGCGGGCCGGACCGGTGGCTACCCAAGCGGCGGCGTGAAAACTGCAAATGCCATGCACGGGAATGTTCAAGGCATGGGCCAACATACGGCCACCTGCGCAAGCAATGCGTAGGCCGGTGTACGAGCCCGGCCCAGTGCCCACCAGAATGACGCCCAGATCGGACAGATCCACTTGCGTTTCTTGGCAAAGTTGTTGTACCGAAGAAATCAAAGTGCGGCCGCGTTGACCTGGAAGAACCACCTCGACTTGTTTCCCACCTGTCGTTTTCAGAGCAACCGAGGCCGGATCCCCGGAGGCCTCCAGGGCCAAGCAAGGAATGGAAAGTTCAGACGAGGATCCCATCTTTCGCCACCGCCGTTTGCAGGAGGGCCTGCGCTTGATCCACCAAGTCTTGCCTGGTGGCTTCCACCATGAGTCGCAACTTAGTCTCGGTGCCGGAATAGCGAACCACGATGCGGCCCTCTTTGCCCAGCAAGGATTCGACTTCTTGCATGGCTTGGGTCAGCCCGACCAAAGATTCAAGAGGAGGTTTGGAGGAAACCGGGAGGTTGACCAATTCTTGCGGGAAGTCTTGGTAATCCGGAGCAAAGTTCACCAAGGATTGGCCGCCGAGAGCATCCAAGACCTTGAGCAGGGTGTACAAGCCATCGCCGCGGAAACCATGCTCTTCACCAAACAGCATGTGGCCGGATTTTTCTCCTCCTAAATTCCAGCCTTGGGCGTGCATGGCCGTGGCAACATGCCGATCTCCCACAGGGGTGCGGAACAGGGCGCAACCAACGGCTTCGACGGCGCGTTCCAGGGCAAGATTGCTCATGACCGTGGCCACAACGGTCTTGCCAGCAAGCAAGCCCTTTTCTTGCAGCAAGGGGGTGAGGCCGGCCAGGATGACGTCCCCGTCCAAGAGGCGACCGGTGCCATCGGCCAAGAGGCCGCGATCGGCGTCGCCATCCAGGGCCACGGCGGCGTGGCAATCTTGCTCGCGGGCAAATTTGGCCAGGTACTCGGGGTGCGTGGAGCCGCAGTCCAAGTTGATGTTGCGGCCATCGGGCTGATCCGAGAGGGGCAAAAATTCGGCGCCGAAGGTCCTCATGACCCGACTGGCAATTTTGGAGGCGGCGCCCTGGGCGCAGTCCACGGCAATGCGGCGCCCTTGGAGGTCGAGATTCGGGAACGCTTCCTCGCGCAACCAGGCCACATAGTCCCCGACCAAGTTGGAGGAGCGCCTTGCGACGCCCAATTTTTTCACGGGCGAGATTTCTTCCAAACTGGCCAACTCGGCTTCCAGGGCCATTTCGGTGGCGTCATCCAGTTTGGCGCCGTCGCCACCCAGGACCTTGATGCCGTTGTCGGAGGCTGGATTGTGCGAGGCGGAAACAACAATGCCGGCCTGCCACTCGCCTTGAGAAACGAGAAATGCCGTGGAGGGCGTCGTTGCCAAACCCAAGACATCGGTGTCAGTGCCGGCCGCATTCAGCCCCTCGGCCAAGGCGGCGACGAAGGGCTCGCCACTTTCACGGCCGTCATGGCTCAGCAGGGCAGGGCCGGATCCGTCCAAACGCTGACCCAGTACGAAGCCCAAGCGCTGTAAAGTTTCGGCGATCAGCGGTTCTTCGCCCGCGCGACCGCGAATGCCGTCGGTACCGAAGAGGCGGGCGCTCAAGAGTCCTCCGCCAGGCGGGTCATGCGGACGATGCCGTCCTCCGCCTTTTCGGGGTGAATGTCCAGTGCCTTGCGCAGGGCGGTGGCCCGAGCCGGATCAGAAATATGCACCAAGGACCAGCGGATGGGGAGGTCGAACTCCGGCGCACTCTCTGGAATTTCTTCCATCGGGAGATAAAGGCGAACATGGCGCCTCACCCAGGATTCGTCCAACTCCAGAAAGCCGAGGTCGGGGCGATCCTCGGCCGAGATCAACCAAGGCCGGGGCGTGAAGTTGTCTTGCCAAATTCCGGCAGGGGCTTGGCCAAAGCGGGCCAATTCCGAGGGCAGGAAACGAAAGGGTTCCAAGCGCTCCAGGACCACAGGGACTTCGACAGAAATGGAAGAGGGGTCCATGGCCACCCCGGCAGAGGCAAGGGTGGCATGGAGGTGCAAGTCGCGCCGCAAAGTTTCGCGAGCGCCGGTGACCGAAAGGGATTCCAAGAGCGGAGGCGGCAGGCCACCTCGCGTGCGCCAACGCTCAAACTTGTCCAAGAGTTGGTGCACTTCCGACCACGGCCCCGTCAAGGTGATGGCCGTGGAATCCAGAGACAGGCCATCGGCCAGAATCCGATAACCGTCCGCGGGCGTGCCAGTCAAGTGAACAATGCTGCGATCCAGGGAAAAGTCAATGCTCTCGCGACGGGCGAGGGTAATTTTGAGGACGGTTTGTTGGGAACCGATGCCACTCAAAAGGTGGAGTGCATCTTCAGGGCGGCGCCAGCGCAGATTGGTCGGCCGCACTTCGGTGGAGAAGGTGGAGACATCCTTGCCGGGATCGCGGAAATCGGTGGCAGCATCCCAGGCCGCGGCGGGCTCGGATTCCAGGAAGGTCTCCAATCGTTCGCGAGCTCCTTCAAACCAAATCACGACCTCGTCTCCGGGCGAGGGATCGGCCAGTTGCCAACCGGCGGGGGGGCGAACCTGCAAAGTGCCGGAGGTCGGCAAACCTGCGGTCTTGACCTCTTGCACGACAAAACGAGCAGGTCGTTGCACGGTGATGGCCTGGTTCACGAACCACCAAACGAATCCCGCGAAGCAGAGAGCCAGGAGTTTGCGGGCAAAATCCTTGAAGAGGATGGATTTCCACTTCATGCCACGGTTTCTCCCGATGTTTCTCCAATTCCTTCCTCAATTTCTTCCTTAGGTGGGGGCTCCGAGGGCAACAAGAGTTCTCGCAGGGTTTCTTCCAGTTTCTCCGGTGAAAGAGCGCGGAACATTTCGCCACCGGAGCAGAGCGAGATTTTGCCAGTCTCCTCCGACACGACCAAGGTCACGGAATCCGTTTCTTGAGACAGGCCTAGGGCGGCGCGATGTCGTGTGCCCAAGCGGCCTAGCCCCATGCCGGCGTCAGACAAGGGCAAAAGGCAAGCGGCTGCCTGGATCGTGTCGTTGTGGATGACTACGGCCCCGTCATGCAGAGGACTGCCCGGAAAAAAAATGGTTTCAAGCAGGATGGCCGATACGGGAGCGTCCACTTCCACGGCATTTTCCCGCCAAGGGGCGAGGGAAACTTCGCGCTGAAAGGCAATGAGTGCACCGATGCGCTCCTTGGCCATGCGTTGGGCGGCGTTGCTGACCACGGCGATGGTCTCGCTGGTGGCGGCCGGTGAAGCTAAAAGGCGAAACCACCTACCGCGACCAAAACGAGAAATTCCTTGGCGCACTTCCTGCTGAAACAAAATAAACAGAATGATGACCAGCCAAGGGGCCACTTGGGCCAGAAGGTGGCGCAGGACCGGAACGCCGGGCCAGAAGGAAAGCACTGAAAAGACCAAGGAGGCGCCAATGACCACGACCGCGAGTCCGCGCAGGACGCCGAACCCCCGCGTGCTACGGAGAAAGCGCAACACGGCATAGAAGAAGCCTGTTAGCGCCAAGATTTCAATCAAGGTGCTGAAGGCAGCGCGGTCCAGGGCGGCCAAGATCATGTTTTGTTTCCGCCGTAAGGCATTTCCGTTTGCGCGGTTTGCGCGCATGCCCGCGCAACCTGCGCTGCATCCCAGTGGGGTTGTCCCTGGTGGAGGCGCAGGGTGGCCACGCCCTGCGCAGCGCAAAGTGCCACAGCGCCTGCAGTGCCAGCCTCGCGCTCTCGGGGTGGTCTGGAACCCAACGGTTCTTCTAGGAAGGACTTGCGCGAAGGGCCGACAAGTAAGGGAAAGCCCAAACCGCGTAGGGAGCCCAATTGCCCAAGGATTTCCAGACTTTGGGAGGCATCTTTGGCAAAACCGATGCCCGGATCCATGTGGATTTTCTCTGGGGAAACTCCGGCCGCCAAGGCCTGACTCATGCTGGCCATCCACTCATCGGCGATCTCGCCCAAAAGATGGTGGTAGTTGGCATGGGAAGTCATGTTGGCCGGTGTGCCGCGCATGTGCATGAGGACGAGTTCACAGCCATGGTCGGCGGCAATTTGGGCCATGGCCGGATCCTCCAATGCGCTCACATCGTTGATCATAGTGGCCCCTTGCTTCAAGCAGGCTTGCGCCACATTGGCACTGCGGGTGTCCACCGAAAGTTGACTCGCCAAGTCGCGCAGACTTTCCAGGGCGGGCAAAAGGCAATCGAGTTGCTGCTCAGCCGAGACCGGAACAGCCCCGGGTCGGGTACTCTCGGCGCCGAGATCCAGCCAGGAGGCACCCTCGCTAAGACGTGCAGCAGCCCGTGCCTGGATTTGCGCCAAGCCGCCCAATTCCCCACCATCACTGAAGGAATCTGCAGTCAAGTTGAGGATGGCCATCCAGGTCAATGGGTGGAAGGCAGCCTGGGTCGCGCGCCGCGCGGCGGCAATGCGGGCGGCGATCCAATGCGGGCGAGTTTGTGGATCTTGCGGATCTTCTAGCGCAAGTTCGTCCTCGAAAATCAGGGTTTCTTGGGCCTGCCAACTCCAAGAGTCATCGGCCAGTGTGGCTACCGGGGTCAGGCCCAGTTCGGAATAGGGTTCCGTAGGGCTGCCCGTATCCGGCGCCGGGCCGCGCCACAAACCCTTGGGGAGGGCCAGAGCCTGGTGGGGAAGATGGACATGCGGAACTTCCCAGGGCCGCCAAGCGGGCAGGATATCCGCGAAGGAAGTCACGCCGTGGAGGGCACCGGCGGCGGCTCAGGGGCGGGGCGGAGATCCTCCAAGGAAACTTTGTCGAAAATCAACTGTCGAACTTCATCGCCCAATAAAGTTTCAAAGCGCATGAGGGCCTGGGCGACTCGTTCGCCGGCTTCCTCATTCTTGAGGAGGACTTCGCGGGCTCGCTTATGAGCAGTTTCCAACAGGCTGCGGACTTCTTCGTCCACCATGTGCACCGTGGCATCACTGTGGTCGCGGCCAATCGTGAGTTCGGTGCCGAGAAATTCGGAGCCGTGGCGGTCAGCAAAATTGACCGCGCCCAAACGTTCGGACATGCCCCACTCTGTGACCATGAGCTTGGCCATGTGGGTGGCCCGCTGGATGTCATTCTGGGCACCGGCGGTAATGTCGTCGCAGAAATGTTCTTCGGCGACGCGGCCCCCATAGAGCGCGGTCATCTCGTCCAACAAACTTTTCCGGGTGAGATGGGAGCGGTCCTTTTCGGGTAGCATCATGGTGGCACCTAGGGCCATGCCGCGCGGGATGATCGTGACTTTGTGGATGGGCTCGGTGTGTTCCAGAAGACTACTGATGACCGCATGGCCGGCCTCGTGATAGGCCGTGATGCGCTTGTCCTCAGGATCCAGAACCCGGGAACGCTTTTCCCGTCCAAAGCGTACCTTGTCGCGGGCTTCTTCGAAGTCGGGGAGCGTAACTTCGGTCGAATCCTTCATGGCCGCGGCAATGGCGGCCTCGTTGACCAGAGCGGCCAGCTCGGCCCCGGAAAAACCGGGCGTGCCCCGGGCGACAATGGCCAAGTCCACGCCCTCGGCCATTTTGATTTTGGTGGAATGGACAGTCAGGATTTTCTCGCGGCCGAGGACATCCGGGAGATCAATGATGATCTCGCGATCGAAGCGGCCCGGGCGCAAGAGAGCCGGATCCAACACATCCGGGCGGTTCGTTGCAGCGATGAGGATGATGCCCTCGTCAGTTGCAAAGCCGTCCATTTCCACAAGGATGGCATTCAAGGTCTGTTCTCTTTCGTCGTGGCCACCACCCATACCCGAGCCTCGCTTGCGACCGACGGCATCAATTTCGTCCAAGAAAACAATGCAAGGGGCGGCCTCGCGGGCCTGCTTAAAGAGATCGCGTACGCGACTGGCACCGACGCCGACAAACATTTCGACGAAGTCGGAACCGCTAATGGAAAGGAAGGGAACTTGGGCCTCGCCGGCGATGGCCCGGGCGAGGAGAGTCTTGCCAGTGCCCGGCGAGCCGACCAACAAAACCCCTCTCGGGATGCGGCCGCCCAAGTTGTGGAACTTTTCAGGATTGCTAAGAAATTGAATGATCTCTCCGACTTCTTCCTTGGCCTCGTCAATGCCGGCCACGTCCTCGAAAGTGATCTTGACTTCGTTTTCACTGTCATAAACCAAAGCGCGGGATTTGCCGAAGGAAAGCAGACCCTGTCCCTGGCCACGCATTTGACGCATGAAGATGAACCAGAACAGAGCCACAATGATGAGAATGGGGCCAAAGGTGGTCAGGAAAAAGAGTAGTAGAGAGTTTTGATCCTTGGTGGCCAGGCCGCCCTCGGCATCGAAGGTCAGATACTCCATGGGTGCCGAAGCATCGCTCAAGGCCGTCACCAAAGTGGGCAGATCGGGCGTGCCGCGCCGGCCACCCAAGACCTCGGCATAGTGCTGGCCTGAATCATCGGCGTATTCGACGAAGAAGCGTTGCACCACGGGGGGAGTGGAGGCACCTTCTTCTGCCTTGGGGAGATAGCGCACCGACCAACCTTGCAGGGGTACGACGTTTTCGGCCAGCAAGGCATTTTGTGAGATGGGGGATTCCATCTCTCGGGCTTGGAATTCGCGGAGGCGCTCCTTGATGAGGACCGTGTCGGTCACGGTCACGAAAATTTTGGTCGCGCCTGCTTCGACCCCGGGTTCAGTCAAAACGGAATCAATTTGCGAGGGGCTGGTGATTTCCGTTTCCTGCAAATGGCCGGCGATCAGGTGGTACCAAAACTCATCCTCGGAAACTTCACGGGCAGGGGAGTCGTAACCCAAGGCGATCAGCAAGGCAATCAAAGAGACGATGACAAGAATTGGACCCAGAGCGCGCCGGGCTCCCTGGGGGGCGGGTTTGGGTTCTTGTCCTTGGAGGTTTGGCTCGTCCATCTTGTTCAAAGGGTGTTCGGTGAGACCAAAAGAGTTTCGCTGACTTGGAGGGCTACCGTCTCCGCCATTTGGTCCAGGATTTCGGAGAAAGCAAAGTAGGGGTTTTCTCCTGCCGAGGGCAGGAATTCCAGACTACGGGTCAGTTCGCCCGAAGCGAGGGAATCTCCTTGCGCTCTTTCCAAACTCCAAAAGAGGGCGAGGTCGGAGAGCCCAAGCAGGGTACCGCCGTCCCGGCTCCGCACGGGCAGACGCCGTTCGGCCTGGCGGATTTCGGTGCGCAAAACGAACTCCGGAGAGGTGGAGTCCAGCCGCGTGTTCAGGGTGCGGCGCAAATCGGTTCGCAGGGCACGAGTGAAGGTGATTTCCAGTCCGCGCCAGCGCGTATCATTGAGGGTTGGTGGCACATGAATGGAATGTGTGGGCCCATCTCCGCCCACCATGGGAACATATCCACAGGCGGCAACGAGAAAGGGCAGGGTCAGTGCCGCGACAAGCAAGGTGGACCCATTGGCAAATCTGGACCGGAGCCTCATCCTTTTTCCTCTTCCTCGGGCAAGGGCAATGCACCGGCTGGGATTTCATTGAGGAGGGCGGTGGCCTGTTCGGCGGCCAAGGTCCCGGCCTGATGCGAAGCGTCGCGCCAAGCTTGACGGGCGCCGCGCAGATTGCCAATCGTGAAATAGTAGTTGCCCAAATCCAAATCATGCTGGGCGATCCATTCGTCCAGCTCGGCAATTTGTTCCTGGGCGGTCGCAATCCAAAGTCCGTTTGGAAACATCTGCAGATAGGAGATGAATTGGTTGCGGGCACGATTCAGATAGGTGGCATCCACCCAGGCGCCGGGGATGAGGCGGGATTGGCAGAGACCGATGCGAAAGGCGGCGATGTCCGCGAACTCGGAGGAGCCAAAGGACTGCAGGATCTGTTTGTAATCTTCGCCGGACGCCAGAAATCGTTGATCCTGAAAATGCCAATCGGCGACGGCGGCGAGGCCAGCGGCGGCGTGATTCCCTTGCGGGGACCACATGGCCAACTCACGCAGAATTTCGGCGCCGCGGGAACGGTCGGGGAACAGGCCCAAGGCCTTGCGCCGTCCTTCCAATAACTCCATGCCCAATTGGTACAGGCGGTTTTCGGCCAAGCGGGAGTCGGAGGCGGCGCCTTCCCAATAAAGAAATTGTCGGTAGTGATGGATGGCATCGTCCGGCTTGCCCTCGCGCCAGGCCAAATCCCCGGCCAGGAGATGGAATTCCCCTTGCGCAAAGCGATCAAAATCCTCCGGATCCAAACTCTGCAATGCGCCGTGGGCGGCCTCGGTCTGGTTTTGTTGCAGGGCAAGACGGGCCGCTGCCAAGTCGGCGGAGGACAAGGGTTCCTCTCGCGGGCCAGAACAGGCCAAACTTAGCCCGATCCAGGGCAAAAGGAGGGCGAGGCGGAAGCAGGAGATGGAGGTCAAGCGGTGGGCAGCAAGCGTCGGCGAACCGTTTCCCAAGCCCGTGGGGGTCGTTCCAAGTGGAAGCTCAGGAAATCGCCCAGGATTGTAAGGGTTTCTTGCACTTCCTCCGGGTTCCCGCAAGGAACAGGACGTTGTTCGCCGGCGGCGAGCAGGCGATCTCGCATGGCCCCGGAAATGCGGCGACTTTGGCTCTCCGGTCGGGGCGAACCGGCTTCCAGGACCCCGCCGGAACTGAAATCGAACCAGACCGTTTCTGACGTAGGCGTTTCGGTTTCCAAGCGTGGCGTGAGCCCCAACAACTGCAGGGCTTGCATCAGGGTGGGCGGAAGCCAGGCGGTGAAATCCACTCCCTCGGAAAGTTCCTGCAGGCTTCGAGTCAGCCAAGCGAAAACTTCAGAGCTGGGGGTGCCATCCGGAGCGGCGATCTCCGCCAGTTCTCCCAATAGTCCGGCCACGGCCAAGCGGTCTGGGCTCAGCGAAAGGCCGTCAAAACGGTCCAACAATTGAGCGCGATATAGATTGCCCATGGAAGCTTCCCTGGGCATGCCGTATTCCATTTCGATGAGGGCCCATGTGTCGAGCACGGCAAAGGAGGCACTGGTGGGTCGGTAGGTTCCCTTGGCAAGCAGGGCAACCACGCCCGATTCTGCCGTCAGGACCCGTAGGGCAAGTGAACTTTCCGAGTAGGGCCAGCGGCGCAGAACAACGGCCTGCACTCGCAATCGATTCACGCCGCACCCCGGGACCGTCGAACCCGGACGCGGCGAATGCGGCGGTCATCGGCTTGCAAGATTTCCAGCAGGATGCCATCCACACGAATGGTCTCGCCGGTTTTGGGGATGCGACCGAAACGATCAAACAGCATGCCAGCGATGGTGTCATAGTCTTGATCGTCCGGGAGTGAGGACCCGAAATTTTCGTTGAGGTCGGCGATGCCAAAGCGCCCATCTACCAAGAGCTCGTTGTCGTCCACTTGTTCGAAGAACAGAGCTTCATCGGTTGGATCATGTTCGTCCTCAATTTCGCCGACGATTTCTTCGAGCAGGTCTTCAATGGAAACGACTCCTGCCGTTCCCCCGTATTCATCGACCACAACCGCGAGGTGGACGCGTCGGCGGCGCAATTCTTCCAGGAGATCCGGCACGCGCATGGTCTCGGGGACAAAATAAGGTTCGCGTAGTAGAGATTGCACGCTAGTCTCCGTCAGCGAAGTCCCGTCCTCCAGTTGGGCCAACACATCCTTAACGTGGAAGGTTCCGACTACGTGATCCAAATCTTCCTCAAAGACCACGAGACGGGAATGCCCGTCTTTGTGCGCTTTTTTGAGAGCGTCCGCAAGCGGGGCCGTGACCGGCACGGCCGAGAGGCTGGTGCGTGGCGTCATGACTTCGGCCGCATCCGTGCCCGGAAGTTCGATCACGTGCGCAATCATTCGCCGTTCCGATTCGTCCAGTTCTTCTTCACGTTCGCGGTCATGGGCGACCTCCATGAGGTCGGCGGCCAAAGCCTCGCGTTGGCGCAAGGTTTCACTGACCCCAAGGATGCGCAATGCTTGCAGGATCAGAGCCGTTAGGGGTCGCAAGGGCAGGGCGAGCAGACGCAGAAGGGGTAGCAAGGCCAAGAGGGGGCGCACCCCTCGGCCACGCACGGCCAGCGAGGGCAGTCCTTCCAAGAGCAAGCCGGCGAACAGGGCCGCGCCCGCCCAAACGGGCCAGCGGCGACCCGGCTCCAGGGTCTCACTGACTTGCACCAACCAAGTTGCTGCTGCCACCACACAGAAGAGGCGGATTAATCCCGCGGCGGGAACCAAATGCTCGGCTTGGTCCAGGGCAAGACGCAAGCGAGTACGTCGCGGTTCGGGAAGGTCAGCGAGAAGCGACCCCCGCAACGGGGAACCCAACACGGCGCGGAGTGAACCCGCGATGGCTCCGCAGAAGAGGAGCAGGGTGGGACCGAGAAGAGATTGTGAGCCGCTCAAGAGCAGGGGTGCCCGAGGAAGCTCGGGCTTGGGAATTCTACCTTGGAAAGGAGGAGTAGGATGGCCCTCTCATGGCAAGAATTCCCTGCGATCTGTTGGTGGAGGGAGCCGATGAGCTTTGGACCCTGGATTGTGGAGCTTTGGGGGGCCCAAGTCCGGCGGAGTTGGCGGACTTGTCTGGAATTTCGCATGGGGCCGTGGCCGTGTCCCAGGGACGAGTGGTGGCGGTCGGCACCAAGGAAGCCCTGGACTTGGCCTGGAAACCCGCCCAGCGAATGGATGTTGGCGGAGGACTGTTGGTCCCGGGTTTGGTGGATGCGCACACCCATCCCGCTTTTGCCGCCACTCGCGAGGCCGAATTTGAACAACGCTCGCAAGGACTCAGCTACCTCGAAATTGCCGAACAAGGCGGCGGAGGACAGTTTGAGCTTTCTGTCATCAGCGCTGG
>CAYXFZ010000015.1:19149-21585 GCA_964464385.1 uncultured Planctomycetales bacterium
CGGGCGGTGCGGAACGCTTCCGAAGGAGCATTGACGGCCAAAGTCGCCGAACATTTTCGCACCATGCAATCGCATGGCACGGCCGCCTGCGAGGCCAAGTCGGGCTATGGTCTGACCGTGGCCGATGAGTTGAAGTCCTTGCGGGCGATTCGGGCGGCCGCCGACGAAACCGGCATGGCAGTCTTTCCGACCTTCCTGGGGGCGCACGCCATCCCGGAGGAGCATCGGCAGGATCCGGATGCTTGGGTGGATTGCTTGTGTGATGAGGCCCTTCCGGCTGTGGTCGAGTCTGGATTGGCTCGCGCCGCCGATGTCTTTATCGAAGGCCACGCCTTTTCCTTGGCGCGGGCCGAGAAATACTTGCAGTGCGCTGCGGATTTGGGCCTGGCCTTGCGGGTTCACGTGGATCAATTTGAGGATTTGGGCGGGACCGAGATGGCCGTTGGCCTTGGGGCCGAAAGCGTGGACCATTTGGAGGTCCTTTCGGATGCGGGTTTGGGTTCTTTGGCCACTTCTTCGCGGACGGTGGCTGGACTACTTCCCGCCGTGCCGCATTTTTTGCGCCAAAAAGAGGACGCGCCTGGCCGGAATTTGTTACGAGCCGGCGTGCGTTGCTTTGTCGCTTCGGATTTCAATCCGGGCTCAAGTCTAATTTCAAATTTGGTAGAAGTGGCCCATTTTGCAAGGATTCGTCAACGATTTTCGCCCTTGGAGGCCCTCGCTGGAATGACCATTTGGGCCTCTGCCAGCCTGCAAGCCGATGCCGACTGGGGCCGCATTGCCCCGGGCACCCGTGCCCGTTTCACTCATTTGGATCTCCCTAGCTTAGATCACTTTGGTTATCTCCTGGGAGAGAGCCCCGGGCGGCTGATTGTGGCCGACGAAGGAGCGGATTCTGCCTGATCCCGGCGTTCGGAAGGTCTTTTTCATGCTAGACTTGGGGCTGGAAATCTAAATGGAGAATTTTTCATGACTACTGTTCGAGAACTCGTCGGCCGTCAAGAGCGCGTCGTTTCTGTGGAAGAATCCGCCACCGTGCGCGAGGCCGCCAAGGCCATGGCCGAGGCCAATGTAGGCTGTGCCGCCATCATGTCGCAAGGTCGATTGGTGGGTTTGTTCACCGAACGGGACATTCTCAAGCGAGTGTTGCTGAAGGATCTCCACACCGATGAAGTTGCTGTGTCCGAGGTCATGACCCGAGAGATCGTGACCTGTTCTGAGGACACCGAGGTTCGGACCGCCCGCACCCTCCTGCGTAGCAACCACATACGCCACCTGCCGGTGGAGGACTCCTCTGGCAAGTTGATCGGGGTGCTCTCCATTCGCGATTTGCTGCGCGAAGAAGTGGCCGAAGTGCGCCGTTATTTGCACCTCGAAGAGAGCTGAGGCCTCTATTTTGTCGGGGCTGATTCGCGTCCGCTTGGGTTCACGCTGAGGTAGAATTGCCCGCTTCCGGCTAGGCCGGCGCACCCTTGGCACCCGTCCCCATCGTCGTTGCAAGCGCCCAGCGCACGCCCATTGGCCAGTACATGGGCGCTTTGTCCTCCCTTTCCGCTCCGGATCTTGGGGTGGTAGCGGCCGAGGCCGCTTTGAAGGCCGCCAAGGTCGAAGGGCCAGAAGTGGACGTTGTTTGGTTTGGCCAAGCGCGGCAGGCCGGTTGTGGCCCCAACCCAGCTCGGCAAGTGGGTTGGCGCGTCGGCACCGGCGAAGATTGCCCGGCCGCCACCATCAACCACGCCTGCGCTTCGGGTCTGCGGGCCATGCAATTGGGGGTGGACGATCTGCGTCTCGGCCGGGCGCAAATTGCTTTGGTGGGGGGCATGGAGTCCATGTCGCGTCTGCCGCACATTATTGAGGGGATGCGCGATGGTTTGCGTTTGGGCCACCGTGAGGTCGTGGACTTGATGTACCGCGACGGTTTCCAGTGCCCGATCTCGGACATGATCATGGGCGAGACCGCCGAATTGCTGGCCCAAGAAATAGGGATTTCGCGCGAGGAGCAGGACTGTTTTGCTTTACGCAGTCATGAGGCCGCGTCCGCTGCGGTGCAGGCCGAATCCTTCGCGGACGAGATTGCGCCGGTCACGATCTCTTCGCGGCGTGGCGGCACGGTTGTGGACGCCGACGAACACATTCGCAGCGACCCTTCCTTGGCAAGTTTGGCCAAGTTGCGGCCAGTGTTTGATCGCGACCAGGGCACCGTAACGGCCGGCAATGCTTCGGGCATTGCGGATGGTGCCGCCGCCATTGTTCTCATGACCGAAGAAGAAGCCGAGCGTCGTGGCGTGGATCCTCTGGCCCGTTGGGTGGATTCGGAAGTGCGCGGTTGCGACCCCAAGCGCATGGGCTTGGGTCCCGTCCCTTCCACCCGCGCTCTTTTGGAGCGCGCCCATGTGGGCCCCGGGCAGCGCCGCGCCGCCCGATAACACTCGCCCA
>CAYXFZ010000015.1:21595-27113 GCA_964464385.1 uncultured Planctomycetales bacterium
AGGTGTTGGCTTGTCTGCGTGAACTTCCTTTTGACCCCTCTCTTGTTAATGTTTTGGGTGGTGCCATTGCCCTCGGTCACCCCATTGGCGCCACCGGCGTTCGCATCGTGGTGACTCTTCTGCATGAACTCCACCGCCGGGACGGCCACCGCGCCCTCGCTACGCTGTGCGTCTCCGGGGGCTTTGGCATGACTGCCCTCTTCGAACGAAAATGACTCGATTCCTCCTCCCTTCTCTCCTCCTTTGCTTCGCTTGCACGGGCGAGACCGCCGAACCAGACTTTCAGATCAAGCCGACGCGTGGCAACGCCAAACCTCAGGCCATTGCGAAGGTTCCGGCTTCGAATCCTGGTCCGGCATCGGTCCCTAAAACCACGCCCGCCCAGCTGACCTTGCCCCAGGCTCCTTCGGCCCCTTATGTCCCCAATCGAGATTCTGAATTTCACTTTGAGAATAGGGAGGCCATCGCCGACTCCGATCTTGGCTCCTATTTCGCCGAGTTGTCCCTCACGGTAGCTGGAAATCCCGTGGGCACGATGAATTTTGAAATGTGGCCGGAGACCGCGCCCAACACGGTGCGCCGTTTCTTGCGTCACTGCGACGAGGGCTTCTATGACGGCCTCACCTTTCATCGCATCGTGCGCAACTTCATGTTGCAAGGGGGCGATCCCACGGGCACCGGTGCAGGCGATAGCCCACACGGAAACTTGAAGGCCGAGTTTTCTACCGACCCGCGCTGGGAGCACCACTACGGTGTCTTGTCCATGGCCCGATCCACGCCCCCGGACAGTGCTTCTTGCCAATTCTTTGTCATCTGTGCCGAGAGTGCGAGTGTTTGGAATTTGGATGGCAAATACACCTCGTTCGGTCGGATGACGGCCGGAGTTGCCACGCTTGAGGCCGCGGCCAGTGCTCCGACGATGCGCGATGGCCGCGAAAATAGCCGTCCTCGCGACAAGATTGTCATTGCCAAGGCCGTCGTCAAGAAAGGTGCGCCGCCGCGCGGCGAAGTCATTCGACGTCCACAACCCGATTTTGCAGGGCAACCCGCCAAGGTCGTCATTCAACACTGTCTCATTTCCTTCGCCGGAGCCAATCCCCGTATCTCGGCGACGCGGACCAAGGAAGAGGCCGAGGCCCTCGTTACCGACCTCGTCAAGCGGGCCAAGGCCGGCGAAGATTTCTCCGCCCTCATTCGCGAATTTTCTTCGGATCCCGTGCGCCCTGGCACGGCCGTCCCCGGCCGCTATGCCCTCTTGAATGACGGGGCCTTCGATGAAGCCTCCGAGCGTGGCGAATATGCCGCTCTGGAGGAGTTCCAGCGCATTCAGAAAAATCTCCAAACGCGCCAGCAGTCTGGCGAACTCACTCCGCAAAATGCGCAAAAGGAAATGGAAGGCCACCGCGATCGTTTGCTGGCAACCTTCGAACGTTGGACACCTCGAGGCTCCATGGTCCCCGGCTTCAGCGCGACGGCCTTCTCGATAGAAGTCGGCGAGATCGGCGTTGCTGAATACTCAACCCAATCCTCCCCCTTCGGCTACCACATCATCAAGCGATTGAAATGACCATGACTGATTACTCTGACCACACCATCGAACAACTGCAAAAATTCTGCGTGGACATCCAGACCTCCGTGGGAGGGAAGGATGTCGGCACAATTTCTGTGGAGTTCTGGCCCGAAGCTGCTCCGCAAACCGTGCGTAATTTTTTACGTTACGCCGCCGAGGGTTTTTACGACGGCAAAACCTTCCATCGCGTGATCTCGGGTTTCATGATCCAGGGTGGCTGCCCGCTGGGTACCGGCACCGGATCGGGCACCTACGGCAACATCTCGGGCGAGTTTCAGTCCGACAAAAAATACACTCATGCTCGCGGAGTCATCTCCATGGCCCGCTCCCAGGATCCAAACAGCGCCTCTTGCCAATTCTTCATCTGCCATGGTGCTGCTGACTTCTTGGATGGCCAGTACGCCGCCTTTGGCAAGGTCATTGCCGGTGAAGATGCGATGAATGCCATCGCTGCCGTTGGCACTTCCGGGGCCGAAAACAGCACTCCGACCGAACCCTGCTTGATCACCAAAATGTCGGTGCGCGAAAAGGTGGTGCAATGACCGAAGAGCTCGAGCAAGAATCGGAAGTCGAATCGGTCCTGGTCGAAATGCTGGAGGGTGGGATCGCCAAGATTATCGTGAACCGATCTCAGTCCCTCAATGCGCTCAACATGGACGTTCTGGAAGATCTCCGCGCGGCGATCGTGGACTGTGCCCAGGACGAGGATGTGCGTGCGGTCATCCTTACGGGGTCGGGCGACAAGGCCTTCGTGGCCGGGGCCGACATTGCCGAGATGGCCGATTTGACTCCGCTTGAGGCTCGAGATTTCAGTCACTTGGGGCAAGATGCCTTTGCTACCATCGAGGCTTGCCCCAAACCGGTCATTGCCATGATTCAGGGCTTTGCCTTGGGTGGTGGTTTGGAATTGGCCATGGCCTGCCACTTGCGAGTCGCCTCCACTCGGGCAAAGTTGGGTCTGCCCGAAACCTCCTTGGGTTTGATTCCCGGCTTTGGCGGCACCCAACGCCTAACGCAACTGGCGGGCGCTGGCGTAGCCCGCGAGTGGATTCTGACCGCGGATATTTACTCCGCCGAAGAAGCCCACCGTGTGGGTGTTGTGAATCGCTTGGTGGAACCCGAGCAATTGGAAGAGGCCACCTTGGCCCTAGCTACAACCTTGGCCTCTCGGGGGCCACTTGCCTTGCACTCGGCCCTGGAAACTATTCGTTTCGGTTTGGACTGCGGTCAATCCGAGGGCGAATCTGCCGAAGCCGATCGTTTTGGACTCTTGTTTTCCAACGAGGAAATGCGCGAGGGAACGCGCGCCTTCTTGGATAAGCGCAAACCCCAGTGGTAATCCCACTTCCCTTCATCCTGTCATGAAATCGGATCTCGTTCTTGTTGGCGGTGCACGCACGGCCATGGCTGAGTATGTCGGTACCCCCGGCTACGGTCTCTTCCACGATGTTTCGGCCTTGGAGTTGGGTGGTCATGCCGCTCGCGGTGCCCTGGAGAAATCCGGCGTGCCGGCGGAGCAGGTGGATCACGTGGTCATGGGCAACGCCCTGCAAACGAGTGCCGATGCTCTTTACGGTGCGCGGCACGTTGCTTTGAAGGCCGGCATTCCCATCGAAACTCCGGCACTGACCGTCAATCGCTTGTGCGGTTCGGGTGTGCAGGCGGTGGTGGACGCCGCGCAAATGATCTTGTGCGGGGAGGCCACCGTGGTCCTGGCCGGTGGCATGGAAAATATGTCGCAGGCACCCCATGTCATTCGTGGCGCGCGCAAGCCGATGCGTTTCGGCGCACCCCCGCCGCTGGAAGATTCGCTCTTTGCCAGTTTGCTGGATCCACAGTGCGGGTTTTTCATGGCACAAACGGCCGAGAATTTGGCCAAGGAATTTGACATCAGTCGCCAAGCTCAGGATGAATTCGCTTTGCGATCGCATCAACTGGGCGCGGCTGCGGTGAAGAATGGACTCTTCGCCGACGAGATCGTGCCAGTCCCGGTCAAGAGGGGGCGCAAGGATTTTGTCGTGGACACGGACGACCACATCAAGCCAGAAACGACATTGGAAGGGCTCGCCAAACTGCGCGCCGCCTTTGGCAAGGAGGGCACGGTCACGGCCGGCAATGCGTCCGGGATCGTGGATGGTGCTGCCGCCGTGCTGGTGACGACCGCCGAGCGGGCCCAGGCCGAAGGATGGAGCATTCGAGCCCACATTCGTTCCTGGGGAATTACGGGCGTGGCGCCCGAAACCATGGGCATCGGTCCAGTGTCCTCCATTCGTCAGGCCTGCGAGAGGGCCGGGATCGGGTTGGATAAGGTGGATCTTTTCGAGATCAACGAGGCCTTTGCGGCCCAGTATCTTGCCTGTGAAAGGGCCTTGGAGTTGGATCGCGACAAGGTGAACGTGAATGGCGGAGCTATCGCCATCGGTCACCCATTGGGTGCCACCGGCACCCGCCTCCTGTTGACGCTCTGCCACCAGTTGGAGCGCGGCCAGAAGCGGTATGGGATGGCCTCGGCCTGCATCGGTGGAGGGCAGGGGATTGCCATGCTCCTTGAACGCTAAGAACCCCAGTCCAAAAACCAGGACTACCCGAAGCTGGCCAGTTTCTAGGGGGGGATTGTCCATCAAAGCCGGGTGCTGTCCGTAGATTGGGGCACGGATGTTTCGTTTGTCCCCCCCTTTTCGCTTGTTGTTGCTGGGCCTATTTGCCCTGCCAGCCTGTGTATCTCCGGAATCCGCCCAAGAAGGGGCCGATTCTGCCGCCTATGCCCTCCTAGAGGAGCGGCGCTTGGCAATGTTTGGTCCAGCGGGCGAGTTTCGAATTGATCCCCCAGAGGACAGCCTCCGCCAGCAAATTTTGCGCGGCGAGGTGGCTTCTCTTCCATCCCTGGGTTTGGTGGATTGCCTGAAGATTGCGGCGGAGAACAGCCGGGATTTTCAGTCGCAGAAGGAGCAACTCTATAGCTCGGCCCTCTCCTTGACTTTGGAACAGTGGAATTTTGGCACCCAGTTTACATTTGGGGCTGACATTACCCGCACGGGAAGCGAGGCCACGAGTGTGGAAAATGAGAACGCCGATGTTTCTTTTGGCATGAGTCGTTTGTTGGGAACCGGCGCGCAGGTGGTGGCCAGCGTGGGTCGGAGCCTCTTCCGTGTCGTCCATGATGGGGAGGGTTGGACGGTGGTGCGCGATGCCTCGTTCTCCATTACCCAACCTCTGCTTGGGGGCTCGGCTAGGGCCGTCATTCGCGAACCTCTCACTCAGGCCGAGCGCAATCTGGTCTATCAAGTGCGCACTTTTGAGCGCTTCCGCCGCTCCTTTGCATTCGATGTAGCCTCGCGTTTCCATCAGTTGTTGGCCACCTTCAATAACGTGGCCAATGAAGAGGCAAACTTCGAGGGTTTGATACTTCTGAGTCGTCGCAACCGGGCCCTGGCCGAGGCCGGTCAACTCAGCGACATCGAAGCGGATCAAGCCCGCCAGGACGAATTGGAATCCGAAAACCGTCTCTTGGTGCTACACGAAAGTTTGGCGCGGCAATTGGATGACTTCAAGTTGTTCCTCGGGATTCCGGTGGCCACGGAGTTGGACTTGGCGCGCCCCGGAGTGGCCGTGGATCCCTCGCAAGAGGAAGTTCTCTTGCAAGTGAGTGAGGAGCAGGCCCTGGGCTTGGCCTTGACCCGCCGCTTGGATTATTTGAATACCGCAGACTCGGTTGTGGATGCCGAGCGTCGCGTGAAGGTGGCCGCCGAAGCCCTCAAGTTGGGTTTGGATCTTTCCGTTTCCGCAACCAACTCTGGCACTTCGCCCACTTCTTGGTCTTCTGGTTTTTCCTTAGACCTGCCCGTGAACCGTGTTCCGGAGCGCAACGCGTTTCGCAACAGCCAAATTTCTTTGGAGTCAGCGCGCCGTAGCGAACAAGAATTGAATGATCGCATTCGGGCCGATTTG
>CAYXFZ010000015.1:27123-33143 GCA_964464385.1 uncultured Planctomycetales bacterium
ATTGCGCGATGAAATTCGCGGCCTCCGCAATGCCCGGCAAAGTTTTTTGATTCAGGAAAACGCTGCCGAGTTGGCCAAACAACGCGTGGCCAGCACGGAGTTGAGTCTGGAAGCGGGGCGTTCGGATACCCGAAATGTGCTCGAGGCCCGTCGTTCTTTGGTCGCTGCCCAGGACTCGGCCACTTCCGCTCTGACCGATTGGATTTTGGCCCGCCTCTCTTTTCATCATCAGATGGAATTGTTGACCTTGGATGAGAGCGGCTTCCTCTTGGACCCGGATGGTTTGTTGTCTGCCCCTTCCCTGGACGATGTTGAGCCCAATGATTGAATTCCTGAAAACATTCGTGAAAACACCTCGTGGCAAGGCCTCTGCAGGTCTTGCTTTCTTATTTCTCTTGGGGATTGGCCCCTGTGGCTGGTTCCGCGGGGATTCTTCCACAGGCCTCCTGGGTGCCGAGGTGCGACAAGGCCCCCTGACCATCAGTGTGGTGCAGCGCGGCAACCTGTCGGCCAAGAACAGCGCCAAGATCAAAAGTGAGGTCGAGGGCCAGGCCGCCATTCTTTACCTGATTGAAGAAGGCACATTTGTCCAAAAGGGTGATCTCGTGGCCGAGTTGGATTCTTCCGGCCTAGAGGATCGTCTCGTTGCTCAGGACATCAACGTCCAAAATTCCCAAGCTGCACTTACCAAAGGGGAACAAGATTTTCGAATCCAACAAAGTCAAAACACGAGTGATATTGCTGCCGCGAACCAGAATTTGGATTTTGCGCGCACGGACCTGAAAAAATATTTACAAGGAGATTGGCCGCAGCAATTGCAAGAGGCGGAAGAAGACATCATTCTTTCCACCGAAGAGCAAGCTCAAGCCAAGGATCGCCTGGAGTGGTCGCAAAAACTGTACGACCAGGGTTTTTTGACACGCACGGAATTGGAAACAGACCAATTGCAATTCAACCGCAACAAAATCGGTCTTGAACAATCCAATCGACGCAAGAGCCTTTTGCTCGAATTTGACAATCCAAAAGAAACTGCGCGTTTGAATGCAGCCGTCGAGGAAGCGCAACGAGAATTGGAGCGGGTTGAATTGCAGGCCGCTGCCCGACTTGTGGATGATGAGGCTGCCGTCCGTACCGCCAGGGCAAAACTGAAATTGGAAAGCGAGAAATTTGCCAAGATGACGGGGCAGGTGGCCAAGGCCAAACTCTATGCGCCGGAAGATGGCATGGTCGTTTACGCACGAACCGAGGGCCGCTACGGGCAATCCGGTGATCTCATTCAAGAAGGTTCTTCGGTCCGCGAGCGGCAAGAGATCATGACCATCCCGCGTGCTGGGGGCATGATGGCCGAAGTCAGTTTGCATGAGTCGGTAATTCAAAAAGTGGAAGTTGGCCAGTCCTGCAGGATCACTGTGGACGCTCTTCCTGGCATCCAACTGCACGGCACGGTGGATTTTGTGGCCTTATTGCCGGACAAGGGCAGTATGTGGGCCAATCCCAATCAGCGCCTGTTCCGGTCTTTGATCGCGATCAAGGATGCCAATGAAGAAATGCGCCCAGGGATGTCCTGCAGTGTGGAGATCGTGGTTGCCGAAATCGCCGACACCATCTTCATGCCTCTGCAAGCCGCCTTCCAAAAGGATGGGCAGTCCATTTGCTTCGTGGATGGCAATCCTCGTCCGGTCTCGCTTGGCCGCAGCAATGAGAAATGGGTCGAAGTATTGGATGGAGTGGAGCTCGGCGACATGGTGAGCCTTAGCCCACCTCCGGACTTCTTGACCGAGGGCGGCGGCGGCCGCGCTGAGGCCCCAGAGCCGGAGCAGGAGGCCGCTGATTCGAAGCCAACGGAAGCCCCCCGGCCCGCCAATAATGCCGAGCCCGCAATCACTGCTGAGGATGGCGGACGCCCTGCTTGGCCACAAGGCGGTGAGATCACCCCAGAAATGCGCGAACGATACAAGGCGCTGCGTGAAAAGGGCGAGGGCCGCCCCCCTCGCACCCGGCGCGACGGCTAAACATCATGGAACCGGTTGCCGAACTGCGGGATGTATCTCGCGTTTACCAAATGGGTGGCACGGAAGTGCGGGCCTTGGACGGGATCAGTGTGACCTTCGGCCGCGGCGATTCTTGGTCCATCATGGGCAGTTCGGGTTCGGGAAAATCCACCCTCTTGAACCTCCTGGGCTGCATTGACCGCCCCACATCGGGGGCCTACTTGGTGCGGGGTCGTGATACCCGAGAGTTGGACGACGACAACTTGAGCGTGTTGCGGGGGGCCGACATTGGCTTTGTATTTCAGTCCTTCAATTTGATTCCGCAATTGGATGTCTTGGAAAACATCATGATTCCCTTGTTTTATCAAGAAAATCCGCCGGATGATGGCGAAGATCGGGCCCGTGTTCTGGCCGAGCGCGTGGGCTTGGCGGATCGGATGAACCACCGCCCGGCCGAACTCTCGGGCGGGCAGCAACAGCGGGTTGCGATTGCCCGTTCCATGATCAACGACCCTGCTCTCTTGCTGGCGGATGAAGCCACCGGCAATTTGGACACCCAAACCTCCCGGGAAATTTTGGATTTGTTTCGAGAATTGAACGCCGAGGGCAAGACGATCCTGCTGGTCACCCACGAAGAGGCCATTGGTCGTCAAGCTCGTCACATCTTGCGCCTCAAGGACGGCAAGATTGAGGAAATCGGGGAGGGCCAAGGATGACTCTGAAGGCACCCTTTATGCGGTCGGTGCGCTTGGGTGTGAGTAGTCTTTTGTTGCACAAGTTACGCAGTTTATTGACCACCTTGGGGGTGTTGTTTGGAGTGAGCAGTGTCATTGCCATGTTGGCCATTGGCGAGGGCGCTAGCGAAGAAGCCCAGGAACAAATCCGGCAACTGGGAAGTCAAAACATCATTCTGCGCAGTGTCAAGCCGCCGGATGACTTGGTCAGCAACCAATCCACTCGCGTCAGCAGTTATGGCCTGACCTGGGATGACTTTGAGGCGGTTCGGGACACCTTCCCTTGGGTCACGCGGGCCGTGCCCGTGCGATCCTTGGTGCAAGAGGTGCGCTTTCAAGACAAGCTCATTCATCCCCGAGTTTTGGCGACGACTTCCGCCTATCAGGAAGTCACGGGCCGCATGCTCCATCGGGGGCGATTCCTGGGTGTAGAGGATCAGCGTCGAGTCGCCAATGTTTGCGTTTTGGGCTACGAAGTTTCCCGTTCTCTTTTTCCTGTGCGGCCTGCGATTGGCGAGAAGATTAAGATTGGTCCCGAGTATTTTGATGTCGTTGGCATTCTTTTGCCCCGCGTTCCACTTGGGGATGATATGCCGGCCCCTGGGGTGGAGATTACCAGCGAAGTTTTAATCCCCCTCAGCACTGGCCGCCGCTGGTTCGGGGATATGCAAGTCAAGATTCGGAGTGGCAGCCGAGAAATGGAAGAGGTGCAATTGCACGAGATCGTGGCCTCGGTGGATCTGTCGGAGCATGTGCCCCTGGCCGCGGCGGCCGGTCGCGAGTTGCTTGCTCGTCATCACCGTCAAGCGGACTATGAACTGGTGGTGCCCCTGGAGTTGCTGGCTCGAGCCGAGGAAACCAAGCGCATCTTTAACATCGTCTTGGGTTGCATTGCCGGCATTAGTCTCTTGGTGGGGGGCATCGGCATCATGAACGTCATGTTGGCCACGGTGACGGAGCGCACCCGCGAGATCGGCATTCGTCGGGCTTTGGGGGCCAAGAAAAAACACATCATGCTGCAATTCTTGGTGGAAACCGTTGTGTTGTCCGTCGGTGGCGGCCTAGTCGGCATTATGGTCGGCGTCGCCATCCCTTCAGCCGTCGAATACTGGGCCGACATGCGCACTATCGTGACTCTGAGCGCGCCGATTCTTGCCTTTGGGATTTCCGTTTCGATCGGCTTGATCTTTGGCCTATATCCCGCTTGGCAGGCCGCCAATATGGACCCGGTCGAGGCCCTGCGGCACGAATAATTCCTGCCTCGAGTGCCAGAGCAACGCCAATAGAAAACCCTGCCTCGAGAGCCAGGATTAGGCAACGAGCGAGCCTTCTCGCGTCACGGTGGCGACCCGAATCTGGGCGCGGGCGCGGTCCAGATTTTGTTTTTCGTGGCTGGTTCGGAAGTAGTGATCGCCTTGCAGGTAATCCGTCAGAAAACGGGCCGCCAATTCCAGGGCCAAGATCGGCCCGGCTTTGGGCAGAGCCTCCAATTCGGCGGGCGTGAGCACCCCACTGGCACCCTCAATCCAACCCTGTTGGAGGGCTTGATAGCGCGCGGGTTGAAACTGAATGTTGTCCAAATTGGTTTCATCCTCTTCTCCCGAACAGGTCATGGATCGAACCATGTCGCCGAAATCAAAGAGGGGCGTGCCGGGCATGACCGTATCCAAATCCACGACACAAACGCATTTTCCGGTGTCTTGGCCCAGCAAGACATTGGAAAACTTGGTGTCGTTGTGGACCGTGCGGAAGGGGAGCTTGCCCTCGGCCAAGCCGCGCACCAAGAGGTCGCAACCCTCGGCATGATCGCGAATCCATTGAAGCTCTTTGGCGCACTCGGAAGCGTGGCCAAACAAATCGGCATCGGCGGCCTGGAAAAGAGCTTTCAACCGGGAGGGTGTGTCGTGGAATCCTGGAATGACCTCGTGCAGAGGAGGAGCAGGCAAATTGGCGACCAAGCCCAGAAAACCGCCGAAGCCGCGACCGGCCTCAAAAAGATCGTTCTCGTCGTCCGCCTTTTCGCGGGCAACGGTGTTCTGCAAAAAGTGGTAGAGCCGCCAAGTTTCGCCGTATTCATCCCGTAGCCAAGAGGTGCCGTGGTGCGTTGGGACCAAGGTCAGGAAATGATCCTGGGGTTGATTCTCGCCGCGGTTCGTGAGTTCGCCCAACACATGGCGGGTGACGCGCTGCACATTGGCCATGACCAAATCTGGACGTTGAAATACGGTGCGGTTGATCTTTTGCAAAAGGAACTGGTTGCCTTGGTCCGCGCCGTCCGTGAGCAAGAGCCAAGAGGAATTGATCAGGCCACCAGGAAAGGGGGAAATTTCCTGGACCGGCCCGGGGAGCGAGAAGTGGGCGGCGGCCAGGAGCGGCGGGGGGGTTGGAATAGAGGTCTCCATCCCGAACAGGATAGCGTGTGGCCGAAGAGTTAGAATTCCTACCCGCCCGTGGGGCGGCCCCTCTACCATGAACCCGGCGCAAACTCCGCAATCCGTGAAATTGGATCCCTCCAAACGGGTCCTGTTTTTGACGCGAGATTTGGATTTGATCCGTCAGCAATTGCACGACGGCTTGGATTTGCGCATGGAAGATCTGGCGCCGAAGGACCTCCTGAGCGACATCAACACCGACGTGATGACACCCGCTTGGGTCTGTTTTCGACATCGGCCGCAGGACATTGCTCTGGATGCCTATGCCGGCCTTCTGGATGCCACGGGGAAGCGGATTTTCGAGACGCGCGCTCTCTTGGACGGGGGTTTCGAGGCCATTGTTTCCGGTCAGCGCAAGGGCACGGGTTCCAGCCGCGAAACGGCGGCGCAGTGCGAGCGTTGGTCCGGCATTCGATATGTGTTCGCCGCGTCTTTTGCGCCCATTCATGAGCGCAACAACATCAACTTGGGCCAATGCATGGGAGATCTGGACATGATCCGCCGCTTACAGGCGGGCGAAGAGATCCCGTTGCAGGAATTCACCGACTACTACGACCCGGTCACGCGCATGATTTTGGAAAGTGGCGGTTTGTTCTCCTTTTCGCGCCGCATTGCCGATCAATCAATTGAAGTTCCGCCCAATCCCACCGAATCGCGGCCCATGACCATGGCCGAGAAGATGATTGCCACCAAAATGCTCCATCCGGGCGAAGCCGGGGCCTTTGTTGCGCCCGGGGATGCTGTTTTGGTTCGAGTGGATGCTGGCTACAGCCACGAATTCACTACGGCCCAGGTGCACGAGTTTTTGCGTCAGGAGTATGGCGATAATTACGTGGTTTCCAATCCGGACAAGTTGGCGGTTT
>CAYXFZ010000016.1:0-10019 GCA_964464385.1 uncultured Planctomycetales bacterium
GGCGCAAGCGCTCCGAAAGCTGCGTTGGCAAACAAAACCTTGGCCTTCCGCATGGCCATCCTTCCTGCGGAGTAGAGCGACTGCAAAGTGACCGCCGCCGCCGTTCCGGTAGGGAATTTGAGCCGCTCTTGATTCACCATGTTGCGTTTCATGGGAATGGCCATCAAAGTGCCCAGGAATCCCAGGCAGGCCGTCCACAAGACGAGCGGCAAGAGGGCAATGTGCTCGCCCTCCGGGTTTTCCGGGGTGGCCGACAACATCAGCAGGGCGGCGATGGCCGAAACCATGGTCCCGCCGGTGGCATAGCCCGCCGAGGAGGCCGTCGAAGCCATGCAGTTCATTTCCAGGACCCCCATGGGGGTTCTGGCAAAACCGGCGGCCAAGAGAGCGTTCCAAAGGGAGTAGGCCACCAGAGCGGCGGTGATGACCACGCCCAGGGCCCAGCCGGCCTTCAAGCCCACGTAGAGATTGGTGAAGGCCAGCAAAAAACCCAGAGCCGAACCCAAAAGGACGGCGCGCCAAGTGAGTTGGGGAACGTTCTCCCCGCGATAGACCTTGGCGTACCATTCCTTCTCGTCCATATTTTGGACTTGGTCCGGCGGAATCTCGCCGGGGTGGGCGCTTGCAACCTCTTCCGCCGTTTCCGGGGCCTTTTGGAACAAGGACATGGGCGGGAGGGTAACAGTCATCACTCTTGGTCGTCCCTAGGATGGCGTGCGATGACATCCCATGCCCCCGCCTTGGATCCGGGTCTGCGCAAGCGCCTTTCCTTGATGATGTTTCTCCAGTACGCCATCTGGGGCGCGTGGGTGCCGATTCTCTATTCCTTTCTGATGGGACACCGGGGTTTTTCTCTGGACCAAACGGGCCAAATTCTGGCCGCCGGGGCCATTGGCGCGATTGCGGGCCCCTTCGTCGCCGGCCAATTTGCTGATCGCTATTTTGCCACCGAAAAGTTTTTAGCGGTAAGCCATCTGTTGGGCGCAGGTCTTGTTCTCTTGCTCGCCCGCATCGAGACGTTTTCCGGCTTTCTCTGGGTCTCTCTTTTTTACGGCCTGATTTATGCACCGACTGTGTCCTTGACCAATTCTCTCGCTTTTCATCATCTTCCCGATCGAGACCGAGACTTCGGCCGGGTCCGGGTGTGGGGGGCAATTGGCTGGATCGCCGCCGGGATCGGAGTTGGCCAGTGGTTGCTGTGGAAATGGACGCCGATTGGCTCGGAGGAGATCGTCGCTGCGGCGCAGAACGAAGGTCGAGCCTTCGCCTTTTATCTTTCCGGGGGACTGGGCCTCTTATTGGCAGTATTTTGTCTGTTTCTTCCTCACACCCCGCCGGCAAAACAGGCCTCTCAGGCCAACGCCACCATGGCGGCCTTAGGGGCGATTCGTATGCAGCCGCTTTTGACCTTGTTCTTGCTGGCAATTCCCATCAGCGTCGTTCACCAGTTTTACTTTGTGCACACCAGTGAGTTTTTATCCATCCTGCAACGCGGCGGCCTTGGTGGATCTGGTTTTGCCGACATTGCCGATCGCATTTTTGGTGTTGGTGGTGGCGGCATGATGACCATCGGTCAAATGTCTGAAGTTGCTGTGCTTGCTCTGATTCCCATGTTCGCCAAGCGCTGTACGCGCAAGACTTTGTTAGCGGTGGGTTTGGCCGCCTACGCCATGCGGATGTGGCTGTTCGCGCACCACGATGCCGTTGGCCTTTCCGGATTGATCTTCGGCCTTGCTCTGCACGGCCTTTGTTTCGGTTGCTTCATTTTCGTGGCCTTCATGATTGTGGATGAAGAGACCAGCAATGATGTTCGCGCCAGTGCGCAAAACTTGTTCAACTTGGTCATTATTGGTCTCGGGATCATCGTTGGCTCTTGGTTCGCGACCAGCGTGATTGGTGAATGGTCTGGAATTCAAGAAGGAAGGATCGACGGTTACGATAAATTGTTTTCTGTGCCCATGTACATTGCCATTGCTTGTCTCGCGGTTCTAGCCGTGTTTTACCCGCGCCAATCGCGCAGTCTGGAGTCCTCCTGATGACCCAAACCCTTCGAATTGGTTTTGTGGGCGGTGGTTTCATCACCCGCTTTCATCTGCAGTCCCTGATCGAGGTGCGGGATTGTGTTGTGACCGGAATTGCTTCCAAAACCATGGCTTCCGCCGAAGGGGCGGCCGAACTGGCCCGCAGTCTTGGCGTGGGCCCCCAGGCCAAAGCCTTTGCTTCGGTGGAAGAACTGGCTGCTTCGGATCAGGTCGACGCTATCTGGATCTGTGCTCGCAACGACACCCGGATTTCGGTCATGCAGGAAATTCAAGCCGGCGCGACCCGACGCACTTCCCCTTTGCTGGGCCTATGCCTGGAGAAGCCCTTGGCCCGCACTTTGAAGGAGGCCTTGGAGGTGCAGGCGATGTCTGCCGACCTCGGGGTTCCTACCGGCTATTTGGAGGACATGCTGTTCGCCCCCGGCTTGGTGCGCGGCAAGGAAGTCCTCTGGCGTCGTGGCGCTGCAACTTCGGGCCGGCCTTATTTGGCTCGCGCCGCTGAGGAACACGCTGGGCCCCATTCGCCTTGGTTTTGGCAGCCCGAAATCGCGGGTGGCGGGGTTCTGCTGGACATGATGTGTCACAGCATTGAGGCCGCGCGTTGGTTGTTGACGGAACCGGGCGCCCCGCGGTCCAGCCTGACTCCAGTGAAGGTCAGTGCTACCACCGCGCGGCTGAAATGGACCCAACCCAATTACGCTGCCCAATTGCAGGAACGCTTTGGCGCCGAAGTGGATTGGAAAAATCGGCCGAGCGATGATTTCGCTCGTGCCACCATCCATTGGCGGACTGCCGAGGGGCAGGAGTTGCTGACCGAGACCTCTTCCTCTTGGTGTTACGTCAGCGCGGGTCTGCGCCACACCTTTGAGTTGCTGGGGCCGGAATATTCCCTGGACGTCAACTTGGCCGACAGTGGCGTCAAGGTCTTTTTCTCGCGCGAGGTGACCGGCGAAGCTGGCGAAGATTTGGTGGAAAAACAAAATGCCGAGCAAGGCTTAATGCCTATTTCACCCAACGAGCCCGCACATTATGGGTACGCCGGCGAAAATCGCCATTTCGTGCAAGCTTTTTTGAACCGCACGGCTCCAGAGTTGGACTTCAGCGATGGTGTCGAGGTGATGCGCCTCATGATGGCCGCGTACCGCTCGGCCGCTGAGGATTGCGCCGCGGATCCGTTCGCCACCGACTTGGAAGCCTACGCCCCGTACTGATTTTCCGAGGCGCCCGGCTGTTGTCTTACAGCGGCTGCTTGAACACCGTGTTGTTCAGGAGGTTGACCACAACCCCAAGGATGCTGACCCCGGCGATGACCCCAGCGGCAATGGGCACCAGGTAGTCTGTCGCGGTTTTCTCACTCTTCTTTTTCCAGAGCTCGGCTGCGAACGCCCCCAGAAACATGGACATGGGGTATTGGAAAGGAAGAATGAAGCCGAGGCCGAATCCGGTCGGGGAAGGTAGCCATTTCTTGTATTTGGGGAGAAAACGTTCGGACAAGACGAGGATGGAGCCCAATACCAAGCCACCGCCAATGGCATAACGGTGCATGGGATGCATGTTGTCCAGCCCGGTGCGGAAAACATCGGCGACGGCCTTCCATGCTTGCGCGGCAGGGGCGGGGAACTCCGGCGGAATGTCCTTGCCGGTGATGGGGTCAATGGTGCCCAAGAGGAGCGTTGCGTCCGGAACCATGAGGTAAAACCCAAGGACGGTGGCGATCGTTCCCGAAAAGATGCCGGCGAACTGGGCCAGAAATTGGCGCCGGGGGTCGGCGCCGAGGAGATAACCGGATTTCAAGTCATTGAGAAGATCGGCGCTGGAGGAGGCCGCGCCCGCCGTAATGCCGGCACTCATGAGATTGGCCGTGGCATTTTGCGGCATCAAAACGCCAAAGGTGAGTTGCATGATTTTGCCCATGGCACCCGTGGGCGTGATATCCGATTCGCCGGTGGCGCGACAGGCCACCAGCGCAAGCACAAAAGTTAAGGCTACCGCAATGCAACCGTAGAGGATGGGGATGCCAAAGGAAATGTTGGCAACCAGGACCACGCCAACGGTGGCAAAGGCCAAGCCGTAAACAAACCAAGCCCCGGGGACTTCGGCTCGGTCGGTGTCGCTTTGTTGGTCTCCGCCAAAGCCAGAGAAGGCGCGGAGAATGGTGCGCCATTGCAAGAGGAAGGAGAGGAGGCCGGAAGCAACCAGGATTGGCACCCCAAACCAAAGGCCGATTTCCTTCCAGGCTTTGCCGGGCGAAGAGGCGGCAAACAGCACATTTCCTGAGGGGTCTGTCCAGGCCGCATCGTAGGCGGCGGGGCCGAGGCCGAAAATCAAAAGGAGAGTGCCGGCCATCATCCAAATTGTCATACGCAAGCCGACCAACATTCCGGCTGCGAGCATGACCGGGTTGTGGTCCAACACGGCAGTCCAGTCAGACAGTTTGAAGCCCTCGCCGGAGTCCCGATTTTTCCCCAAGGCGGGAATCCAATCGAAGAGTTTGGATTCGCCGTGCATCAGGGTTTTCCCGGCGAGGAATTTCAGTTCAAACAGGAGCGGCGCCAAGGCCCCGCCAAAGCCGGCCCACATCAAGGCTTTTGCTTTGCGGACGGCTGAGTCTCCATGGGAATACAAGGATTGCAGGGTTACGGCGGCGGCCGTTCCCGAGGGAAACTTGAGGCGCTCCTGGTTGATCATGTTGCGCTTCATTGGAATGGCCAACACAACGCCCAGCACGGCAAGGAAAAAAGTCCAGGTGGCATAAACCCCCCAATGCAAATGGGTGCCGCCCGGATTGGCGTCCGTTGCCGAGATCATGAGCAACGCAGCCAAGGCGGAAACAAAAGTGCCGCCCGTGGAATAACCGGCTGCCGAGGCCGTGGACTGCATGCAATTGTTTTCCAAAATGGTCATGGGCGTGCGTTTGGCACCGAAGAACCCAAAGGGGGCCCAAACAATTCCTGGAGAGCGGATCAGACCATTCCAGATGGCATAGGAAAGAATGCAAGCAGTGAGAGCAACTCCGAGATGCCAACCTGTTTTCAACCCGATGTAAAGGTTGGTAAAGGCGAGGAAAAACCCCAGCAGAGCCCCCATGGCGACGGCTCGAATGGTCAACTGGGGAGAACGGTCACCACGATACGCCGATGCGTACCATTCATCCTCGTTCATTTCGGCGACCTGGTCCGGAGCAATCTCCAGAGGCCGGGCGGCCTCAACTTCTTCCGGCGTCGAAGGTGGTTTTTGAAACAATCCCACGGCGTTGCTCAGTTCGTGGCTTCTGCGTGGCTACCGTCACACCAAGGAGCGTTGGCGGACTTCCCGCACTGGCACCAAGCGACGCGTTTGCCTTCCTCGACTTCCACCCAGATCGGCCGGACTTCCGAGCCCTTGTGGGAGCCGTCGCAGAACGGGACCTTGCCGGATTTTCCGCAGGCACACCAGCAATAACGGCCCGCTTCGATTTCTTCAACCAAGGGGGAGTTCGGGCGAGAGTCGGTCATGAGGATGAGCCTAGCGTAGCGCGAGTTAGGATGGGGGGGTGCCCACGACTCAGGCCGCCCTTCGAGCCGCGCTTTCGGCCCTTTGCGTCCTCCTGATGGGAGGGTGTGGCCAAAGCGAATCTGCCGACGGAAAGGCTTCTATTCCAATCATTCTGGTCAGCCTGGACACTTGCCGCGCCGATCGCCTCGGCATTTTCGGGGCTGTCAATCCCAACTCTCCGGCCTTGGATCGACTGGCCGCGGAATCCGTGGTGTTCACGGATTGCCTTGCTCAGTCCAGCAATACCGGTCCCAGCCACCGTTCGTTGTTTACCGGCACGTATCCCCTGCGCCATCGTCACCAAGCTGGCGTGCACATTCGCTCTCCCTTTACGTTGGCCGGAGAGTTGCAGAAAGCAGGTTGGGAAACCGTGGCCTTCACGGGTGGCGGTTTCATGTCGGGGACGTTTGGGTTTGCAGATGGCTTTGATCTTTACGTGGATCACGATGAGGCCGCGCCCGAGCAATACCGCCGCGGTTTGCAAACCATTCTGCCGCAGGTGGAGTTGTGGCGTGCGGCGCGCAGGGAATCGGATCCCTTCTTTCTTTTCTTGCATACCTACGACATCCATTGTCCGTATTGGGCGCGCAAGCCATGGCGAGAGCGCTATGGATCTTGGTATGAGGGCGATTTGAAGGTGGGCAATCTTTGTGGACGAGAGGATTTCGACGCTTTCATGCGCACGCAGCCTCCGCGAGAGGATTTGGAGTATTTGAATGCCATGTATGACGCGGGTGTGGCCATGACGGATGATCTTTTGGGTCGCTGGCTGAATCTATTGCGTGGCCAGGGCGTGCTGGACAAGGCGATGTTGATCATCCTGTCTGATCACGGCGAGAGTTTGGGGGATCATGGATACATCGGTCACAATCGCATGTGGGAAGAGCAACTGCAGGTTCCCTTGCTGGTTCGCTTTCCCGGCGGGAAATACGGAGGCACCGTTGTGGATGAGCCCGTCATGTTGGTGGACATCTTGCCCACCCTCTTGGATCAGCTGGAATTGGAAATGCCGCGCGGTATCCAGGGCGAATCCTTGCTGCCCTTGATCCGCGGCGAAAAAAGTTTTGGCGGGCAACGCTTTCGTTTTTCCCAATACCAGGAATGGCTCAGTGTGCGCTGGGATCGCCAATGGAAGGCCGTGATTCGACAGACTGGAGATGGCAAGGCCAGCGCTCGGCTTTACAACTTGCTGGCGGATCCCAAGGAGGAGCACAACCTACTGGACCCCATGCGTCCCGATTCTGCCGACCATCGCGCGCAGCTGGACGCAATGTTGGCCCAGCTGCGCACCTGGCGGGAGTCCGAACGGGACTTGGACGAGGCCCTAGCACCGGAAATTTTGCAACAAGAGGTGGATCCCCGGGTGCAGTCGGAATTGAATCAGTTGGGTTATGTTGGCGACGAAGATGACGGTTGAAGCGGGCGGCACCCTCTTGGTGGACACTTCCTTTCTCGGGGATGTGCTGTGCGCCGAGCCAGGGGTAGCGGCCGCTACCCGGCGTTGGCCCGGGGCCCCCGTGGACTTTTTGACGATCCCCGCCGCGGCTCCTCTCTTGGCCAACCACCCGGATCTCCGTGCGGTCCTCCTTTTCGACAAACGTGGCAAGGATCGTGGGCCGCTTGGCTTATGGCGCCTTGCTCGCCGCCTGCGAAGACGGCAATACGTCCGTGTCGTTTGCAGTCATCGCTCCTGGCGAACCGGTCTCTTGCTCTTTTTGGCGGGGATTCCTGAGCGGATTGGTTTTGACAATGCCTCTGCCGCCTTTCTTTGGACGCGCAAGATTCACTACGCCGAGGACAAGCATGAAATTCAACGCAATCTTGATCTCTTTGGCGGCGGGGATTGGGTCGCCCCTAGACTCTTTCTAACGGCGGCAGAAAACTCTCGGGCGGAGGCCTTGGTTCCGTCCATTCCCTTCGTGGTTCTGGCCCCCGGTTCGGTTTGGGAAACCAAGCGGTGGCCCGAGGAACAATACCGAGAGCTGGTGCAGGCCCTGTCTGCGCGGGGGGTGCCCTCCGTTTTGGTGGGGAGTCCTGAGGAGCGGGAGCTTTGTCGCCGAGTGTCGACTCCTGCGGCAGTCGGTAGCCAAGAGTCCGAGGGCACTCTCGCCGATTGCCAAACCCTGGCAGGCGAAACCACTCTGCGGGAGTCAGCGGCCATCATCGCCCGTGCGCAGGTCCTCGTCTCCAACGACAGCGCCCCGATGCATCTCGGGGTGGCCACAGGGGTTCCGGTCGTTGCTCTTTACTGCAGCACGGTGCCCGCCTTTGGTTTTGCACCACGCGGTACGGTCGATCAGGTGCTCGAAGTGGCTGGCCTGGACTGCCGTCCTTGTGGGATCCACGGCCACCGATCCTGCCCTCTTGGTCACTTTCGTTGCGGTAAGGATCTCTCCGTGGAGCGGGTTTTTTCCACAGTTTGGAAACAATTTCAAACTTGAGGCAAGTTAGGATTGAACCCGGCACGGGTAAGGGGTAACTTCGGCCCGGCTTGCCCGGGTCTCCTGTCGCCCTTCGGCGAAACCCGGGCCTGACCCCCACTAGCAGCAAGAAAACGAGGTGCGAAGAAAAGAGATGGATGTGAAACATGTTCCTGATGGTCCCGCGGGCTCCGCAAAAGCCGACGATTTTATTTCCCAGGCCGAGGCTCACCAAGCCGACCCGATGCCCGCCGATCTCCCGGTTCCTAACTTGACAGAGAATGCCGAAACAGTTCTTGGCAATCGTTATCTCAAGAAGGACAAGGTCAACGGCGAAATTGTGGAAACCCCGACCGAGCTTTTCTGGCGAGTGGCTTCCGCGGTGGCCGAGCCTGAGCACCAAGAGTCCCGAGAAGAAGGCTTGCGCTGGACGCGCCGCTTTTACGAACTCATGGCCTCCGGTAAGTTTATGCCAAACTCCCCGACCCTTATGAATGCCGGTCGGGAAATGGGAATGCTTTCCGCCTGTTTTGTGTTGCCCGTCGAGGACAGCATTGATGATATTTTCCAAACGCTCCGTCACGTTGCTTTGATTCAAAAAGCTGGCGGTGGTACCGGCTTCTCTTTTTCTCGTCTTCGTCCTGACGGCGACATCGTCTCCACCAGTGGCGGCCGCACTTCTGGCCCGCTCTCTTTCATTGACGCTTACTCCGCGGGTACTGATGCCATTCAGCAAGGCGCCTTTCGACGCGGCGCCAACATGGGTGTTCTCCGTTGCGATCACCCCGACGCGGTCGAATTCATTCGGACCAAGGACAATCTTTCCCGTTGGACCAACTACAACGTCTCCATCGCGACCACCAACGACTGGATGCAGAAGGTCGTGGACAATCCAGAAGAGCCCATGGTCGTGGTCAACCCCCGCGACGGGCGCAAGGCCTGGTTGGTGAAAACGGATGGGGTGCGCCGCGTCAGTGAGGCCGACTACGAGTCCTTTGCCGCCGGCACTCCCAAGGAAGGGGTCGAGCACTGGACCTATGGCGAAGTCATGGATTTGGTCATCCACTGCGCCTGGAAAAATGGCGAGCCCGGCCTGCTTTTCTTGGATCGCGCCAACGAGGACAACATGGTTCCCAACCTTGGCGAGCTGGAGTCCACCAATCCCTGTGGCGAGCAGTGGTTGTTGCCCTACTCTTCCTGCAACTTGGGGTCCATTAACTTGGGCCACTTCCATAAGTCCTCCGGCCCCGAGTCAGACAACTGGGAAGACAAATTTGATTGGGAGGAGTTTGACGAAGTCGTCGCTCAAACCACCCGTTTCTTGGATGATGTTGTTTCCATCAATCGGTTTCCCATCCAAGAAATCCGCGATCGCGCCGAACAAGAGCGCCGCATCGGTCTCGGCATCATGGGTTTTGCCGACTTACTCTTCAAATTGGGTATCCGCTACGGCTCCGAAAAGAGTTTCGAGGTCGGCCGCGTTCTTGGCAAGCGCTTGACGGATCAGTCCATTGAGGCGTCCGAGAATTTGGTTTCGGTGGACGGCCGCCGCCCCTACACCGCCTGGGAGGGGAGCCTCCCGGCATTGGAGGGTCGCGCCCCGCGCCGGAATTCCCACCTCACGACCGTGGCACCGACGGGCACCATTTCCATCATTGCCGGTTGCTCCGGCGGCATCGAGCCCCTGTTCTCTCTTGCCTTTACCCGGCAAGTGATGAAAAATGCCGACGGCAAGCCCGTGGTCATGAAAGAAGTCAACGATTCTTTCAAGAATGCAATGGAGAAATGCCAGGTTTCCAAAGCGGACATGGATTCCGCCATTGACCAGGCTTTGGCCGACGGCACCATCCAGTACGCGGGCTTGCCCGAAGAGTTGGCAAATGTCTTTGTCACGGCCCATGACGTCCAACCCGAGGAGCACATCCTCATGCAGGCGGCTTGGCAGGTCAGCATTGACAATGCCGTTTCCAAGACGATCAACCTCCCTCATGAGTGCAGCGAGGACGATGTCCGCATGGCCTAT
>CAYXFZ010000016.1:10029-23877 GCA_964464385.1 uncultured Planctomycetales bacterium
AAATGCAACCCATGGCCCTGGAAAATTCTCCCAAGAAGCCCGCAGGTCCTGTGGCGGCTCAAGCAGGCTCGGGTGAAATCAACCCTTGCCGCTTGCCAGAGATCATGCCCTGCGTTCGTGTTCGCCAAATAACCCCATTCGGAAACATGCACGTCAAGATCACCGTGGACCCGATCTTGGATCGCGAGGTCGAGGTCTTTGCCCAACTTGGCAAGGGCGGTGACGTAGCCAACTCCGACTTGGAGGCCATCTGCCGGATGATCAGCCTTTTCCTCCGCTGTGGGGGTCGCTTGGCCTTGGCTCTCTCTCAGTTGGAAGGCATCGGCTCTTCGCTGACGGTTCCGAGCAAAGATGGTCGGATCATGAGTTTGGCCGATGGTCTCGCCAAAGCCCTGCGCAAGTTTGCCGTCACCAAGGAGAAGAATGGTCTTCGGGCCATTTTATTGGGTGAGGTGAATCCGGAGGACCAAGCCGCCCTGTCCTCGACGACAAATCCTCGCCCCGCAGCCCGTTTGGGTACCGGAGTGGGTGGCGCCTTCAAGATCAAGTGCCCGTCCTGTTCCGGCACCTTGGCGTTTGAGGAAGGCTGCTGCAAGTGCCACTCCTGTGGCTACAGCCAATGCTGATCTGGGCCTAGGCCGCCCCTTTCTTCACCAAGAGAGCCTCAACCACGCGTTGCAGGCTCTCTTCTGTTTCCTCGCCACCGAGGCTGAAGCGGAGAACGGAATCCCGCAACTTGGGGTCCAGGCCAATCGTTTGGAGTACCGGGGATTCCGAGTGTCCGGTATGGCAGGCTGAACCACTACCGCAATAAATATCGGCAGCCTCCAATTGGTGCAGGAGAAGTTCCGCCCTCTCGCCCGGAAAGGCCACGGACAGGATGGAGCCCTGGATCTCGCGGTCCTCTTCGGGACCGAGGGTGTGTAGGTTTGGAAAGGCCTGCCCCAGCGCATTCAAGAGGAGTTGCCGGCGCTCGTGATAGAGCCGAGGGTTTTCCGCCAATCGCAGGCAATGGAAACGGGTTGCGGCGGCAAAGGCGGCAGCGCCAGCAACATTGGGGGTGCCCGCTCGCAGCCCTTTTTCGTGGCCGCCACCCCGGAAGAGTGGGATGGGGTCCGGCCCCCCGCGGCGCAGCAACAGGGCGGCACAGCCGCGAATACCGCCGACTTTGTGGGCGGCGATGGCAATGGAGTCTGCACCTAGGCCGTCCAACATCTCCGCCCTCTTGCTGGCGGCCTGGACCGCGTCCACGTGGAAGGCCGCATCGGGACAGGCCGTTTTGGTCAGGGTGACCAGTTCGGGAATGGGGTTCAGGCCGCCGAGTTCGTTATTGGCCCATTGCACGGCGACGAGGACGACCTGCTTTTGGAGGAGCGGGCGCAGGGCGTCGGGACGCACCATGCCAGCCTTGTCCACGGGAATTTCTTGGACCACAAATCCTTCCGCCTGCAAGGCGAGAGCAGCCTCGCGGACGGCGGGGTGCTCGGCAGCACCGACCAGAAGCACGGGCTTGGTTTTGCGCCCGCGAAGGGCACGGGCCAGTCCCTGGACCCCGAGATGGTCGCTCTCGGTCCCGGAACTTGTCCAAACGACGTGATATTCCTCGGCGCCAAGGCTGCGTTGCAAGCCGCGGCGCGCCCGCTCCAATTCGCGGGCCGCTTGGGCGCCGGCCCGATGCAGGGAATCAGGATTGGCCCAGGCCTGGGCTGAAACGCGAGCGAAGGCCTCCAGCGCCACCGCCAACGGGGGGGCGGTGGCCGCGTAATCCAGGTACAGCGCATCCGACACTCTCCTATTTTGCCGACTTTTCCGCCAAAGGGTGGAGGGAATCGGCATGGTTAGAATTCCCCTTCCATGCTCGGCACCCTCCTCGCTCTTCCTGTTCTTCTCCCCGCCGCCCAACAGATCCCTGAGGATGGACGCGGCCAGGGCCTGTTTGGCGCCAGTTGGCACCAGGAAAGGCGTCAACAGTTGATGGCCTCGGTCGAGGGAGGACTCATCGTGGTGCGGGGGTTGGGTAAGCTCGCCGACTACCGGGAGTTTCGTCAGGACAACAATTTTTGGTACCTCACGGGAATTTCTACGCCGCGTGCGGCCATGATTTTGGTGCCCGAGCGGAACGAGACCTGGTTTTTCTCTCCTACCGTGGATCCAGCCTCGGAAATTTGGGAGGGCGATCTCATTGACCCGGACGAGGCCCGCGCCATCACCGGGATTACCAACTGCCTGCCCATGGGCGACGGCAAAGCCAGGCGGAGCGGCGGCGATTGGAGTGGCTTCGAGAAGAAATTGACCAAACTCTTGGCCTCCGTCGAGAAGAAGGTGATCTGGGTGCAGCAAAAGCCGGCTGAAAACTGGATGATGAGTCGGGACGCTCTCCAAGGTGCCGAGAAAACTCAATTGAACGATCCCTTCGATGGCCGTCTTTGGCGGGAGAAACAGTTTGCCCGGATGTTGGAGGCTTCTTATGAGTGTGAGGTGCGAGATCTCACTTCAGCCCTGGACGCCCTTCGTTTGCGGAAAACTCCAGAAGAGTTTGCCGCCATGCGCCGCGCTTGCGAGATCAGTGGCTTGGCTCATGTTGCGGCCATGCAGGGTTCTTCGATCGGTGACTACGAATGGCAACTTGCAGCGAAGATGACCTCCACCATGCTGGAGTTGGGCGCAATGGGACCGGGCTATATGGCCATTGTTGGCTCTGGCGCGAACTCTTGCATCCTCCACTACAGCACCAACAATCGACAACTCGTCCAAGGTGATGTTGTCCTCATTGACTATGGTGCCGAATTCAATCATTACGTTGCCGACATCACGCGCACCTGGCCCGTGAATGGTAAGTTTTCAAAGCGCCAAAGGGAGGCTTATGAGGCCGTCTATGCAGCTCAAGAGGCCGCCTTTCGGGAATGCAAACCGGGCAATCGTTTTGCTGCCGTTGGTGCTGCTGCTTCGCGAGTGATTGCACAGCGAGGTTTTGGATCCATGTGGCATGGCACCAGCCACTGGTTGGGCATGGCCACGCATGACGTCGGCAAGTACAACGTGATTCTGGAGCCAGGCATGGTCTTTACCGTGGAGCCTGGAATCTATCTGCCCGACGAAGCCATCGGCATTCGCATTGAGGATATCGTTGGCATAACCGAGGACGGTTACGAACTGCTCTCTTCTTCGATTCCTCGCTCGATTCAGGAAATCGAGGCTTTCCGTAAGCGTTGATTCGAGATCCTCATGCGCGACCCCGCGCCTGAACTTTCGTTCTCTTCTCTCCTGGCGGGAGGGTTCGTTTCTGCTACGGTGGGCGCCCTTACGGATCCAGTTGCATTGGGTGCCGAGTTTCTAGTCAATCATCTTTTGTTGTTTCTCCTTGGGAATGGGGTGGTGGTTGGTTTGGTTTTTTTTGCTCTCCGTTTCCTTCGCGTTTCTCTTCCTCTTGCTCCTGGGTTTTGCCTAGCCCTTGGTCTTGGTTGGCTTCCTTTCTTGGGGAAGGGCTTGTTTCTCGGCTGGCTGAGTCTCGTGGTTTTACTGGCCGTTCCGCTGGCACGGTGGCGCATTTGGCCACTGCGGATGGCGCCGGCGCTCATCTTGATTTCCCTGTCGGCTGTGCCCCTCGCTGCTTGGCTGGCTCCAGCTAAAAATCTCCAGTTTGTCCTGCATGAGATTTCCCCGACTCTCATCCCCTCCCCCCAAGGCAAGCCGGATCTCATTCTGATCTCGGTGGACACCTTGCGCGCGGACCGGGTCTTGGACCCCCAATTCCCCACCTTTGCTCGCTTGCGGGCGGAAGGAGGTTGGGTCCCGGCGGCTCGGTCCCCCTCGAATCAAACCGTACCGGGGCACGTTGCCATGCTGACGGGACTGGGACCGGAACACGTTTCTGTGCGCACGAATGCTGATCTATTGCCCCGAGGCGTGGACACCTTGGCCCAGTCTTTGCACGCTCGCGGTTACCAAACCGGGGCAGTTGTTGCCAATGGTTTGCTGCGAGCAGGTTCCGGGTTTGAGCGGGGGTTCGATTTTTTTGATGACCACTTGGTCCGCTGGGCAGCCCCGGGCCGTCGTTTTACCGAGCTCGCCCAGGAGTCCTCCTGGTTTGGTTGGCTTTTTCCGGATTCGGTCCAGAGGTTTTTCTTGGCTCGCATCCAAAGCAAACTTTTTGCCCTCAAGGATCGGGTCGCAACCGAAGGGGCAGCGCCCTCTGTTGTGGCCAGCGCCCAGCATTTGATTCGCCATTTTTCTAAAAAGGATCGCCCCTTCTTTTTATTCTTGCACTTCATGGATCCTCACACGGCCTATCGCCCTGCTGAAAACACGGATCCAGCGCGGCAATTGCCCCAGCAGTGGAATGACAAGTTGGATGCTTGGGGCCGAGTGCAACCTCCCTTTTTGGATGACTTGGAGCGGGCTTTACGAAACTCGGCCCTCGGCGCCGAGGACGAAGAGTCTGCCAGTGTTGCACTGGATTGGGTTCGCAGCGCCTACGACGGAGAAGTGAATCGCGTGGATCGTGCCGTTGGCGAAATTTTGGCGATGCTGGAACAGACCGGCCGTCCCACGCGTCTTCTGTTGACGGCAGATCACGGCGAACACTTGGGCGAACATGGGCTCTTGGATCACGCCAATTCTCTTTATGAGGAACTCGTGCAAGTTCCTTTTGTGCTCTGGGGCGCTGGGGTTCAGGCTGGCGAGTCGTCTCTTGCTCCAGGGTTGGAGCAAGTTGCAGCTAGTTTGCAATCGGGCACCATTATCCCGCCGCCGGCTGTTTCCATTGCTCGGGATGGGCATCGGTTGGCGCTTTGGGATGGCCAATGGAAGTGGCGACTTTCCACGGAAGGGGGGTCGGTTCAGCATCTTGGCCTGCATGCAGTGGCCGGATCGGAGGAGGGAGACCTTGGAGAAGATTTAGTTCCATTGGCCTTGCGCCGCCGCATGGAGGCCTTTCTGGCCGCTGAAAAAAAATTAGCTCCCGCCACGCTGGCTGACGAGGAAACTTGGGCCCTTTTGGATGCGATGGGATATGGGGGAGGTCCGGAAAACCCATGATGTCTCGGCTCCTCGCCGCCTTTGCGGGTACCTTGCTGCCCTCCTTGTTGCACGCTGTTCTGAGCTTTGGCTGGGAAGTTCCCGAGCCTCTCATTCGCGAGCGTTTCTTCGTGGTTTTCGCCGGCGACTTGATTCTGGCCGGTCTTGCTGGGCTTTGGATTTGGCGGCGTGGTTCTCCACCTGGCGCCGCCGCCCTTGCCGGTCTCTTCACTGGCTTGGCGGGATGGACCGGCCACCCGCTGGCTGGCCTTTTTCTGGCTCTTACTGGGATCGCTACTGCAAGTCGGCTGCATGACCGTTTTCGCTTCGACGAAAAGGGGTTGTGCCGGATGGGTTGGGTCGCCTTGGCGATTCCCGTGCTTGCCCTGTTCCTGGATGGCCCAAGGGGTCCGCTCGATTGGGAAGCTCCGCCCCAAATTGGGGCGCAGGCTTCGGCTCAGGGCTGGTCTGCTGCGCCACCCCAAGCGCCCTCGGTGCTCCTGATTGTGGCCGACACTCTGCGCGCGGATGCCATCCTGGATCCCGAAGTTGCTACCCCTCATCTGGATCGTTTGCGTGCTCGTGGTATGTGGTTCGCTTCCGCGATTACTCCTTCCAACCAGACTTTGCCCAGCCACCTTTCCTTGTTCACAGGATTGAGTGCGGAAAAAATTGGCATGCGGAGCAACTATTCCTCCTGGCCAACCACCGAACTGTTGCGCACGCGGTGGGGGATGCGGACCTTAGCCGAACGATTTGGCGAGGCTGGTTGGCAAACACACGCGGTGGTTGGGAATCCCATGTTGAGCTTGATTCCCGAAAATGCCATGGAAGTTTCGACTGGCTTTGCTTCCTGGGATCCTTTGACCCGGGTGGAAACCTGGCCTCTCCTTCTGGATTGGAAATCGGAGTGGACTTGGTTGGGTTGGATGGGCCGCGGCATTTTGGAAATACCGGTCAACCAGGCGTTGCGGCGCCTGCTTTATCCACACCCCCGCCGCTTGCAGCGATTCCATGACCAGGAGGGACCAAGAACGACCGCTCGTGCGGTGGCTGCGGTTCGGGAACTTTCGGAAACTTCTCGGCCGTGGTTTCTTTTTGTCAACTACATGGAGGTCCATGCCCCGTATCAACCGGTGGGTAGCGAAGTCTCTCCGGAAGAAGAATTTTCCTTACGGAAAGATCTCCGAGATCTTGCTTCCGGGAGGAGTTCGAATTCCGAGTCGGCTGCTGTTTTGCGGCGGCTTTACTTGCGGGAAGTGGAGCAGTTGGATCAAGAGATTGGTCAGCTGTTGGCCGCGGCCACGACCAGCAATCGCCCCCTTTTGGTGGCAGTCGTCGGGGACCACGGAGAAATGTTGGGCGAGTATGGCCTCATTGAACATGGAGCCTCTCTGCACGCCGAACAGTTGGAAGTTCCCTTCCTTCTTGCAGGTCCTGGGGTTGCGGAAGGGGTGGAGCTTGCCGGATCGGTGGAAATCTTGGAGGCCGCGCACACGCTATTGGCCTTGGCCGGGTTATCCACCATTGGCCTTGATGGCCGTAATTTGGTGGAAGAGGCCGATCAACTGCGGCCGATATTTTCAGTAATGCCCCAAGCTTGCTCCTTGCAGATGGGCCGCTGGAAGGCAGTCTTCCGTATCATCGCAGACAGCAAACTTGAGCTGCAAAGCCTGTGGGATACGCAGTCCTCGGAGGGGGAGGAAAAAAATTGCTTACCGGAGGAACCTGACTTGGCGCTCGAAATGCAGCGGCTTGCGCAAGAGTTTTTGGCGCGGGACGTTTTTCCGGATCTAGAACCACGGGTCCTCAACTTGCGTGAACAGAATTTGCTGGACCAATTGGGCTATGCGCACGAGGACCCTTGAATCTTCCGTTCTGGCCTTGGAATCGCCGGGCTAGGATGCCGTTGTCATGGCTCTTGATCTCGCCACTCTGGGTCCTCTTCTGGATTTCTGCGCCAAGCTCGACCTCGCCAAGCCGGAAGAGGCGCGGCAAAAACTGGAGGTTGACTTCCCAGTGGAGGGCGACTTTGTCGTCCGCTTGGGCACGGCCCTTCGGAAAGGACTGGAGGCAGGAAGCCTCTGCGATCAGGGCGAAGCCCCCATGCAGTGGTCGCGATTGTTCAAGCAAGCACCGGAAACACGAGACTTTTCCGCCGACGTTGTTTGCATGAATGGGGCGGGTCCTTTCCACGAGCACCCTGCTGGTGAGATTGATTTGGCCTTTGCCCTGGAGGGAGACCCCACCTTTGACGGAAATCCCCCGGGTTGGACCATTTACGAGCCCGGGTCCCGTCACGTTCCGACCGTTGAAGGTGGCAGCATGGTGATTCTTTATCTTTTGCCGGGCGGGCAATTTCGTTTCCTGCAGGCGGAATGAAGCAGGGATTGCTGCTCTTCGGGTTGGTGTTCGCCGCCTTCTCGTCCGCCCTTCCCAATGCCTGGATTTGGGATGACGATGATTACGTCACGGAAAATCCTGTTTTGGTGGCCGAGGACGGCCTGCGCAAAATTTGGACCGAACCGGCCTCGCTCCCGCAATGGTATCCGTTGGTGCACACAACGTTTTGGGTGGAGCGCCGCCTTTGGGGGGACGATGTCGATGGAGGCCCCAATGCACTGGGCTATCACCTCGACAATGTTCTCTTGCATGCCGCTGGTGCGGTGCTGTTGTGGTTGTTGCTCCTGCGACTTGGCTTTGCGGGTGCCTGGTTTTTGGCGGCGGCCGTTTTTCTGCATCCCGTCAATGTTGAATCGGTCGCCTGGGTGACCGAGCGAAAAAATGTGTTGTCCTTGTTGTTTTCTTTGGGGTCGGCCCTAGTTTTCTTGTCTTGGGCGGAAAATCGAAAGATCAAAGCCCTCCTGGGATCCGTTTTGTTGTTTGTCGCCGCTCTCTTTTGCAAAACCGTTGTGGCTTCCTTGCCCGCTGTTCTGTTCCTGCTCCTCTGGTTTCGGAGGCGCCCCTTGCCGACCGCTGTCTGGGCACCGCTGTTGGCAATGCTGGCCCTGGGGGGATGGATGGGGTGGCAAACGGCCGTTGCCGAGGTGGCCCATGTCGGGGCCGAGGGCGCGGCCTGGGATACCGGAATTGCGGACCGTTGCCTGATCGCTGGTCGAGCCCTTTGGTTTTACGCAGGCAAGGCCGCCCTTCCCCTGGGCTTGAACTTCATCTATCCCCGCTGGGAGATTGACCCTGCTGACTGGTTGGCTTGGCTGGCGCCCTTGGCCGCCCTGGCTTGGCTGGCAGCGACTTTTTTTGGCCGGCATCGTTTCGGCCGCGGCCCTTTGGTTGCCTCGCTGATCTTTGGTGGTGTACTGTTTCCTGCTCTCGGGTTCCTCAACGTCTTCCCGCACCGCTTTTCTTATGTGGCCGATCACTTCCAACACCATGCCTTACCGGCGGTGGTCATTCTCCTGGGCTCGGTGATCTTTCGTTTTACGTCGCGCGGGGTGTGCGCCGCTTTGCTGTTGCTCCTGGGCGCCTCCAGTTTCGCTCGCGGATTTGCTTACAAAGACGAAGAAACTCTGTGGAAGAATGTCTTGCAGGGCAACCCACAGGCCTCCATTGCTCACAACAACTTGGGTTTGATCGCCCACGATCGCGGTGACAGTGAGGAGGCCTTGGCAAAATTCCGTGACGCCGTTGCGGTTGGTGACGACAACGTCGAGGCCATGAACAACCTCGGCCAATCTCTCCTGCAATTGGGGCTACTGGAGGAGGCTCGGCCTCTTTTTGAAAAAGGGATTGCCATCCAGTTCAACTATGTCAAGTTGCACGTGAACTTGGCCGACTATTGGCGTATTCGGGCGGCCCAGGAGAAGAAGCCTTCTTTTGCTCGCTCGGCCATTGAGGAGTACGAACTCGCCAATCGTTTGAACCCGGATGGCCCGATCCCACAGGCCAGTCTATTCGCTGGGCGATTGCACGCATCTTTAGGCTTTCCCAAGGAAGCTCTCCGCAATTTTGAACAAGCCCGGCGGCACCGAGATTTTCGTACTGCCGCCGAAGTCTCCATTCTTTGGATCTTGTCCACTCATCCGCAACCCAACATCCGAGACGCGAACCGGGCCATGGCCCTAGCCCTCAAGATTCAGGCTACTCCTGTTGCCGCGGATCCCCGCGTATTAGACGCCATGGCCGCCGCCTATGCCAACGCAGGAAAATTCAAGGAAGCCGCTGATTTGGCTCGCCAAGCGATCTTCCGCGCCATGGAGCAAAACCAGGATTCTTTGTCCGGGCAAATTCGCAAACGATTGGGCCTTTACTCCTCCGGCCTCCCCCTTCGAACCCAAGCAGGCTTACCAAAATAGTCCGTCTTCCTGCAAGCGAAATCAGTTTTCCTGCCAGCGGGGTCATTTCTCCAAGCGGTAACGTAGGAGGCCGTGGCGGCGATTTTCGGTGGCATCGCTTACGGCCTTATGGATGGCGCGGCGGGAAGCGATCAGGCTGACCAGTTTTTTGCCGCGAGTTACAGCGGTGTAAAGAAGATTGCGCCGCAACATCAGCCAGTGGGAACCGCTCAATACGAGGACGACTGCGGGTGCTTCCGAGCCTTGCGAGCGGTGGACGGTGACGCACCAAGCAGCAATGAGGTGAGACAATTCTTGTCCGGTGTATTCCAGGACGCGTCCGTTGGTCTCGATGGTCGCTGTTTCGGGATCGCAACGAATCACCTTGCCAATGTCACCATTGAAGACCTCCTTGTCGTAGTCGTTGCGGATGATCATGACCTTGTCGCCGATGCGGAACTTACCGGGGGCAACCTCCTCCTCGCCGGGTCGCAAAGGATTGAGGCGACGGGCCAAGCGTTGATTTAGAGCGTCCACTCCCAAAGGCCCGCGGTACATGGGTGCCAAGACCAGCACATCCTTGCGCGGATCCAAGCCATACTTTTCGGGGATACGCTCGCAGACTAATTTTTCGACCAATTCGGCGGCTTCTTCAGCGTCTTCCCGAATGGTGGTGAAATAATCTCCGCCCGTGTCCGTTTGAGTTTTTGGAATTTCGCCGCGCAAAATGGAGTGGGCGGCGGCAGAAATCCCCGACCCACTCTCTTGGCGGTGAACTTCCTCGAGTTGGACGATTGGGATGGCATCGGAAGCAACCAAGTCCCGCAGCACACATCCAGGGCCCACCGATGGGAGTTGATCAGCATCGCCGACCAACAGCAGGCGACAACCATCCGGCAAGGCCCGGAGAAGATCGGCCGCCAGGGGCAAGTCCATCATGGACACTTCGTCCGCAATGACGAAGGCGGCCTCAAGGGGTGCGTCTTCGTTGTGACGAAATCCTCCGGTCGCCGGGTCAAAACCCAGCAGGCGATGGATGGTGGTGGCGTCCCGGCCGGTGGCCTCCTGCAAGCGTTTGGCGGCGCGACCCGTGGGGCTGGCCAGATGGACCGGGCCACAACCGGATGCTTCCAAAATTTCCAAGAAGAGGCGGAGCAGAGTGGTCTTGCCGGTGCCGGGGCCGCCAGTGAGGACGGCGACGGGTTCGCGCAGCGCAATTTCCAGGGCGTTGCGTTGGCTGGGATCGGGCCGGAAGGCGGTCCTTTCCATGGCCCGCAACACCTCTTCTTGGGGTGCGACCGGGATTGGATTGCCCAAACGAAGGCGGCGCAAATGGGCGGCCAAGTCCAGTTCGTCCTGATGGAGGGAAGGTAGGTACCACCAAGTTTCGTCGGCCAAAAATTCGGAAACGGCCTGTCCCTGCTCGGCGAGCTCGGCCAATACCTCCAGCACTCCTTCGTCCGGTAGGTGGAGCGTGGCCATTTTTTCGCGCAGAAAGGTTTCCGGCAGGCACACATGACCCTGGTTCCCTCCCTCCCGCAGGAGGTGGAGGAAGACGCCGCGGATTCGGACAGGGGAGTCCGGCTGAATCCCTACGGCCGTTGCAATTTGCTCGGCCGTTGCGAAACCTAGGCCGCGGATGTGGGCGATGAGGGCCCAAGGATCTTCCTGCACCCGGCGGATGGCGGCAGGCCCCCACTCCTGAAACAGGACTTTGGCCTGTCCCGCATTGAGGCCAAAGCCGCGGAGTTCGGCCAGGATTCGGTGTTGGTCGCGGCCCTGGAGAAAAGTGTCGGCCAGCGCGGCGGCACGCTTGGGGCCGATGCCCGGGACTTGGCGCAGACGCGCGGCCCCGGCCTCGAGGGCCTCGAGAGTCCTTTCGCCAAAGTGGTCCACGAGACGCTCCGCCATTTTGGGCCCGATGTCGGGAAAGGCACCGCTGCCGAGGTAGCGCACGAGGCCAGGCAGGGTGGTGGGACTGGAGTGCTCGGCCCACTCGGCACGGAATTGCCGCCCATACTTGGGGTGCTCGGCCCATTTCCCATGCAGGTGGAGTGATTCCCCCTCGTGCACCGGGCAAATGGGGCCCGCCACCGTGCAATTCTCCTCCCCAGATGCCAGTTGGATGACCGCAAAATCCCCATCCTCAGCCTGCCAAATCACGCCCACGACTTCTCCCTCGAGGGACTCGTGAGGAGTTTGCTTTCGGTCTGGAAGAGGTGGGGAGGGCATGGGCAGGTAGGGGGTGGACGGCCTTTCCGAGCCGGGGTAGGATGTTCGACCCTGTCGGCGCTGCAAGGCCATTCTGGCGTGCTTATCCCGACTTAGATCCCCTAAATCCCGTGGTCATCGTCCAGATTCGTCCCAACGAGTCCCTTGAAGCTGCCATCCGGCGCTTCAAGCGTCAGTGTAATTATTCCGGCATCTTCAAGTCCTTGAAGGCCAACAGCTTTTTTGAGAAGCCCAAGGTTACCCGCCGTCTGGCCAAGATCGAGCGGGCTCGAACCATCAAGCGCGCCGAGCGCATGCGTCGTCGGGCGCGGTTCTAGGCGCGGCCTTTTCCTCGCCTCGGTGCGGAAAGAAAAGAAACCTCGTCGTGGACAGCGCGACCTGTCTTTGCCCTATGTGGAGCACCGCTTTGAGGCAGGCGAGCCGGATCATGGGATTCGCCTCGACCAGTTCCTCGCCGCTCGGATTTCTTGGCGCTCTCGCGCTGGCATCCGCTCCTTCATCGAAGAGGGCTGGGTGGAGGTGTGCTCCGGCAAGGATCCCCAGCAGGCACCGATCGGGGCCATTCGCCATGGCTTGAAGCTGCGGACTGGGCAGGAAGTGATTTTGCGAACGCCGGCGCCGCAGGCCGCTGCCGAGGAGGTGGAGGACTCCGGTCAGCAATCTGCGTCATTGGAGTGCTTGTTCGAAGACGATTGGGTGGTGGCCGTGAACAAGCCGCCTCAAGTCAGCGTTCACCCCTCGCACGGCCATCTGACGGGTTCCTTGATTCACTGGATCCACCTCCGGCATCGGCGGCTTTTCCCGGAATCTGCGCATGTGCCGACTTTGTGCCATCGCCTCGACCGGGAAACTTCCGGAGTCATGCTTTGCGCCAAAGATCCCCTGTCCCGCACGCGCATCGGTCGGCAGTTTGAGGCACGGAAAATTCAAAAAGCGTATTTGGCTTGCGTTGCCGGGGAAATGAAGGAGGACGAGGGCGAGATCGACTTGCCTTTGGGGAAGTCTCTCCTTTCTAAGGTGCGCCTCAAGATGTCAGTTCGGCACGATTCTGATGGTCAACCCTCCTGCACGCGGTGGCGGGTGCGAAAGCGTCACCTCGGGGAAACCTTGGTCGAACTCTTTCCGCAGACCGGCCGACAGCACCAGTTGCGCGTGCACTTGGCCGCCATCGGCCACCCCATTTTGGGGGACAAATTGTACTTCGGTGGTGAGGACGTTTTCCTGCGCCACCTGCAGGGCGAACTCACGGAAGAAGATCGTCAAATGCTTCGTTTCGACCGCCAAGCCTTGCACGCCTGGCGCTTGGAGCTGGAACACCCCATGACGGGCCGCCCGCAGATCCTCGAGGCACCCCTCGCTGCGGACATGGCCGCCATAAAAACACCCGAACTAAAATAACAGACAATTTCATCCCGGGCTAAACCAACAGCTATTTTGATTTGAGATCAGGGGGCCGGTGACGGAATCAAGTCAACAGCCGCAGGGCGTTGGAGGAAATCAACACCCCTTTTTTCTTTCCCCCTAGCGGGGCGTGGAGAATGCCGTCCTCACTTCCCAGGCGCTCGGAGGCCTCGTCGAAGTCTAGCTTGTTGGTAATGGCCCAGCCGCGGAGTTCGCGCGCATAAACGCCAAGAAGTGTCCAGGCGTCCTCCTGCGACTCGAGGTCGGTCGGAGCGGAGAACTCCAAGGCCGTGGCCGGAGAGAATCCTTGCTTTTTCAGTTCGCGAAGAGCTGCTCTTGGCGCCGTATTGGCCGGGAGGCAACACACGCGTATTTCTCGGGGGTTGGGATCTTCCGAAGCCTCGCCGAAGGTGTGAAAGGCCTTCAATTCCTGCTGTTGGATCGCGCCGGAAAGGGCTGTGGCGCTGAGATCCAGGAGCAAGCCGTGAAAGTTGCTGGCGTCCAAGGGGACATCTACGAGCAGAGTGGCGACGATTTCCACGACCCGCGAACATACTGTGAGGGACCATGCCGCGCGACCTCGCTACGCCGCCGCCCGAGCGATTTTTTTTGGAGGGATCCAGTGGCCGCCTGGCCGTCACGCTAGAACGCCCGGCAGGGGAAGCGTTGGCCACCGTGCTCCATCTGCACCCTCACCCTCAACACGGAGGAACGCGCCGCAACAACGTTGTGCGGCACGGCGCCCTAGGGGCCCTTGAGGCCGGCGCAGTGGGCGGCGTAACCACCCTAAAAAATCCCATCCTCGCCGCGCGCGCCGTGATGGATCACACCCCGCACGTTCTGCTCACCAACCAAGGCGCAGAAGCCTTCGCCAAAAACATGAGGCTGGAGCTGGTGAAACCTAACT
>CAYXFZ010000016.1:23887-33118 GCA_964464385.1 uncultured Planctomycetales bacterium
TCCGGCCTTCCTTCCTTTATCTGGGGCTTTTCCTTTGGTGCCTGGGTGGGCCATGCTCTTGCCGCCGCCCAGGCGGATCCGTGTGCCGGCTTCCTCGGAGTGGCTTGGCCCTCCGCCTTCTACGCTTGGCCTGAAGACACGTGGCCGCACCGCGCTTCGTTTCTCGTCGCCGAAAGGGATCAATTCGCCGATCTCGCTGCCCTGGATGAGCCCCGTCAGCGCGGCTGCCGGATTGAAATTGTGCCTAGGGCGGACCATTTTTTTACGGGCCACCTTGCTGAAGTCCGGGATTTCACCCGCCGTCAAGTGGAACCCGAACCCGAAGAACTGCCCGTTTAGCCAGGGGTGTTTCTGTCTGTTATTCTGTTTCGGGTTTATTAGGGCAAAAAAAATGCCCGGCAGCGAACCGCCGGGCACCCCCTGTTTCGGAAACATCAGGATTGAGGGAGCAAAAAACCCCAAACTGAGTATTCCTGGGCAGACAAGGGCAAATCCCGTGCCAAACAGAAAAGGAGTGGGAAAGCGGGTCCATTTGCGGTTTTTGGGAAGGAGTGCGCGGGAATGCCCAGGGTTGGGCGATAATGCCCCATCATGACCGACTCCCCTCCCTGCCCAGAGGATCCGACCCTCCGCATTACCCTATTGCCCCGGGATACCAATGCTGCAGGCAGTATTTTCGGCGGCATTCTTTTGGCCCAGATTGACCTCGCCGGGGTGCAAGAAGCGCACAAGGTCAATCCCGCGGTGGCCGTGGTGACCGTGGCGATGGAAAAAGTGGTTTTCCTGGAACCGGTTTTTGTCGGTGATTTGGTTTCCTTTTACACCACTTTGCTGAAAGTGGGCCGTACTTCCGTCACGGTGCATGTGGATGTGCGCGTCCGCCGCCGATTCCATCCCGAAAACGAAATCAAGGTGACCGAGGCGGAGGTGGTTTACGTCGCCGTGGATGATGACCGCAAGCCAATGCCGATCCGCGGGGCTTCGGGCGGCGCCGGCAACTGAAAAGCCTCCGGGCACTCGATTGGCTTGGTGTCTCGACGCTCGCTTGGCTTGGCGTCCCGGCGTCAGGGTTGCAGGCGTAGGATTTCCCAGCCGTCCCCGATCCGGGTGTAGCAAAAGCGGTCATGGAGCCGACTTTCGCGTCCCTGCCAAAATTCGATCACATCAGCGGCGACCCGGTAGCCACCCCAAAAATCCGGCAAGGGGATTGCTTCTTCCCCCCAGCGTTGGGCTTGTTGTTCGAAGGTCGTTTCGAGGGTGGCGCGGTCGGCAATCGGCTGCGATTGGGTCGAGGCCCACGCACCTAACTGGCTGTCGCGGGGCCGGACTTGAAAATATTCGACCGCTTCTTCGCGGTTCACCGGCTCCACCTTGCCCCGAATCCGAACTTGACGGTTGAGGTTACCCCAATAAAAGACCAAGGCACAGCGGGAGTCTTGCAAGAGTTGCCGCCCCTTTGCCGACTCATGATTCGTAAAAAAGACGAAGCCCTTCTCATCCAATCCCTTGAGCAACATGACGCGGGCATCCGGGGAGCCATCTTCCGCGACCGTGGCCACAACCATCTCGTTGGCACGAGGCCCCTCAGTTTCCATGGCCTCGGCGAACCAGCGACCGAACTGGCGAAAGGGATCGGGATCGAGATTCTCACGGAGCAGAGTTCCAGCAAGGTACTCGTAACGAATGTCGCGGGGTCCGGCAGTGGACATGAGGGAAGATCCTAACCTTGGCAAGGAGGCGGGTCAGGGAAGAAACTGAAGAAGGACCGCAACGGTGGATAGACCGAAGGGCTCTTGGAGGACAGCGGCCATTCCTACCCGGGATCAATTCAGCGAACGATCTCTCCAAGAGAGGAGGTCAATTCCCCTAGGCGTCGAGTTACCACCGATATACAGAGAGGAATTACCGATCATCAGATCCGTCAAGCCATCGCCGCTCAGATCGGAAATTGTTGGAATCAAGGAACCGCATTGGCTTCCTTGATAACTACCAGGGGGTCCCAAACGGGTCCAAAAACTCGCCCATTTGCACCGGAGAGGGCGTGGACCGCGCCGACAAACCCAATGCCACTCCCGTCCAGGCCGGGCTAGCCAAACACCCGCTCTGGGGATCCGTCCCCGTTGAGGTCGCCGGAGGCAACCATGGCGGCGCCAAAACTGTCGAATGAGGCGGCCCCTCCCGTTCGCCAAACTTCTTGGACCCAACTGGTGCCCATTTGAGGATGAGCCAACTGAAGAGCAAAAAGAAGGGAGATGAACATGGCCAGCGAGAGGACGGCCTCCCTCGTATTCTATCAGACAAAGAAGGATGAAACGCCGGAATACACGCACCGTCCAGATCGGAGCTCTGAAATTGGGTTTTGGGCATCCGATTCGCGTGCAGTCTATGACAACGACTGCAACCGAGGACGCCCCCGCCACCATTCGCCAAATCGAGTCCTTGGTTGAGTCCGGTTGCGAGTTGGTGCGGGTGACCGTCAATCATGACCGCGCCGCGGACGCCTTACCGGAGATCCGTGCCGCTTGCCCAGTTCCCTTGATTGCGGACATTCACTTTACACATCGATTGGCCTTGCGTTCCATCGAGGCCGGTGTGGACAAGGTTCGCCTCAACCCAGGCAACATTGGCTCGACCGAGCGAGTGTTGGAAGTGGTGCGAGCCGCACAGGATGCTGGGATTGCTTTGCGCATTGGTGTCAATTCCGGATCGGTAGAGAAGGACCTTCTTGAAAAACATGGCTGGCCTTCGCCGGAGGCTATGGTCGAATCTGCTTTGCGCCACTGTGCAACTTTGGAAGAGGCGGGCTTTAGCAATTACTTGGTTTCATTGAAATCCACTGACACACAAACCGTGATTGCCGCCAATCGCCTTTTTGCCGCCAGCAACGACGTGCCGCTCCACCTTGGCGTCACCGAGGCGGGTCGTCCCGGGTATGGTTCTTTGAAATCGGCCGTCGGACTCGGCGCTTTGCTCCTGGATGGCATCGGTGACACGGTGCGTGTTTCTTTGACCGGGGATCCCGTCGCCGAGATTCCGGTGGCTTACGACATTTTAAAATCCGCCGGCGCCCGCACTCTTGGCCCGGAGCTGATTGCTTGCCCAACTTGTGGCCGCATAGACATTGATCTTGAGAAATTGATGACCGAGCTGGAGAAACGGCTCGATGGCGAAGATGTCCCGGTTAAGATTGCCGTTTTAGGTTGCGTTGTGAACGGTCCCGGCGAAGCCTCCGAAGCGGATATTGGTATTGCCGGAGGTGGCGGCAAGGGAATTCTTTATCGCAATGGAGAGCAGGTTCGAGTTGTTCCCGAAAAGGAAATGGTGGACGCTCTTTTGGAGGAGATCCAAGCCTGGAAGGTGGAATATCAAAAGGAAAATTCGCGGCCATGATGTTGGCCTATTGTGTTCTTGTTGCATGTCCCCAAATTGCGACCAATCCTCCATCCAAAACATTGGACTCGAAGCGTGACGTCGTGGTTGTTCTCCTGGACACGCTTCGCCCCGATCACCTTGGTTTCTTCGGCAACGATCAGGAGCCGGCCCCATTCTTGGCCGAGTTGGCGGATGGCGCCTCGGTGTTTCGCCGCTGTTATTCCACGACGAGCTGGACTGCGCCTGCCGTGGCGTCTCTTTTCTCTGGCCTTTACCCCACCGGAGAAACAGGCCATGGAATCCTGGAAGGGTTTATGGCCTTCAAACGCCGCGAACAGCGCGGGGTTTCCGTGGATGTTCTTCCCCTCAATCGCTTGCCGGAGGAAGTCACCCTCATGGCCGAACTTTTTAAAGAGGCAGGCTGGAGCACTTTTGGAATCGTCACCAACCTGAATGTGGGCCCTGAGATTGGCATGGACCGTGGCTTTGATCGTTTTCAGTTGTATCGCAAGGACGATGCCTCCAAGGTTGAGGAAACCGTGTTTTCCTGGGCGGAGGAGATTGCTTCCTCGGAGCCGGCCTTCGTTTATCTCCATTTCATGGATCCCCATGTTCCCTATCAAAAGAGGGCTCCTTGGTATGCAAAACCGGACTCTCCCTTGGGTGAACCGGTTGCCCGATACGACAGCGAAATCTCTTTTTTGGATGAACATCTTGCCAACATTTTTGGTCACTTTGGTTGGGCCGAAGACGCCATCGTCGTGATCGTTTCAGATCACGGGGAAGAGTTTGGGGATCACGGAGGAAGTGGGCATGAATTTCAACTTTACAGTGAACTGAATCGGGTCTTGATGATGGTGCGAATTCCAGGGCAAGACACTCCGTCCTTTGTTGAGGCCAACGTTTCCCTCGTGGATGTTCTGCCCACCCTGCTTGCTCTTTCTGGCGTGGAGGTTCCAGGTGGCCTGGATGGCATGAGTTTGCTCCCTCTCCTGTTGGACCGCCGCTGGGCTGCCGCGGCCTTTCATTCGCGACCTGTGTTCTCTCATCGCCTCAAGTTGTCTCCAGCCCCCCAGCATCTTTGGTCGGTGATTGAAGGGAACCGCAAGCTCATCTTTGGTCCTGAGGGAACCGAACTTTACAACTTGGACACGGATTGGAAGGAGCAGGACAACCGTTGGCCCGAACACAATGCCGAAGTCGAAGATCTCGTGCGCAAACTGGAAGCCTTCCGTTCGCGCGGTTTTCGAGTGGTCGAAAAAGTGCGTGTAGGCGGGAAGGAAATCTCCACTCTTTTACAAGCCCTCGGGTACATCGAGGACGAAGAGGAAGAATGACCCGTTAGCGATTCAGGGTGATCTCGGTTTCACCCAGCGACATGTTGCGTCGACGAAGTGCCAGTTGGTCGAGATAAGAAGGGTCTGTAACGTCGGGCACCTCCACCAAGCGTCCGCTTGGATCCAGGGCCTTGACGACCATAGACAAGCTACTATCCGTCCAAGTAAATGTCTGACTCATACTTGGATTTGCGATGTTGTCTAGGCCAAACATACTGGCCACCGGATTCAGCCAGTCGATATTGGCGCTGTTCGGGCCTGCAAAGACGAGGTATTCAAGTTGGCCGGCCGTGCTTCCGGAGAATGGCAAGCTTTCTGGATCATCCGCGTGAAAGAAAGTAACTTCGGCGGTTTGGAAATCCACAAAGCGCCCGTGGTACTTGCCAGCGTTGGTGACGTCGCTGAATCGGAAGATCGGAGGAAAGCTGTCCGGATCTTTCAACGCACCTTCTTGAACCCAAGCTTCCAAACTGTCCTTGAGGGGAACCATTTCAGAGGCAACGGGCCAGTAAATCATGTGCTCCAACGGATTGGAAACCAAGCGAAAGACAAGTTCGTTCCAAGTGCCTTCGCCGTCATAGGGAATGATGAAGGTGTCCGGGTTTTGAGCGGTGCCACCGCCGGTCATCAGGCCGTTGTAGGAAGTCAGGTCGAAGGACTGGATGGATCCGTCGTGGCACGAAATACAGTTTGGCGCGCCATTGGAGAATTGCATGCTCCAGAATGGTTCGACATCCACGTCGTAGTAGACCGTTCCCGGCAGAAAGGTGGAGGGGAGAAATGCTGAAGTGACGACCGAGTTGGAGGAAATGGCGCCGCTGGAGTTCAGAGCCTCGACTCGGTAATAAACAGCGGAGAACGGAAAAGGGGCAAGGGATTCGTCAATGAAGGAAGTGACGTCCGGGGGAGTCTCGAAGGTGGCCTCAGCATTTCCAAGGACGGAGATTGGATCGCTGGAGCGGAAGACCCGGTAAGTCAAGCCAGAAGAAAGACCCGTGTTGGGGTCCACGGCGGGGGCCCAAGTCACGAGAATGGAACTGTTCGAGATCGGGTCTGCGGAAATGACGCCACTGAAGACCGGTCCGAGTCCGCCACCACCTGTGGCGCCACCAGTAGCCGTCCCTGAGTCCGAGGAACTTTGGAAGCAGCTCACCAGAGGAAGCAACAGGGCGGGGGCGAAAAGGAAAAAAGGGCTTTTTTGCATGGGATCCGAGGTCCCGGGGTTTAGCGAACCGGGATCCGAAGGATACCCCAGAATTGGAGGGAAAACGTTGCTAGAATCCGACAGAATCGTGGCTCAGCCCGCCCTCCATTCCAGCCTTTTGCCCTTCGCCGCCCTGCTGAGCAGCGAAGCGAGCGATTTCCTGCGTCTTGATGAGCCTATGTGGCTTGCCAGGGCTCCTGGCCGCCTCAACTTGCTGGGTGGCCCGGGCGAAGCAGCCGGGACGGCGGCCTTGACCGTGCCCCTCTCGAGGTCGGTTTACACCGCAATTCAGATGCGTAAGGACCGCAAAATTCGCATTCGTAGTCTTTTGCCGGAGTCCTGGGGGGGCGAAAAAATGTGGGAGGGTGATATTGATGTCCTCTACACCAAGAAGGGCCCTCCTCGCAGCCTTGCCGTTCTCAAGCAGATCTTTTGCGAGCCCGGAGACCTCTGGATGATGCGGGTGCTGGCGGTCATGCTCGGATTGCGGCGCACCCGCCAGCTCAATACGCCGAAACAAGGCTTCGATATTGTGATTTGGAGCCGCCTCCCCGAGGGAATTGGTTATGGCGAACGCGCCGCCTTTGGCGTTTCTCTAGCCTTGGCCCTAAAGGGTTCTACCGGCCTGGCAAAAAAACGAGTGGATGGCGTTCTCGTGGCTCGCGCCGTGGTTCAGGGATTCCGCGAAGTCCTGGATGATCCTATCCCCCTGGGGGATGCTCTAACCAGCTCGATTGGGCGCGCCAACTGTGCTCTGCAAATTGAGCATGGCGTGGACCTCGGGATGCATTGGATTCCCATCCCTCCCCAGTGCTCCGCTGCTGCCGTGGATTTGGGTTATCCCGACCGCACTGCCCCCACAACCCGGGAAATTCCACGCATTGCGGCCAAGATGGCTCTGGCTCATTTGAACAAGGCCCTGTCAGCACAGGACGAACCCGAAGTCGGAAGTTGGGGTCAAGTTGCCCCGTCCGACTTTGAAAATGGCCTGAAGGATCACGTGCCCGCGTCTGAAAAGGCCGTGGACTGGCTGCAGCAATTTCGCCGCAAGGCTGATAACAAAGAGACGGCTTCTCTTGTGAACCCAGACGCAAGTTACCGGCTGCGCGCCAGCGCCGAGCACGAGTGTCGCGAAAGTGGTCGCGTGCGGCGCATGGTCAGCAATCTCAACGACTACACGCGCTCCACCCGCGAGACATTCCTTGCTGAAGCAGGTCGTTGCATGGGCAGTTCCCAACGCTCCCTGAAAGAAAAGTGCGGCCTCAAACTGGAACCCGTGGATGATTTTGTCAAGGTGTTCAATGCCTCCGGTCGAAGCGGAGGAATGTTTGGTGCCCGCATGGCTCAGTTGGGAGGATGCTCTGTTCTGGGCGCCCTCGTGCACCAGTCTGCTCGCCAAGAATTGCGCACCATGGTCGAAGAATTCCATGCCAAACAGGAAGACTGGCGTCCTCCCAAAGTTATTTTTGGTTCTTCCGATGGCGGTGTTTTACGTGGCTGGTGGGAAGGTGTGCTCGAGCCCAAGGCTGACGAAACCACTCCTCCCAACGAATCGACTTCCGAGGCCGCTGCTAAAACCGGATCCTGATCGGCTTTGACGGGCGCTCCGCTATTTACCCGCGCCCTTCTTGCCACATTGTTGGCATCCTGTGTTGTGCCCGTCGGAAAACTCCACGAATCCGATTCGCCTTTCATTCACGCCGGCCCCCTTCGTTCTTGGGATGCCTTGGATTATCAATTGGCATTGCAGCTTGAAGAAGATGTGGGTCGATTGCGCGGCGTGGTGCGCGTGGAGTTTGAAATTTTGACGCCGACCCATCTAATCCTTTTGGATGCCGTGGATTTGACGATCGAAAAAGTGACAGCAGGCGGATCTTCGCCTTCTTGGGTCTATGACGGTCAAATTCTCAAGGTCGAATTTTCGGATTGGTTACGCCCCGGCGATAAGGGCTGGTTGGAAATTTCTTACTCTACGACCCCTGCGGCTGGATTTTTCTTTGAAACTCCCGGCGTGACCGGAGTAGATCAGCCTGCCCATGTGTATACACAAGGTGAGTGCGAGGACGCGCGCCGCTGGTTTCCATGCAACGATTCTCCTGCGGACCGAGCAACCCATTCTTTGGCGGTCATCATTCCTGCCTCATGGACTTCCGTTGCTGCTGGTCGGCAAACCAAAGTGGAGCTCTTAGAGAACGGACGCAAAATCGTCCACTGGCGATTGGATTATCCCATGCCTCCCTATCTTTTCACTTTTGCCGCCGGCGAATTTTTTACTTTGCAGGATTCCGCGGCTGGAGTCCCATTGTATTTTCTGGCCGAGCCCGGGGATGAAATTGCCGCAATGGCCACTTTTGCTCGCACAGGCGCCATTCTTGAGTTCTTCTCTGGCTATACCGATTTTCCTTATCCATTTTCCAAGTACGCTCAAACCATCGTCCGTGGTTTTCCCTTTGGCGCCATGGAAAATGTATCGGCAACCACGGCTGGAAGGCCCATGTTGTCGGCGGACCAAATTTCGCGACCCACGTGGCCAACCGTGGCCCATGAGCTTGCTCATCAATGGTTCGGGGACATCGTCACTTGCTCCAGTTGGCCACACATCTGGCTGAATGAGGGCTTTGCCACATATTTCACTTTACTGTATGGACGTCACTCCGAGGGCGAAGAAGATTTTTTGTGGCAAATGGGGTCCACCGTGGACTCCTATCTTGCGGCCTGCTCTGGAGACCACCGTCGCGCCTTGGTCAAAAAAGAATATCGCGCACCGATGGATCTCTTTTTTGATGGGACGGTTTATCCGGGCGGCGCAAGCCGTTTGCAACTTTTGCGCGGTTGGGCGGGTGAAGAGGTCTTCCGGGCTGCGGTTGCTCGCTACCTGCGGGCGAATGCTTGGACTTCCGTGGAGAGTGATGCTCTGCGCCATGCTTTTGAGAGGGAAGGGGCGCCCGATATGGGTCTCTTTTTCCGTCAGTGGGTTCAGGGAGTGGGATATCCCGAATTGCGACTGTCCTGGTCGGCGGAAGGCGACCAATTACAGGTTGGTGTCGAACAAGAACACCCTGCCGCAGATCCTGGCGGCAATCCCCTAAGCCAAGCGGCAACCCCTTGGGCCTTTCGCTTTCCTTTGGATTTGCGTTGGCAATCTCTTGCGGGAGATTGGAAGGAGCAAAGGGTGTGGGTGTCTCGCCGCTCACAATCCTTTTCTTTAGCGGCTCCTGGCGGAGTGGATTTTCTCGTGTTCGATCCTTGGGTTTATCTTCCCGCTCGCCTGCATATGGAGGAACCCAACTCGGCAACCTTGGCTCGGCTTGTGCAGGG
>CAYXFZ010000017.1:0-2129 GCA_964464385.1 uncultured Planctomycetales bacterium
AAGGATTGCCTGGCTCGATGTTGACGGTTTTGGATGAGAGTACGGCCAACGTCATTCTTTCCGGCGATCAATTGAGTCTTACCTTGGGCGCGGACGAGGTCATTGTTCTGGATTTGGTTCTCCCGGTCGCTACCTCTTCCGCCAGTGGAGGAGAACCTCCTGGTTCCGGCGAAGAGGGTGGTTCCAGTCCCGGAGGTGGCGGTTCCGCGGGCGCTTCCGCAGGAGGTGGGGATTCTTCTGCCCGCGGAGGAGGCGGGGGCCGATCCACGGGTTCGGGCTCCACCGGAGCGGGCGTTCAGCCCGCTCCTTTCGTATGGGACGAAACCCCCGTGGATCTTGGCTTTGCCTTTGTTAATGAGAAGCCAGCTGGGCTTCATGGTGCAGTGCGAGCATCTGGCGAGCAACTTGTCTTCTCTGATGGGACTCCAGCTCGATTTTGGGGAGTGAATGTCATTGCCAATGCAGTCTTTGGTCAAGACCGAGCTGACGTGCAAAAGCACGCCAAACGAATCGCTGCTTCGGGTTGGAATCTGGTTCGCCTCTTCCATCTGGATTCGGCCAGCTGGGTTCGTGGATCCTTGATTGCCGATGGTGGAGATTCTCGAACGCTACGTCCATCAGGATTGGCCGACCTGGATTGGTGGATTCATTGTTTAAGGCAAGAGGGCGTTTATTTATGGTTGGATATGCACGTGGGTCGTACCTTTCGCACGGGAGACAATATTGACAATTATTCTGAAATGCAGGATGGGGACTCTGCTTTTGGGCGCGGCTACACCTATCTCAATCCTGATCTTGGCTCTTTACTCGATGAATTTTCCTCGGCCCTTATGGCCCACGTCAACCCACACACGGGCTTGACTCTGGGCAAGGATCCGGCCTTGGTCGCTCTGTTGGTCACGAACGAGAATGACCTTACGCAGCACCATGGTTCTGTCTTTGGGTCTGCGGCCAACAAACCGGGACACCGCCAGTATTATTTGGCTGCGGCTTCTGCGTTTGCCGAAGAGACTGGGATTTCGGAATCCTCTCTGCAGAGCCCGACTCGACTTGGCTCCACCAAACTTTTGCTGGCTGATATTGAAGCGGAATTTTTTCTCGCTCGCCAATCCAATCTTCGTGCTGCTGGTTGGGCTGGAATGACCGTGCCGACATCTTGGTGGGCCGGAATGGGCTTGTCCAGCTTGCTCTCCCTTTCATTGGGGGATGTTGTGGACGCACACAGTTACGGCGAACAAGATTTCCTTTCTCAAGATCCTGCCGTATCCCCCAATTTTATTCACCGTGCAGCATCCGCCCAATTGATGGATCGGCCCCTCACCATTTCCGAGTGGAATGTGCCGTGGCCCCGGCGTGACCGTGCGGCCGCGGCCTTGTACGTGGCTGCGCAAGCCTCCTTCCAGGGATGGGACGCTGCAGTTCTTTACGGTTACCAGCAAACCCCCCTCCTAGAACCGATCCGGGCAACGGAATTCGGGGCTTCTTCCGATCCCTCGCTCATGGCAATTCAGCCTGCCGTTGCTCTCGCTTACCGCAAGGGGATGATTGCTCCTGCACGCACCCGAGTCGTCTTTTCTCCAGGTGACGCGGCTTGGAATCAACATCTTACCGTGGAAACTTCCGTATTGCTTCGCACCGCACCGGAACTTCACAAGCTGACCATCCAATTGCCCCAACCCCCAAGTTTGAGTTGGCTCCCTGTTCCAGGATCCACCACATCTTCGGATTTGGTGGTCAACAATCCAGCCACCAATTTGTTGGGGTCCTCCGCTACAAGCGTTACTTCGGATACGGGGGAGTTGGTTCGGGATTGGTCGCGAGGAATCTACACCGTGGACACACAGGCCTTTCAGGCCGTGGCCGGAAATCTGGCAGGAGGTGAGCTAAGTCTTTCAGGATTTCGAATTTCTTGCCGCTCTCCCTATGGCGTCATTGTTGCCGTTTCCCTGGATGGCAAGGCACTCAAGAGGTCATCCGATATTCTGTTGACGGTTATCGGTGACGTAGATGTCCCCGCCGACGCCAGCCTCCCTTGGCGAGCCCAAACATTCGATTGTGATTTTGCGTTGCGCAACCAAACAGCCCGCATGCGAGTTTATCCTATTGCTCCAGATGGAAATCTTGGACCC
>CAYXFZ010000017.1:2139-13767 GCA_964464385.1 uncultured Planctomycetales bacterium
CTCAGCACCAAAAGACTGCGTGGTGAAATCCTGTTTCAACTTTCGGGCCCTCCCGACACCTTTTGGTATCGAATCCGGCCTTCCAGCCCAAGCGCAACGGGCCCTGCGGCAAGCTGATCTTGCACGCTGCTCAGTAGGCTTCCCAAACGCGCGTCAGGGATACGCCGCCACCGCCCCCAGGAACTTTGATCCCATGGGATTCCTTTCCAGCCAGGTTTTTGTCGAGAATGATTTTGGAATTACGTAGGCCATGCATGGCCTGCACCACGAACAACTGTCCGTCAATCAGGAGGTTGCGGAGTGCTTCCCCCCGGCCCCAGTAGGAAAGGCCGTGGATCTTGGATCCTCCGCCCGAAATTGGCATCGTGATGGTTGCAGCCGGGGCAATCAGGCCAACATGCGTTCTGGAACTGGTCCCAATTTTGCAGTTGGAGATCTCAACGACGTTTCGAACCGGAGCCCGAAGATTCCAACTATTCTCGCACCACACGACGGCTCCACCCAGGAGTTTGCATTGATTTAGGGTCAGAGTGTCGCCAGGGTCGAGCAGGAATACCGCGGTTTCCTTCATGTTGATGTTGGACAAGGCGGTGACGTGGTCGAAAATTTTTACGTTGGCAGCAGGGACCAACCACTCATCCAAATTCCAAGCGGGCATGCGGATGGGATCATCGGTTTTCACTTCGTCCTTTTTCCAGTGCAAGTAAATTTTGTCCGAATATTTCCATAGAGTTTCTGTGACATGGGTTTTTGCCAAGATCATCTTGCCGAGAACCGGCGGACCCCCTGGGACCCAGGCCCCGCCACCGGCAGGGTTGTTGACCCAGTCACTGATGATGCCAATCTTGTCGGGAACTACGAGTTCTCCAACGATCTGGACGGATTGGAAGTCCAACTCCGCCCCGATCATGGCCAAAGCAACATTTTGCAGATTGAGTTGGCCGTTGTCCTGGAACTCCGCCTCGAGGCGGGCAAATCCCTTGGCCGAGGAGCCGGAGGAGGTCAGGGTCGGAGTGGTGGTCGTATCCAGATTGACCTGAAAGGAAAACTTTTCCAGGTGGATCCCCTGCGGGCCGGTTCCATTCCATTCCGAGTTCAGAGAAAGTTGGCGGGCCGCATATTCGAGGCCGGACTGCGCGGCCAACTGAGCTTGCAGGGAACCGACGTCCTGACGAGCCACCTTCAATTGGGAGCGGATGGAGGCCTGAAAACTTGCGGCCAGTGTCCCCACAATGCCTGCTAGAACCAATACCAATAAGAGCACCGCTCCCCGTTCCCGGGGGCGGTGAAACGGGCGATTGTGCATGCGCGCCGGCCTCATACTTCCTTATCGGTAAGATCGAAACAAACCCGAACTAAAATAACAGACAATTTCACCCCGGACACTTCTGTTTGTTCTATTCGTTCGGGTTCAGTAGGGGCGTGTGGAGCCACCTAACGCCAATGTCGCGGAGGAGGGGACGAAACCGGCCTCCAGGCCGTGGTCCACTGTGACGACCCATTTGGCCGTGACTTGCTGGACTTCCGGGCCGGATTCCCCGGCTAAGGATTGCCAGGACAGGTCGAAACTCACGAGTCCAGCGAGGGCGGTTTGGATTGTTTTGCCATCGGAGATTTTTAGCAATCCCTTTTTCGGCGACCAAGTGTAAATCAGGATATTGGGATTGGGAGGCCCATGGGTCTGCACGGTGATTTCCCAGCCCTGTTTGGCGTTTCCTTGGATCTCTAAATTTTCGGCAAAACGACAATCTCGCAAAAATCGGTCCAGAGTTCGACGCGCCCGCAGGCTGGTGTGGACACGGGAGTCTCCTTCCCGAACCACGGCGTATCCTTCGCTGGATGAGTAGAGAGCACCGAACATCAGAATCATGGCGATGGTGCATGCCAAGGCCATTTCCACCAATGTGAAGGCAGAAAGTTGCCCTTTGGAGAAACGCTTCATTTGGATTTACCCACAGGGCCGGCGGTCAGGGTGGAGGTCAACTCATCCAAAGTGATTTGCCAAGTGGCCTTCCCGGCTCGAATGCAGATTGCAGCTTTGGCAGTGGCCCGCCCATTTGCCTGGAACCGAAAAACAGAGGGAGTCTTGCCGGATGGCACAAAGGAAACACCTTTTCCCAAGGATGTCCAACCCGAAGCATCGGCCAGTGGGCCAGGATGAACGGTGCCGTCCCTGCCCTCAACGCGCCAGGCCCCCGCCGAGGGGTTTAATTTCATTTCTGTTTCTTGCCAAGAGGACTGGGCCAAGGATCGGGCGCGGACGGCATCCGCCAGAAAACGACGAACTGCCGGCGTCGCCTGTTCATTGTTTTCTAGAACGGGGACGGCAAGAGCAGTCATGGTGGCCAAAATGGCGAGCACAAGAAGACCCTCGAGGAGAGACCAACCCGAACGCAATCGATTGCCAAGCATCGGAATGGAGCGATACAGCATGGGCGTGGGGCTCAATGTTCGGTGGCCAGCCATGCGGTCTCCAGGACGACGCGCTCGTCGTACCAACAAAAGAGGGTCACCAATCGGCTACGCGAAGCAGATCCCACCACCGTTTGATTCGGATCAAAATCATCCACGGGCAAGATCTGGATTTCCAGCGAGAGAGCGCTGGCACCTGGTAGAGGTTGTCCATTGCCCATCACGGGTGCGGCCATAGAGCCGCTCAAAGCATCCAGAGAATCCAAGTCCAGGGCGCGAGTGAATTCGTGGTATTCCTGAGCAGCCGATGTGGCCAAGGAAGAGATTTCCGCGCCACTTAAGGCGCGCAAGCTGGTGCGCATTCCGTTGGTGGCCGCTACTCCAATCAAGGCCACCAGGAAAACGGCAATGGCCAATTCTAAAAGAGTAAAACCCGAGCGAAGGTCGTGTCGCATTGATTCAACCCACGAACTTGGCCATCTCCAAAATCGGAGTCATCAGGGCAACTACCACGAAGCCAACAAGACAACCGGCTATGACCACGGTGATCGGCCCTAGAAGGCTGGTGAATACCTCTAGAGCATCGTTGGTCTCACGGTCCAGGAAATCCGACGCCGTGCGCAAACTGACGTCCAAGGAACCGCTGGATTCTCCAGCGGCCACCATCTGCACCAAGGCAGGGGGCAATTTTGTTTTGGCCAACTCGAAATGCAGGGGGCGGCCGTCCCGGACTGCAGCAGCAGCACTGTCCCAGTTTGCCCGCAGGCTGGGAAGATCGGCGACCTTTGAACAGTGCTCCAAACCCGTGAGAATGGGCACTCCCGACTCCAAGGTCATGGCCAGCGCATTCACCGATCGAGCGATGAATGTCTTGCGAATGAGATCTCCAACGACGGGAAGGTGGGAGGACCCTTCGAGCGCCCTTCTGCGAAAAGTCCGACTCTTGGCTAGAGCGATGGCCGTGGCAAGAAAGCTGATACCAACAGCAATGGCGAACCAGGGGGATTCCCGCAGGAATGTGCTTGAAGCCAACACAAGACGAGTCGTGTCCGGGAGAAGTTCAGGCCGAGACATGAGCAATCCTTCGAACTTTGGAACCAAAAGCACCAGAATGCCGACAGTCATGATCACAGTCAGAGTCAAAAGAAAGCAGGGATAGGCCAAGGCGCCTCGGATTTTTCCCGACATTTGGATCTGTCTGCTCTTCATTTCAGCGGCCCGGCGTAGGGCTTCATCCAAGGCACCGGATTTTTCGCCGGCGGCAATGAGATGCACTGCCGAACTATCAAAACAGCGGGGCAATCCTTCGAATGCTTGGGAAAGGTCACGCCCACTTTCGATGACGGATGCGATGCGCTCCAACACTTTGGCGGACATGGGTGTCGCTGCGTGTTCGCGCAGGGTTCGCAGTGCACCCAGCAAGGGCACACCGGCGGCCAACATGGCCCGGAGTTGCACCATGAGGTGCAAGCTCTCTTTGGACTTGAGCCTGAGCCGACGATCCACAAGAAAACTTTGCGAATCACGATTTCGGCGCGAGGAACCGACTCGGATCGTGCCACCTTCGGCGGAGTCCGAGATTTTTTTTGGGGAGGTCAGGGTGGCTGTGCTCAAGAAATCGCTCCCGCGCGCAGGGCTTCTTCCAGGGAAGTTTGTCCCTGCTTTACGCGCATGAGAGCTGCGTCGAACAAGCTGTGCATTCCATTACCCAGTGCAAGATCGCGAACGTCCGCGGATGTCGGGTTACGGGCGATGAGTTCGGCAATTTTGGAATCCACCCGCATCACTTCAAATAAGCCTTGGCGGCCGTCGTATCCGGTTTTGCGGCAGGCGGCACATCCTGTAGAACCAAAGTGAGGGCCAGGGCCCAATCCGGAATCTGTGAATTGTTCGACTACAGCCTGCGGGTGGGAGACCGGACGTTTGCAGGCCTCGCAAAGCTTGCGCACCAAGCGTTGGGCCAAGACCGTGCGCAAAGTGGCGGCCACGAGGAAGGGTTGGACTCCCATTTGAATGAGCCGCGTGGCGGCACCCGTGGCATCGTTGGTATGGAGAGTGGCCAAGACCAAGTGTCCTGTTAGGGCCGCTTCCACTGCAATCTCAGCTGTTTCCTTGTCTCGGATTTCTCCGATCATGATGACATCGGGATCTTGTCGCAGCAGGGAGTGAAGACAGCGACTAAAGGTCAACCCCGCCTTTTGGTTCACTTGCGTCTGGTTGGCTCCGGCAATTGCCCGTTCCACTGGGTTCTCCACTGTGGAGACATTCAGTTCTGGACCCACGAGTTCGTCCAACACGCTGTACAGAGTGGTGGTTTTTCCGGAGCCGGTCGGGCCCGTCACAAGAACCAAACCATGAGGAGAAGCGATGCCTTCCTGCAACCATTCCAGTTCCTTGCCTTCAAGGCCAAGATCTGTGAGGGCTACAGCTCTTGCATTGCGATCTTGAACTCGCATCACTGCTTTTTCGCCGTAAACGGTAGGCATTGTGTTCACCCGCAGATCCACGTTGCGCCCGTCCTCTTGGAAATGGATACGGCCGTCTTGAGGAAGGCGTTTTTCCGAAATGTCACAGCCAGCCAAGACCTTGATGCGAGCCGTCAATTCTCGACCATCTTGGTTGGCAAGTCGCATGGCCTCATGGAGCCGACCGTCCACGCGAAATCGAAGGAGGTAATCACTTTCGCAAGGTTCGACATGTACGTCACTGGCCCCTTCAATCATGGCCTGCTGGAGAACTTGATTCAGCCGATCCTCGGCGTCTCCGCCCTTCGAAGTGGAATTTTGGGTTCCTTGGCCTGCAGCTTTTTGGCAGAGGTCCAGGCCACGTTGAATTTCGCCAGGAGAAGCCACGGAAACCATGACCTGCATTCCCGTTGCTTGGCGAAAGAGATCCACGGCATAGACGTCGGAAGGATCAGCCACAGCAACGGCCATTCTGCCGTGGGCTCGCAAGAGAGGCAGGACTTGGTGGTTGCGAAGATCTGACAGGGAAACCCCATGCTCCAGGGTGACATCCAGAAGCCGTTGTTCCACCGGGCGGAGCCAGGGAAGACCTTGTTGGAGTGCCAGCCCCTCGGCAAGGTCTTCCTCATTCAGAAAGCCCAACTCGATGAGGATTTGGCCCAGGAAGCGCCCAGGTTGGTTTTCCGACTCAAGGAGCCCTTTTTCCAAATCTTCACCCGACAATCGCTGGAGAGCGACGAGGATACCGCCGATGGGTTGACCCAGATGCTCGCTTCCGGTCTGGATTTGCTCCGCCGGATCCACGGGCAATTCTTCTTGCAGGCGTAGCGCCAGGCGGGCACCGTCCAGGGTGGGGGATGGGGAACCGATTTGGATGACCACTCCGGCCTCGCGAAGTTCACGAACCCCATCGATCAGATTTTGAAGTCCATCCGAGTCGATGGCTTCCACCCGGGAGGCGTTCAAGACGGTAGAGCTGGAATGTTGGGCGGCACTCAGAATTTGTTCGAGGTCTTGCCGTCGACTGAAATGCAAAATTGCCGGCAGGCCGAGGGACGCTGCCGGGGCGTCCGAGCTGGATACAGCGGGCGCATGTGGGAGGGTTTTGCTCATTGCATTCGTCCTCCTTCTTTTTGCTGCAGATGCTCTAACAAGAGACGGGCAGCGCGAAGCTGAGGGCGGCTTTCCAGCAAGGCCAGGAGAATGCCCCGCGCGGCCGCTGGCCGGCCCTCTCGGATTGACAAACGCGCGTCCAAGAGTTGTTCACGCCATGTTCGTTGATCGGGTGCCAAGCGGCGCAAGGCCAAGCGAGCTTCTTGGTGCCTACCCAGAGAAGAAAGAACCCGTGCGAGTCCAGCAATGGACTTGGCGTCACTATGGCCAGCTTCGGCGAGGAATTGGAACAACCTCTCGGCGGCGGAAAAATCCCCGGCCGCTTCTGCCTTGAGAGCCGCGGCTTTCACGGGATCTCCAGCGGAGAGATCCAATCCCAGCCGGCCAGCCAAGACGCGGGGAGCGGGAAGATCAGAGTTGCGGGTCAAGGCCTCACTCCAAGCAGCAGCGGCAGCATCTAGTTGGCCTTCCGCCAAGTAGAGGTCGCCGGCAATCGCCCAATGAACCGCTTCTTCAGAATTTTCAGTCAAGAGATGTTCGACAAAGTCGTTTGCGGTTTCACCCTGGCCGGTGGAAGCATGGTGTGTCATCACGGCACGAGCCAACAAAGGGTCTTGGCCCGAAAGTTGCCAACCGAGACGCAGTGCATTGCCAGCGGCTTCAGGCTCTCGATTTTCCATGAGAGCGGCGGCATAAACCATGTGGGCCGAAGGATCGGTGGGGTCGGCGGACACCGCCTTTTCGGCGAAGGCCAAGGATGCACGGACATCCCCTTCGGAAAGGTAAAGGCGGGCGAGGGCAGAATGGCTGGCACCATCACTCGCATCCACATCACAGGCTTCTCGCAAGTAGCGCTTGGCTTCTGGGATCATGTCCCTTTCCAAGGCGCGCCAAGCGAAGGAACGCAATATTTCCCCGCGGGATTCACTCCAGGCTGAAGGAGTACCCGGGGTTGGTGCGGTCGGCAAATCTACAACTAGGCCATTGACCGTCGTCGTGGAGGAACAAGAAGTGGCTAGAAGGCAAAGGCAAGAGAGGGCAAGGACCGGTTTCATCGCTGGACTCCGCGTTCCATTTCTTCGATCAAGCGCAAGGACTCTCGGAGCTCATCATCTTCTTCAATTTTTGATTGAAGTTGACGAGCGCAGTGTTCCGCAAATGCGGCAAGGTCGGGATCTGCGGGCATGGCGGTAAGACCCCATTCGGCGCGGGCCAGAGCCAACTCGGCGTTGCCACTGGCCAACGCGTCAGTGGCCTCCACGTACATGCGGCGAGCGTAGGAAGGACGCAAATAACCGTGATGGGATGCCGTCAGTCGGGCTTGTGCAGCTGCAAAGCGACGTTGTGCCTCGTTGGCACGGCGGTCCAGGCCCTCCTCGTCGACGATGTGAGGAGTCAGCATGACGATGATCTCGGTGCGAGATTCGGACTGAGATTCTTGGCGGAACAGCGCTCCAAGCCAGGGAATGTTGCCCAATACCGGTATTTGGCTCACGGTGGTCGCCACAGAGTTTTCCATGAGTCCGCCAATGACTACGGTGTGCCCAGAGCGAACCAGGATATTGGTGGAAACCTCCGTTGTACTTTCGTCGGGCAGACCGGTCGTGGGGTTGATGGAACCATCGGAGTTCTCGGGATGAATCTCCATGCGCACCCAACCGTCTTCGCTAATGAAGGGGCGGAAAGACAGCGAGGTGCCAACCTCCAGAAAATTCACGTCTTGGACCGTCGTGGTCATGGTCGTGGTCGTCGTCTGGTAACCAATCTTGCGACCGACCAGAACTTGTGCGGCATGTCGGTTCAGAGTCAACACATGTGGGTTGGAGAGCACCGTGGCATTGCCGACGTCCTCCAGGGCGTGAATGAACATGCCGACCTGATTGCGAAGAATGCCGACATGAAGGCCACTTGCACTGGGGTCCGTGAAACCACGCTGGGAGAGGCCGAGTAACCAGTCCTGCAATTGCGATCCACCGACATTCGCACCCGTAAAGCCGTCCGTCACGCTGGTAGATCCGCCCATGGCCTGAAAATCAATGCCGCCAAGGGCAGTGAAGTCCACTCCCAAAGTGGAATCATCCGTCAGAGAAATGGCCATGATTGTGGCTTCGACCAAAACCTGCAGCGGAGGAGTGTCCAGCTGTTGAAGCAGGGTTTGAATGCGTTTTTGAGTTTCCGCAGAGGCCATCAGGAGCATCATTTCTCCCGTAGCAAGTTCATTGCCGCCGAGTTCCGACATACTGTCCAAACCGGAAGAGGCGGATGGCGCAACGATCAAGGTCTCGCCGGGGGCCAAAAGCGGCTTGATCATGGGTTCCACTTCTTCTGCGCGCAAATGATTCAGGCGTAGAACAAGAGGTTCATATTTTGTCGTGGCGATCAAACTTCCATCCTCGTTCGCCAGAGGAACGACTGTCAAAAATTGACCTTCGACCATTGCCCGGAAACCGTTTGCCGCGAGGATCCGTTCCAGAGCTTCGCGAACGGGAGCATTCTTCAAGTTCAGAGAAACCGTGCCCTGAACGTTTGGGCCATAAACGAGGTTTAGACCGTAGTTGGCGCTGAACATTTCCAACACCTCCGCGAGATCTTGATTGCGCAAGTTGATGGTGACCGTTTCTTCAACGGGCAAAATGCTCGGCTCTTGCCCGAGAACCACGGGCGTAGTCACAAGTGCTACGAGCAGTGCAGGAAGGAGGGATTTCATGGTTGTGTGGTGCGGATCGGCGCCGGAAGTGAATTCCAGGATTCCATGCGCAGAGTCAAGGAACGGGTGCCGTCCAAGAGCACGACTTCACGTGGCCGGACGTCCCCAACGAAATATCGGCCGAAACGGTGTCCTTCCTGAACAGCAACGCCATCCAGAAAGGCCCATCGAACTGGCCCAAGTAGTGCTGTTCCAGAGAGTTGCGGCAATCCTGGTTTGTAGGAAGTTTCGTCCCCGGGTGGGTTTCCAGGGAGAATGACCTCCAATTCTTCGGCTTGGGTCGCGGCCAAACCCAGGGGACCGCTCCATTGGCGGAGCCTTTCCCAGGCCTCGTCAAAGGAGTGAATCTGGGTTTCCGGGGAGGAGGCAATCGGTTCCGCGATCGGCCCCATCGGGATCGGGTCCGTGTCCACACCGGGAATCATCGGAGGGCTGGGTTCCGGCTCGTTGCCAAAGAGGATGCCACACCATGTCCAGACCGCAACCAGAAGGAAAAAGCCCAAAGCCATACTTTTACCCTTGCTGGCAAAGAGTTCCTTTTTCAGGACTTGGACGGATTCGTTCATGCTCCTGCCTCTTCGGGGGTGGGAGGCAATGCGGGGACTTGAAATTCCCCCATCAGGCGAACACTTGCATTGCTATTTTCATCGGGGAGGATCAGACTCACTTCTTGGAACCGTGCCCGCAGTTGGCCGCGTTCCAAGCGATCCACCAAACGCACCAGACTCTCGTAATCCGCTTCGGCCTGCAATGTCCAAGAAGGATGGGTTCCTTCAAGATTGAGGATTTGTCGAACCGTAACTTGGATTCCCAGCTCACGTGCTGTGACGACCGCCCGTTTTTGCACCAACAGAGGGTTGAGTTCGTTTTCCAAATCCACCAATGCATCTTCAGCAATGGGTTGGAGATCGGTCCAGCGATCGAGCAGGAGATCTCGCTCACGCAGATTCCGGTTGGCTTCCAAAGCGCGGGTTTCCCAGTTTTGAAGAAGGTCTCTGGCTCCTTGGTAACGGTGTTGGGACTCTGAGACGGAACTCAACCAGACCAGGAAGGGGGTCAGAAAGAGAGCAGCCCAAAAGGAGAATTTGCGGCGATTCATCGGGAACTCCTCCCTTGCTGCAGGGGTTGAGAGGCCTCGATTTGCACCCGCAACATTTCTGCAGTTTCAGGCACCAGTTCCGTGCGCAGAGTCCGGGCTCGGGGCCAGCCCGTGAATTTTTGCAAACGACCCGGCAAACCCAACAAGGCCTCGTCGTCTTGGACTAAGGCGGTACTTTCCAACTGAACTCCTGTCTTGGAGTCCACGGACCAGCGCAGAGTTTCAAACGAGGCAGTTGGGCCGACAGCGGCAGACAAACCTGCGAACAACCAAGCGGCTGTGGGGCGCTCGATATGAGAGACCAAAGGATCAAGATAAGGAGCAATGGTACTCATTTCAACGAACACTCGGGACATCTCCCCTCGAGCCACAAGGACCTCTTCATCGGGTTGCAGGCTGTCCAAGGCCTGTTGTTCGAAGATCTGGGATTGCCACGAAAGGAGTTGTGCAACGCCCAAGCAAAGAGTGGCGAAAATTCCGACCCAAGCAATTCGCATCGGCGTACGGCGCCGATCCAAATGATCCAGGAAGGCTTCTTCCGGCAGGAAATCGGCAGTTTTCAAACGAAACCTCGCATGGCCAAACCAAGAGCGCCGCACCACAAATGTTCTTCATCCCGGATTTCTTCCGGGGCTCGGATTCCCAAAGCGGAGAATGGAGCAGCCAATCCCACCGGCATGTTGAGGGCAGAACCCACCGCCTTTTCCACTTCGGGCAACGAAGCTCCAAAACCGGTCAACTCAAGCCCAGAGAGGCGAGCGCCCTTATTCCGCGTTGAAAAGTGGCGTAGGCAGGCTCGCACCTCTTGCGCTAAGGACTCCGTTTCGCTCTGGATGCCGTGGAGGACCTCAACAGCACGGCCAACCGCACGGCGATGCAGGAGGGCGACGGTGGCTTGGCCCGGGCCTATTTCCGGTTCGGATTCGGATTCGGATTCGGAGTCGGAGAAGGCCAGCGTATCCATGGACTCCACCGAGCCCAAGGCGGAATCCAGGCGTTCGAACAAGCTCCTTCCATCCAATTGAAGAGGCTTGAGGAAACGGATTTCTCCTCCTCGAACGACGCCGAAAAGGGATTGCGTGAACCCAAGATGCAGGAATCCCCAGGGATCTTCTTCCCCTTGATGGACGGCCTGCAGAGCCCGTGCTGTTGGAAAGGCGGACATCTCCAGACCAACAGGGCGAAGACCCAAACTCTCGGCGGCGTTGGTGCAACGCCGGACTTCCGCTGCACCTACGGTCAGGAGCAAGTATTCCTCACGGTCCAATACATTCTCATCTCCAGTCAGGGGAAGGTAACGGTAACTCAGACCTTCCGGATCCCGGACCAATCTTGCGGCGGTTTCTCGCAGAGCTTCGCCGACGTGGCCACGATTGGCCGAATCCACGGGAACCAAGGAAACGGAGACGGCATCTCCACCCAGAGCAAGGACAGCATCGGTTCCACGCAATCGCAGGGAACGAATTCGGCTTTGAATCTGATCCGCTGCAGCCGCCTGGCGGCCTAGGCCGCGAGCGGAGACGCAAGTATGGGAACGAACCGCCCAATATCCACCCAGATTTCCTTGCAATTGCAGAAAACGAGTTTCCAAGGCGCCAAAGTGGACACCAATGGGCGAAGTCCGCGTGATCAGTTTCACGTTTGGTTTTAGGAATCCTGGTTGGAGTGGGCCAAGCTCGTCACCGCCAAGTCACTCTTGGCGCTGAAGGAGTCCACTAGAATCGACTCTTCGAAAAGAGTTGCGGCTGCCGAAACAACGAGCACAAAACACAGAGCGGCGATGAATGCCGGCAAGGGACGTTTTTGGAATGGATCTTTCACAGTTCGTAAAC
>CAYXFZ010000017.1:13777-20183 GCA_964464385.1 uncultured Planctomycetales bacterium
TCCGTCCGGCGCGGTGGCTGAGGAGTTGGCTTTGAATTCACCACTGTCGGTGAAGAACACCCAGCCAGTTTGATTCGTAGGACCCTGGAAGATGGCACTGTTGGCAACCACCAACACTGTGTCCAGGAGGTTGAAGCGGTTGACGGGCATGGTTTCCGTCAAAAAAGGTCCATATGCAAAACCGGGAGTTCCTACCGGGGCCCACTGGCCAGTGGAATTCGTGCCAAGCAGCAATTGATTGCGGAAGGCCGTCTCGTTCCAGCTATCTCCGTCCCAACCCGGGAATTGGTCCGCGTGCTGAAAGGCGTAGTAATCCACGGCCGTCCGGACCCGTTGCAGTTCCTGACGAAGGGTTGAAACTTCGGCATCGGCAACAGTGCTTCCCAGGGACGGAATGGCCATCCCAGCCAACATCACGACAATGGCAGCGGCGAGCAGTAGCTCGATCAGGGAGAAGCCTTGGTGGCAGCGCGAGGAGTTCACACCCCCTTTTCGGCCGATTCACCACCTAATCTTAACGAGTCTTTCGTAACTCGTTTATGAAAAGATAGTTACGGAAGAAATGCCTTCTTTTTCTTCAATTTCGCCGGCAGATATTCCTCAATAACGAAATTGAGGCCCCATTTGGCGAATGCCTGCTGCTCAGCCCGCACGCCCATTTTGAGCATCTTTTTGATGGCCCGTTGCCATTTTGGCTGAGCTTGAAAGAAGGGGTCATTCTTAAGGGCGTCCTTGGCCCGTTTGATGTCCACGGGCAACAAGGGATGGGTGGCATCTTGAAGTCCGAATTCCTCGATATCACTTGGTGTAACCCCAAGAAAAGAGGCCTTGGGGACGCAAAATTTAGCATTCACGTGGGCGGCAGAACCGGAACCAACCTTCAAAGTTCGGTAAATGTTGCAGATGCCGTAGGGGTCACAGTCCACGAAAGCAAAAACAGGAAGATTTAGATTGTCCGAAAGCCGCCGGACGAAGCGGCGGGTGGCCCGGGTTGGAACGCCACCGAGTTCCACCAGAATGCAGTTGGCATTGCGCCAGTAGCGGTGATGGTTGAGGCGTTGAAACATACCACCGGTTTCAATCACGAGGACGAATGAGGCGGTGGACTCCAAACCCAAATGATCCACTGAAGATGGAATGGTATAGGCACCAGAACCCATGGCGGTGCAATCGGAGCGAATGGGGTCGTGCGTTTCCGGATCTCGGTCAATGACGACCAATGGTCCGACAAGGGAGCCACCGTGTTCTTCCGGGATAAACCGAAGAACTTCTCGCGTGATGTTTTTAAGGGAGAACATGCCCTCGATGTCGTCCAATACCGTGTCGGATTCCCTTTGCTCGTTGAATTTGGCTTCACCCCAATTTTTAGATACGTAATAAGCTTCCCGCTTGGTCGCTATGTCTTGGCTTTCCACGATTTCCTTTGCCAAGGCCATGAGTCGCAGAGTTTGAGCGAAGGTTTTGACGGAATTAACGTCTAGAGTCCTGGTTTTGAGGTTGCCCGCCATTTCGAAATAGCCTGTCTTGATGTCGTAACGAACATTGGCGAGGTTGCGTTGCGGCATCGTAAGAGAAGGCAACTTGCCCCTCGTAGCAAAGGAATGGACGTCCCGGGCAACTTCAGCAATGGAATCCAAGGCGATTTGGGCGAGATTATCGCCGCCCTTTTTTTTGCCACTTGTTTTCTTCCGGTTACTCGACTTTTTAGTCTTCTTTTTTGCCTTCTTTTTTGCCTTCTTTTTGGTGGCCATTAGATTTTTCGCGTGCTTTCCATGGTTTCCCGAAGTTTCTCGACCATGTCTTCCCGCTCCTCGTTGTCAAAACCAAGGATCTCCTGGATTCCGAGTCCGACATGGGGTAAATATTGTTCTATGTGATTCCGTTTTTGAAATTCGCTGGCCACCCGCTTGCCCTTACGAATGTGAACACCGAGTTTGCGTCCTGCAACCTGGAGGGCCAACTTGACCTCCTTCTGGATTTCCGGATAACCCGCAATGGCTTCCTTGGCCTCGGAAGTGAAGGGAACCCAAACACTGGCCATGTGGACCAAAATCACAGCAGAACCCAACGGGAGGGCCCCTTTTGGCTGTTGGAGGCCATAATTTTTCCAAGAGGTTTGGGTCATGGACTTGGTGAAACCGCAGGCGGCCTGTTGGAAAAGAAGGGGTACCCGATTGGCAAAACGCAGCAAGCGCACGGGTTCATCTGCCGCACCGAGAAGATTTTCCGTGTCCACAGTTCCACGCTTTTTTTTTGCCTTTTTGATGCGGCCTCGGGTGTCCACGACCAAGAAATCATCCCCCGGTTTCGACCAGGCAATGCCCACTTCAATTTGGAAAGGGTTGCCCCGATAGACCGACGGTGGCCGGGTAGCCACGGCGTAAAAGTCGGCATCACATTCCTTCATGAGCCCTTCCTTGATGCGAGCTTCTCCAATAGGGGAGAGGCAGTCGGTCGGCGGCGAAGAAATCTTGGTTTTCTGGATAGACCGGTAAAGCAAATCGGCTTCGTCGCGTGCAATACGCGAAGGATAGGCTCGCTCTGAGAGTTTGGCGTTGGCCAAGATTTCTTTGGCAACTTTCGGACCTACGCGGCAAAATTCCTCCTGCAAGAAACCAATGAGCCATCGCGAGTTTGTATCGCGTAGCATTTTCATGAGTTCACCCAGTTCAACCCCATAGGGATGAGGCTTGATTTCCGCGGGCCGGTCCGGAACCTTTTTGACGGTTCGCTCGTAAATGCGCGTTTCTCCGTCAGGCGTCGAATACAAAATTCGGGTGTGGGGATTGGCTACTGCAGTTTGTTTCACATAGTCGTCGACGGAACGCAAGCCACGATGGAAGGTCGCTTCAAGCTCTACCTCGAATCGAGTGCCATGCTTGGAATTCCAACCTGGCGCATCGTTTTCTTTTCCCAGAAGGGCTTTGTTCTTGGTGAAATCCATTTGAATTTCACAAGAAAATGCCTTTTTGCGCACCACCTTGGAAAAAATCCGCGGACCTTTGCCGGTGGTCATTTGCCCGTACAAACCAGCTGCAGAAATACCAATGCCCTGTTGGCCACGAGACTGCCGCCGACTATGGAACTTGGATCCATAAAGTAGTTTTCCAAAAATATTGGGAATCTGGGCTTGCAGAATGCCAGGCCCGTTGTCTTCTACAGCAACCCGAAAACGATCATCTTCCAATTGCAGGATCTCGATTTGAATTTCCGGGAGGATGCCCGCTTCCTCGCAGGCATCCATGGAGTTGTCCACCGCCTCTTTGATGGTCGTGAGCAGGGCCTTGCGTGGGTTGTCGAAACCCAAGAGATGACGGTTCTTGGCAAAGAACTCGGAGATGGAGATTTCTCGCTGGGAGCGAGCCATCTCCTCGGCAGTAGCGTGTTTGGGGCGGGTGGCCAAGGGAGGGTTAAAGCAGGGAAGAGACCAGTCTGGCCCGTTTGGTCCCTGGATTCCAGCAATGAGACCTAGACAATTTTTCCCATTTGCCCCCACAGGAAAACCAATTTCCTAGCCGATGAAGGGGAGCCCGCTCCTAAAAGCCGCGACATCATCCCCTTTCATGACCTCAAAATCCAATCCTACATATCCCAAAAAGACCAAGGGAACTGACGTAATTCCTTTTCAAAAAGGTGGTTGCGAGAACGATCCGGGTCGATGGGAAGATCTCGTCTGGTATGTCGTCCACCGGATCCGGCCGCGACTTCCAGCCTCCGTTTCGGAGGATGAATTGCACAGTGCCGGCATGGTTGGTCTCCTAGCCGCTTCCCGGGCTTACGATCCAAGTCAGGGTGCCAGTTTCAAAACCTACGCCTACCACCGCATTCGGGGTGCAATTTTAGATGAACTCCGGCGTATGGATTTTTTGCCCCGGAGTTTTCGTGAGAAGGTCCAGAAACGAGGGGAAGAAGCGCCTTCAATCGTCCCTCTACCCTTGGACCAGGATGGGCAAGGGACTTTGACCAGCGAAAGCGAAGTGGAGAACCATTGCGAGCGGGAGGAAATGTTGGAAATTCTGCGAGCTGCAATGGACCAACTTCCGGACAAAATGAGGATGGTCATGGGCCTTTACTACGGAAAGCAGCTGAAGATGCGAGAGATTGGGGATCGGCTTGGTCTGACCGAATCCCGTGTCAGCCAAATTCATGCCAACGCGGTTGCTCGCTTGAGACACAAGCTGGGCCCAAAATCCGAATAAGGAATCTTCTCAAGGCGGCCGCTAGGATGTCGCCATGGCTTGGATAGTTTTTACGGGGTTGGCAAGCTTGGGCGGATGGTTCCTCCCGGGGTCATTCTCGTCGCCCTCTATTCAGGATCCCGAGCCCTTCGTTCACTATGAAATCCAGGCCGAGCTGCAGGATCTCGACGAAGGTTTTCGCCGCGACGGCTCCATGGCCCATCCGGCCGTGATTGCCGGCACTGTCACAGTGGAATGGCGGAACCCTTCTTCCGTGGCTGTGCCGGACATGCTTTGGCATGTTTACAACAATGCTTGGGCCAGTCCCGATACGGTTTGGTTGCGGGAGTCTGTTTTGTTCGGGGATCCTCGTTTGCCCCGTGTCTATGGCGGTACCCAAATCCAGAGTGTGGCCGTGGAACAAAACGGGAATTGGATTCCAGTTGCTCACGACTGGGTGGATCCGTCGGACCGCACTGTTTTGCATTTGGATCTGCCGAGCGAGGTGGCGCCCGCCGCTGCTGTCCGCATCCGGGTCGCTTTTGAAGCGACCTTAGCCCCCGCCTTTCGTCGTTCTGGTAGTGACGGCGCCGGCGGCTATCTCCATGCTGTGCAGTGGTACCCCAAGCCTGGGGTTTGGGAGAAGCGCTCCGGTGTCTGGGGTTGGAATTGCGAGCCTTACCACTACCTTGCTGAATTTTATGCCGATTTTGCCAACTGGGAAGTGTCCCTCCGTTTGCCGAATCGTTATCACGAAAAAGTTGCCTCCACTGGAAGTGTCGTCCGCGTCGAGTCTCAGGAGGATTCCTTCGTGATCCACTGGCAAGCTACTCAAGTCCACGATTTTGCTTGGACCGCTGATCCCGATTTTGTCGTGGTGGAGGCCGGCTTTCACGAACTCTTGCATCGTATGGGAGTGCGAGACGCCTCTGCCGAAGACCGGCTCTTCGCTCAGCTCACTTCCCACCCCGACTTTGCCCACATTGCCAGCGTAAGCGATCTATTGCCCAAAGATCTTCGTATCACCCTCATGCTGCAACCGGAGCATGCGGTGTATCGGGATGATTACCTGGAGGCCACAGTGACCGCGCTCTATTGGTTTGGTCTTTGGTTCGGTGAATATCCTTATCCCACCCTAGCCATCATTGATCCTGCTCACAATGCCCGATGGACCGGGGGTATGGAATACCCACGTCTCTTCACTGGCGGCGTGCGCCTAGGCAACGCCCCGCGGACTCTCTCCCCGGAGGGGGTCACGGTGCACGAGCTTGGGCATCAGTTTTGGTACGGATTGGTGGGCAACGATGAGTTTCATCACGCATGGCTGGACGAGGGATTCAATACTTGGAGTACTTCTCGCGTGATGGCTAAGGGCTGGGAGCCATCTCTGGCCACTTGGTCATTGCTTGGCCGTCAATTTTCAGGTCGGCCCCTTTTCTCCCTGCCGACCTTTGCCCATCATGACCCTCGTTCCGTTTTATCTCAGCAGCGTTGGGCTCTCCCTGATCTTGGTCTGATTTCCGCCTCCCAAGGCGATTTGCGTCACGCGACCTCAGTGGGGGATTTCTTTCGGCAATTGCCGTTTTTGACGGCAGTTCCCGAGGTGCCAAGGAATGCCTTGTTAGGCCAACGCAGTGCCTTTCGGACACCTTGGTCGGATCCATTGTCCAAACCCATCTTCGATCTGCTTGAAAATGATATGCGTCGGGTAAACGCATATTCCCGGCCGGCTCTCCTGCTGGAAACCTTCTCCCGCCTCATGGGGGAGGAGACCATGGCTCGCGTCATGCGTTCCTATTACCAGCATTGGCGCTATCGTCACCCCAAACCTGAAGATTTTTTGGCCGAGGTCCTGGCCTTCGCGGACGGCACCGAAATTGGGGGGCACCCCTTGGATTGGACTGAGTTTTGGCTACAAGCTTGGGCCAACAATGATGAGTTGGACTTTGGAGTCCACCGTATTTTGAATCGAACTGCGCCCAAGAATGCGGCCGACGAAGACCAATGGCAACCGCTGGTGGAAATTCGCCGAATCGGTAGTTTCCGTTTGCCGGTGGAGTATCGGATTTACTGGAGCGACGGCATGACCCAGAATGGCGTTTGGGATGGGCAGGATCCATGGTTGCGACTCTCCTTGCCGACGGGAATCCGGAAAGTGGATGCTGTGGAAGTTGACCCAGATCGCCGACTCCTGCTGGACGCCAACCTCATGAACAACTCCTTGCGCG
>CAYXFZ010000017.1:20193-31265 GCA_964464385.1 uncultured Planctomycetales bacterium
CGGATCCAGATCGGCGGCGGGCCCTCCGGTGGGCCTTCCGGGCCATGCTTTGGTCGCAGCAAATGTTGCATGCCGCCGGAGGCACCGGATGACGGAATCTCAGGATATTCCCGAGCAAACGCCTCCCTTTGTGGTGGATGCAGAGACTGCCCCCCTTCCCTCGTCCGTGCAAGAGGAAGAACCTCCTCCCGTTGACGTAGGTGTTTGGTCCGCTCTCCGTTTCGGGGTGATTACCGTGCTTGCTCGCCCTCGGGTCCTGCTGTTCTTGGTCATTCTTGCCGTGCTTTCGGCCCTGCCCCCTGCCATCGGCGCGTACCATCAGGCTTTGCAAGATGTGGCACCCCTCGTCGAACGATCCGAGGAGCCATTGGATTTCTTGCATTCCGCACCAGGGTGGTTCCTGGCGGAGTGGGAGCGCTTCAGCCCTGGACATGCGCAATTTTCCGCCTCCCTGTTGACTCCTGGGTTGTTGGCTGCCGCTTGGTTTGGCCTGCTCCTCTCTGCGGGTTGGATGGGCATTGCCCGTCATCGAGAAAATAAGCATGGCCTCGCCGATTTTCTTGCTCATGGAGGCCGCTTCTTTTTCCCGTTCTTTCGAACTTGGGTCTTGGGTTTGCCTTTGTTTGCAATTTGGACTTGGGTTCTTTGGGAAACTCCGGCGGAGTTGGCCTTGGATCGGGTGTTCCCCAACGGGGATTCAGCCCTAGCCACCTCGGAGAGTTTTGCGCGGTCGATTCTGCATGCCCAGGAATTGCTGTACGTGGTCGGCCTCTTTTCGTTGGAGCTTGCTTTGGACCTTGGCCGTGCCAGCATGATTCGTCGCGGGGGTCGAAGTGCTCTTGTGGGGGTTCTGGCTGGACTCCGACAGGTCGTTTTTCACCCCGTACGCCCTCTTCTCTTTTCCGCTCTGGCTTGGGGATTTGAGTTGGCCTTGTTGGCAGGCTTGGCCCTAACTTCCTGGTTGCCGTGGTGGACCTTGCTCCTTTTTGTCCCGTTAACCCGCCATGTATTTCGTGGTGCGCGTCTGGCCGGCTTCGTCGTTTTGACCCCTTCCCGTCCCAAAAACTAGGAGAACCTCCCATGAATCGTGACGATTGGATTTTCGTTGGCATCCGAATCATCGGTGTCTGGTATTTGGTCTCCGGCTTGGCCAGCGTTTTTCTGGCCTTTGCATTTTTTCCATTCCTCCTCCATTTGGCCCTTGGCTTCGTCCTGGCCACTCGCACTCGAGGAATCTGTGCGTGGTTGAGTCGCCGGGACAACCCACCGACAATGTCCAGCTAAACTTAGTGTTCGAAAATTCTGGATAGATTTCCCAGAAGGGAGCCTTCACCCGTTTGTTTGCCGCCTCCTTTGGGGGCATTGGCCAGAATCCGATTGGCCAATCGGGAGAAGGGCAAGGATTGAATCCAAACTTTGCCGTGTCCTTGCAATGTGGCCAGGAAGAGGCCCTCACCGCCAAAGACCATGGACTTCAATTTGCCAGCGCGTTGAATGTCGTAATCAATGCCAGGAGTAAAGGCGACCAAACAGCCGGTGTCCAAGCGCAAGGTTTCTCCCTCGAGTTCCCGCTCGATGAGGGTTCCGCCGGCGTGAAGAAAGGCCATGCCATCTCCCTTGAGGCGTTGCAGGATGAAGCCTTCCCCGCCAAATAGACCAGCGCCAAAGCGCTTGTGCAGGGCGATCCCAAGCTCGGTGCCATGCGCAGCACACAGAAAGGCATCTTTCTGGCAGAAAAGATCTCCGCCAAGATCTTCCATGTTGAGTGGCAGAATTTTTCCGGGATAGGGTGCAGCAAAGGCAACCCTAGACTTGCTGGTGCCTTGGTTGGTGAAATGAGTGATAAAGATGGATTCCCCAGTGAGGACCCGTTTGCCAGCATCCATCAATTTTCCGAGGAGGCCGGTTTCGGGCTTGGAGCCGTCTCCCATACGAGCTTCGAATTCAATGCCTTCTTCCATGTAATTCATGGCCCCTGCTTCGGCAATGACAACCTCCCGAGGATCCAACTCAATTTCAACCACCTGTAGATCGTCTCCGAAAATCTGAAAGTCAACTTCATGGCACTTCATGTCGGATGTTCTACCATGCTCCGACCAAACCATGAGCAAAGTTCTCCGTGGAGCAGCCGTCCTAGGCCAGTCCGGCGGTCCTACCGTCGTCATCAACCAGTCCCTTGTGGGCTATATTCAAGAGGCGGCAAAACACGCTTGCATCACACGGGTGTTGGGCGCCCGTCATGGGGTGGAGGGAATGATGGCCGATGACCTCATGGATCTTGGCGCGATTGATCCCGACTTGTTGGAGGCAGTCGCCCGCACTCCAGCCGCTGCCTTGGGTTCGGTCCGCCGCAAACCCCAGGAAGGAGATGTGGCCCGAATGATTGAGGTATTCCAACGCCACGACATTCGCTATTTCTTTTACATCGGCGGCAATGACACAGCCGAAACTGCGCACATCGTCGCCGATACTTCTGCTGAGCAAGGATATGAAATGCGCTGTTTTCATATCCCAAAAACTATCGACAACGACTTGCGCGTGACCGACCATTGTCCGGGCTATGGCTCTGCCGCTCGTTTCGTGGCCCATGCTTTTCAGGGGGACGACCGCGACAACCGCTCATTGCTGGGGGTCAAGATCAATATCGTCATGGGCCGCCACGCGGGTTGGTTGACTGCGGCCTCGACTCTCGGGCGGCGCAACGAGGAGGACGGTCCCCACTTGGTTTATCTACCGGAACGTGTTTTCAATCCCAAAGATTTCGTGGAATCCGTGCAAGAAGTCGAGAATCGCCTTGGCCGCTGTGTCGTGGCAATTTCCGAGGGCATTCATGATGCTAAAGGTCATCCCTTCTTGCAGGTTTATGCCCAACAAGCCGGCTCGGCCCTCGCTGGCGACCGCGACAGCCATGGCAACGTCCAACTTTCTGGCACGGGAGCACTTGGAGATGCGCTCGCCAAGTTGCTCAAGGAACAGACTTCCATCGCGCGAGTGCGCGCCGATACCTACGGCTACTTGCAACGTTCCTTTCCGGCTGATGTTTCGCCTGTGGATGCCAGTGAGGCCCGCGAGGTGGGTCAAGCCGCCGTGCGTGCTGCCGTCTCTGGCGGGGACGTGTCCGGTTCCATTGCCCTGCGTCGCGTGGAGAGTAGCGACTACCGTTCCGAGCCCTTCGTAACTCCTCTCCACACCGTGGCCAAGCACACTAGGGATATGCCCGAAGAGTTTTTAGATGGTGACCACGATGTTTCTCCGGCTTTCCGGAAATATGCCATGCCTCTCACGGGTGGCATCCAACCCATGGCGGATCTCTGATTTTGGCCAACGGGATGAAGCATCGCCATGATGGGGCCATGGGTGCCCGTGCTCCCTACCGTGAGCTGACCGTCTCCGGCATTCTGTCCGCCATCTTGGCCGGTGCTCTATTGAATGCGGGCATCGTTTATGCCGGCCTCCAGATCGGCTTCACCATTGTTGGCAGTGCCGTCGCCGCCGTGTTGGGTTTTGGTCTCCTGCGCGGCATCTTTCGCCGCTTTGCCCCGGAGTCCGGTTCCATTTTGGAAGTAAACATCTTTCAGACTGTTGCCTCCTCGGTCAACACAGTCAACGCCGGCATTATTTTCACGGTTCCCGTGTTGTATCTCCTGGGCTTAGAACAGGAGATTCACTTTCCTGCCCTTCTCTTGGCTGCTGTGGCCGGATCTCTGCTTGGCGTGGTGATGATCATTCCCCTGCGAAAGCAGATCATCGAATTTGAGCGTCTCCGGTTTCCGGAGGGTACGGCCACCGCATCAATCTTGAAATCCCCGGGTGCGGGCATCCAGAAATCCGTCATGTTGGTGTTGGGTTTGGCCTTTTCTGGCATTGTTGTTGCTCTGACCAAGCGCTGGTCCAACTCCCCCAAGATGGAAATGGTGGACGGGGAAAGGGTCGCCGCCACGATTCAAGGGGTGATTCCTGAGTCCTTTCATTTTGAGGCCTTGCTCGGTCTGCCCCCTGGCATTGCCTGCACTTTGGTCCTAAGTCTTCTGAGTCTGGGTGCTGGATTCCTGGCCGGTCGGCCTGGTTTGGTCGTCCTCTACGGCACGCTCCTCAACTATTGGTTTCTGGTTCCCATTGCCATCCTTTTGGGCTGGGTTCCGGATGGATTTGACCGACTCTGGCAACAAACTGCGGAAATTTCCGCCGCCGAGGGGCCCGAGGCCGGTTATGCCCTAGGCGAACTCTTCCTTAGCAAATTTTCCCACTTCACATCCCGGCATGTTGGAATTGGCATGATTCTGGGCGGGGCGATGGCCGGGATCTTGGTGGCCATGCCAGCCCTGAAGGCAGCCATTGGCAGTTTGCGTTCTGCCGGCAAGGGTGGCCGCAAAGAGGAAGTTTCCTTTGGTGTGATTCGAACGGGAACGGCCGTTGGCCTGATCCTGGTCCTGGTGGCCGCCAAACTTTCTGGCGGAGAGGGGGTGGGTTGGGGGACGGCCCTCATGGTCACCGTCTTTGGTGGGGCGTGGCTCTGGTTGGCGGGCTTGGTTGTTGCCCAAACGACGGGCCGGACCGACTGGTCGCCCCTCTCCGGCTTGGCCTTGATTGCCATTGCCATCTTTATGGGCATCATGGGTCGCGAGCCGCATTTCATTGTTCCGGCCGTAACCTTGGGGGCTGCCGTGTGTGTTGCCACATCCATGTGTGCCGACATGATGGCCGACTTGAAGACCGGGTACTTGGTCGGGGCGCTTCCCATCAAGCAGCAGATTGCCCAGATCGCGACCTGTTGGGTTGGCCCAGGAATTTCCTTGGCCGTCGTCATTCTTCTGTGGAAGGCCTATGCCTTTGGTCCGGATCAAGCGGGAGTGCTCTTTGAGCGTCGGGTCGAGGCCGCCGGCCTGAGTGAATCCTGGGACCGAGTGCAGCAACAGGGTGCGGAATCCACAGCCTTTTTTCTGGAACTGCACCCTGACTTGGGCGATCCGCAAGTCCTCCCGCCAGAAATACCCGAATTGCAGGCTCCACAGGCCGGGGCCCTCCAAGCCGCCATTCAAATTGTTCAATCGGGAGATGTTCCCTTGGGCAAATACTTGGCGGGTGCTTTCTTGGCCCTCTTCCTCTCCTTGCTGGTCTCTCCGGGACTCGGGGTCATGATTGGGCTCTCGATGTACTTACCCTTCGAATACATGGCCGTGTTCGGAATTGGTGGCCTGATCAACATTTTCTTGACCCGTCGCAAGGGCGCTCGCTTCGTGGAGAATTGGGGTGTTCCCCTGGCCGCCGGATTGATTGTGGGCGATGCTCTTGTGGGGGTGGCGCATGCCGTCTTCAAGGTCTCCACTTCCTTCGGAGGATCCTGACATGCTGCTGTCCAACATCTTTCTGATTCTCGGTTTTTGCTTGGGCACGGTGGGAGCCGCTGGATTTGGTCCCGAGACCGAATCTCTGGCCTGGCCCTTCTTGATCGCGGGCACGGTCCTGATTTCCGTCGGCGCGATCCTGAGGCGTCGCCTTGCTCAATCACCCGCAGCATCTCAAGTCCAGGGTCAGGGATCCGCTTCCGAGTTGAAGGATCGATTGTCCGCGGTCACTCAGCAACTGCATGACCTGCAGGAAGTCATGGACTCCTTGGACGACTCTGCCTTCTTTGACCAGTTGGACGCAGTTCTGGATGGGGCCGTCTTTGATCTGACCAAGGACAGCGAAGATTTCATGCGAGGTCTTGGTTTTGCCCAGTATGCAAAGGTGTGGGATGGCATTGCTTGTGGCGAGCGACTCCTGGCGCGTGCCTGGAGCATGGCCACGGACGGGCACTGCCAGGAGGCTCGGGCCGAGGTTCGTTTTTCTGCGGCCGAGTTCTCCCGGGCGGAAAATTCCTAGGGCAAATCGTTCCAAGCAAGAATCTAGAAACTGGCCAGCTTCGCTGGGTCACCTCTCACCCCAAGTCCTGGATTGCCCTTGTTTTCCCTTAGAATTCTTTTCCTGGCTTTGGCCTGGACAGAAAAACAAACCTAAAGCTTTATAATAAAGGTTGTTAAGAAATATTTGGCCCACCGAACTTGGCCAGTTTCTTGGAGAGGGGATTCCGTTGTGGCTGGGAGAGGGACTGACCGTAGGGAAGGAAAACGAAGATGAAAACCCTCCACCATCCCACCCAGCCGGTTCGCAGCCCGCACCGGGTTTGTCTGTTGGAGTCTCTTCGTGGATCCTGGGAGATCGCGGATCAAACGGAGGTTCCTGAGGGGGATTCCTCCTGACTCGCTTTCAAGGGTCTGGAACAGGTTGAGGGACCTGCACCACGACCCATTTTTCTAGGGGTTTCGTCGAGGCCTGGGCCGAAAGGCCTGGGCCCGACTTTTTTCCTGTCCTTTCTCCCCGCCTCCCAAAATTTTCTCATCAGGAAATCGCAAATGGCCGATGAAGGCCTGTGAGAAAACACCCTTGGTTTACGGCATTGGCCATTTTGGTCCCATTGGGGGCCGGAAGTGCCCTTTCTGCTGCTTCTTCTGCTCCAGAGGACGATCTTCCGGGACTGGTCTCCAAGGCGGATTGGATCGCAGAAGTGGAGGTTCTGGATGCCCGCGCCGAACGATTGCCTGACGGGAGGATCCAAACCGTCTTTACTTTTTCCAGCCTGACGCCGATGAAGGGTCAGGTCGCTTCCATCCAGGAAATTAGCCTCCCAGGCGGCGAATGTGCCGGTCAGGGACTCTTTCTCCCGGGAATGCCCCGATTGGAAGTGGGCGACCGCCACATTCTCTTCTTAACTCAACCAAGTGAACAAGAACACTGGCGAATCCCGGTTGGTCTCGGCTCCGGAGCTTTCCGCGTCCAAGCGGACTCCCGAGGCGCGGGTCGCACCGTGGTACGTGCTGCCTTGGGGGAAGAAGAGAACCGATCCCGGGACTACGGAAAATTCCTCACTCGGATCGTCAGCGAAGTGCAACGTCAACGGCGCTGACCAGTTTTCCTGGCCTCGTACCGCGGCGCTTCTGTTGGCTGTCTGCATGGTGAGTGCTAGCGCTTCCGCCTATGTTCGCATTGTGGTTGGTGGCACCAAGTTGGTTTGGACCGAGTCGGTGCTCAGTTGGAAGTTGCAACAGGATGGCTCGGATGATGTCAACGATCGATCCCATGGGCCGGCACTCAAGCACGCCTTTGCTTCTTGGGAAAATGCTCCAGGAAGTGGAATCAATTTTCGCTATGACGGGGAGACCGGGTCTCGCAGTACGAGCGGTTCTGACCACCTCATCCTCTTTGATGAGGATGGATCCAGTGGCTACTTCCCTTTAGGCAGTGGTTTGGTAGCCATCACTCCCATTACTTACTCAGTTTCTTCCGGACGAATTCTCGACGCCGACATCCTCTTCAACGGTCGCGATTATCGATTTGCCACGGATGGGACTCCCGGTCGTTTTGACATTCAAGACGTTGCTACGCACGAGATCGGCCATTTTCTGGGGCTCGATCACAGCCCCGTCGTGGGATCTTCATTGTGGCCCTATGTCAGTTCTACGCAATGGCTCCACCGTTCTCTTTCCAGTGATGACATCGCCGGAGCGGTGGCCGTGCGAACTTCGGGCGGTGACGGTCGCCTCAAGGGCACAGTGCAGAAAAGTGACGGTTCCGCATTGGTTGGCGCCCTTGTCGCTGCCGTTGAGCGCGGGGCTGGCCGACTCGCAGGTACGGCACTAAGTACGAGCAGTGGGGCATGGACCATTCGGGGTCTTGCCGCAGGTTCTTATTCCGTGCACATCTCGCCCGTGGAAGGGGGGATGACCGAGGCCAACATTACAGGTGACGGCACCTTGGAAACGAACTTCGGCGCAGCCTTTTACGGCGGCCTTCTTACCCCCGTGACCTTCTCCCTTTCGCCTGGAGCGTCCCTGGATTGCGGCACGCGCCAACTGCTCCCGGACCACACGTTGATGGAGCGATCCTCTACGACCACGATTCTGCGCCCGGGAGATTCCAAAACCCTGACAATTGTTGGCACCAACTTCAGTCCAGGAGGCATGCGGGCCGGCACTCTCTCTCCGCATCTTCAAGTGTCTGCCCTCGCCAGCGGTTCCACCTGGATGTCGGTCCAAGTTCAGGTTTCGGCTACGGCTCCTTTGGGCAGTTACGATCTTTATTTGGTGCGTTCGGATGGGGCATTTGATCCCATCCCTGGACTCCTGGATGTGGTGGCCCCGGCGCCCACCTTGACTGGCATACAAAACACCACGGGCAGCACTGGGGGGGGAGAAATCGTCACTCTGACGGGAACCGGCCTGCAGAATGGGGCCTATGTTCTCTTCGGTGGTGTCGAGTCCAGTTCCGTCACTTGGTTGGACGCCAACACCCTGCAGGCCCTGACCCCGGTTGCCTCTCCGGCCACCGTGGATCTTTCGGTTCACAATCCCGATGGTCAGCAAGCGCGGCTGAGCGACGCGTTCACCTTTATTTCCGTTCCGGTGTTTCGTGGTCTTTTCCCCTCGGCGGGGCAAAGTCAAGGTGGGACGACGCTGTTGATTCGAGGCAGTCAATTCTCCAGCCAAATTCAGGTCCTGCTGGGCGGTGTTTCTCAAACTGTGCAGGCCATTTCCCCGAGCCTTCTGCAAGTCACGACTTCTTCTGGGGCTGCGGGCACAGCAGATTTGGTCTTGCGCAACCCCATGGCCGCAGATCTGGTCCTGCCGGATGCCTTCACTTGGGTGGCCGTTTCCGATCCCCAGATTTCGAGTTTCACCCCCAGCCGTTCCGGCGGAAGTGGGGGCGTCAAGGTGAAACTGTTTGGCACCAATTTGGCCGGTGCCAAGAAAGTCCGCTTTGGAGCCGATGTCATGACGGGAGCTGGCGGAGTCTTCGGGAAGGGTCTCTCGGCCCTGGATGCGAGCACTTTGAAAGTGATCGCTCCGGCTTGGCGCGCCGGCTCTTATGGAATCATCGTCGAAATGCCCAACGGCCAAGGTGTCATGGCCTCGGCGACCTTCCTTTATGACCCTCCGCAGACCGCTGCCGGATGTGGCGGTATCGTGGGTAGGCCAGGGGCTTGGGCCGGTTCCGCCGATCTCGTTGGCTTACTTTTCCTGGCCACGGCCTGGCGCCTGATTCGCCGACCGCGAGTTTTGCTCCAACGGGCCTAGAATCTCGGCGTGCGCCGACGATTCTTCGCATCCCTCCTGTTACTGGCCGGTTGCTCCGGAGGGGACCGACCCGACTTGCTCCCGGTTCGGGGTCATGGCGGTCCTCCAGTTTTGCTAGTTGGCATGGACGGTCTTGAGTGGAGTGTCTTGGAACCTTTGATCACCGCTGGCAAGCTTCCTCATTTCTCCGCTCTCATTGAACGTGGCGTCGGCGCTTCCTTGCAGACCATGCGGCCGACCTTTTCTCCGGTATTGTGGACGACCTTGGCCACTGGTCAAGCTCCTGTTCAACATGGAATTTTCAATTTTGGTGAGGTTCTGGCTGACGGTCGCATGGGCTTGCCCTACACCTCCAACACTCGGCGCGTTCCCGCCATTTGGAACTTGGCTGGGGATGGGGGACGTAGCACCTTATCGGTGGCTTGGTGGGTGTCTTGGCCTGCCGAACCGGTTGCCTCCGCCCGCATTGTTTCCTCTTATGCAGCCCAGGCCCAAGGCGCAATTTTGTGGAAGGCTGGGGTTTGGGAGGATGGCCTACCCGACATGACTTGGCCACCTGCTTTGCAGAAAAGCATCGCCCCAGCACTGCAAGCGGGTGCTCCGCAGGGTCCGTTGCGAGCAGACTACAACAAAATTTTTGGAGTTCTTCCGGGCGATCCCAACTGGGGTTTTCCGGCCGAGCGCGACGCCCTCTTCCGCATCGTTTATCACGGCGACCGCACTCATCTTCGCATCATGCGGGAGCAGCTTCAGGCTGGGCTTGCCGATTTAAATCTGGTTTATTTTGGTCTTCCCGATGTGGCCGGCCACTTTTTCTGGCGCTATCGAGAACCCGGTGCGTTCGCCTATCCCATCCCAGAGGCCCATCTGGCTCGCTTGCAATCACGCATTGATCTTGCTTACCAAACGGTGGATTCTTGGCTGGGACAGTTGTTACTGGATGTACCCGAAGACACCTTGGTCTTGGTGATTTCCGATCACGGAATGCATGCCGCAAACTTGGACCAGCCCAAGCATATTCAGTCTGGCGCTCACGAAGATGCTCCGGATGGTGTTTTGATTGCCGCTGGCCCTGGCGTGGCGGTTCGGGGTTTGTTGCCTCAGGCTCAGCGTCGGCTGGGTCACGTCCTCGAGGTGGCGCCGACCCTGCTTCATTGGATCGGGTTGCCTTTGCCCGAAGAATGGAAGGGCAAACCCATGCTTCGCCTGATGACTCCAGCTTGGCGGGCTACCCATCCCGTGCAACGCCAGTCTTCCCTCTTGGACGGTTTTCGGCCAGCCACCCCGCCGCGAATCCCAGGTGAGGGCCTGGATGCCGAATTCATGGCATCTTTTCGAGCGATCGGTTATGTGGAGGGGGAAGAATGAGTTCCTTCTCCCGCATCCTTCTGGCCACCGATTTTTCCGACCATGCTCGCGCGGCCTATTCCTGGGCGGCTGGCGTGGCCACTCCCGGAAGGGGCGTGGTCGTCCTGGTGCATGCTCCAGAGGGCGACCTGGTGGCCGCCGCACCCTCCCTCGCTGGCTTTATCCAGGCTGAGGCCTTGGACTTGGGTCGCTACCGGGAGGAGTTTCGCTTGGGCGCAAAGCGAGCCCTTGCTGCCGCCGCGAGTGAGATTGAGGCCCTTGGTGTGACCGTGGAACCCCATCTCTTGGCGGCCGATGGACGCCCTTCCCAGGCCATTGTTCTTGCCGCGGAAACCCTGCACTGTGATGTCATTGTTTTGGCCAGTCATGGTCGCGGCGGTTTGGCAAAGATCCTGATCGGTTCGACGGCCGAAAAGGTCGTGCGCATGGCGAGTTGTCCCGTCTTGACCGTTCCTCTGCAGGACTCAACGTCGCCGGATTCCGCCAGGCCGCGCGGCTAGAGTGGCCACCAATGGCCGAGTCCAAGGAGCATCTGCGCACTCCGATCGTCGCTTTTGACATCGAGGTCGCTGGACTGGAGTGGGAAGAGGT
>CAYXFZ010000018.1:0-7619 GCA_964464385.1 uncultured Planctomycetales bacterium
CTTTTGCCATTGACGACAACGGTCGAGGTACCTAAGTTTTTCCTGAGGATCACTTTCCGGGCGCTTAGCTCAGTTGGCTAGAGCACCAGCTCGACAAGCTGGGGGTCACAGGTTCAAGTCCTGTAACGCCCACCATCCCCCGCCTCCGGCCTGTTTTGCCAAGCGGGTGCCAGCCCGGGCCGTAGGATGCAGGCCATGTTTACCCTACTGCTTCTCGCGGCCCCCTTCGGGGCGCAAGTGGATCCAAAAGAGCTCGCCGATGTGTTGGGCGAGCGTTGGACCCCGGAAGCTCGCGTGTATGCCACAGCTGGCCCGGCCGTGGTTGGTATTGACTTGACAGCTGAGATCACCCAAAGAAGTTTCTTTGGCCCTGCTTCTCGGAGCCGCATGGAGGTTGGCCAGGGAACCGGGGTGATTATGGATCCCAGCGGCTTGGTGATCACCAATGCGCATGTGGTCGCCCCAGAAATGGCCGGATTGGAATCCAACTCGGTGAAAATCCAAGTGCACTTCGCGGATGAGTTTGGCGGCCAAACTTACGCCGCCGATCTTTTGAGTTTGGACCGTGAATGGGATCTGGCGCTACTAAAAATTCAAGCCAAAGGTCCGTTTCGTTCCATTCCTTTGGGTAGCAGTGCCGACCTCATCAAAGGGGAACTTGTGATCGCCATTGGCACTCCTTACGGCAATTACCACTCCATCACATCCGGGATCTTGAGCGGGTTTCACCGAAACATTTCGGTGCGCACCCCCCGCGGGCAAAAAACTTTTTCGGGTTTACTGCAAACCGATGCTGCCATCAATCCCGGCAATTCAGGGGGGCCACTCCTCAATGCCTTGGGCGAACTCATTGGCATCAACTCCGCCACTTTGCAGGCGGCAGACGGCATCGGGTTTGCCATCCCGGTGGATCGCGTGTCTGAAATCTTGGGCGAGCGTTTGTTCGACGTGGATCAATCCAGTCGCTTCTGGCTGGGCATGCGTGTCGAAGAAAGGGACGACGGTCTGCGCGTAGTTCACGTGCATCCCCGCGGGCCAGCCGGGGAGGCCGGCGTGCGCGAAGGGGATCGGGTCCGGAAAGTTGGGCACAAACCCGTCTCGCGCCTGCAAGAATACGCTGCCTTGCTGTTGCCCTTGGAAGCCGATCAGACCTTGTCCATTGAAGTGTTGCGCAACGGTCGGCCGCAAGCTGCCCGATTGCGATTGCGCCCCTCTCGGGATCGCGAGACCGTAGGTCTTCTCGGCTTTGACGGGGATCCCGATTGGTTGCTTTGGAGTCGGGGTGGTTTTCGAGAGCGTTTGGGGGTCCTTCGCCTGACGGAGGTCTTTGCGGATACGGGCGCCGCCGATTTGGGTTTGGAAGTAGGTGACATTCTGGTGGGCCTTAAGGTTCGCGATGGGGATGGCGGCTCGGACTGGATCCCTTCCCGGAGCCTCCCCCGCTTGGCGTCCTTGATTCGTGGCCCCGATTTTGTCCGAGAAGAAGAAAACGTTTGGATCTTGCGGGGTGAGGAAAGTTTTCGGGGCCATTTGACCTTCGATGACCCGAAACTCCAGCCCTAAGCCTCCATTTTTGGCGCCCGTTCCCGTTTCCTCTGCCATGCCTGCAGGAATAAAAGGAATAAAATGCTCCCAAGACCTTTTTTTTGTGGGAAAATGATGCATGCTTGCTTTCGCCTTAGCCGTCCTCCCTGCCTGGAATCCGCCTCAAAACCCTCGCCACCAACAAGGTGGAAGGGAACCGTGGCATTTGGACGAAAATGGGACCGGATCCGCGGCCGGAATGTCGGTCGCAACTGCCGGCGATGTGGCCGTCGTGGCGTGGGTGGAAAATGGCGGCTTGGCCCCTGAGGTCCGTTTTGCATTGAGCCTGGATGCCGGACTTACCTACACCGACCCCCAGCGAGTCGATGGCGACAATTCTGGCGCTTCCAAGACCGTCACGGATGCTTCCATTCTTCTTTTTAATCAGGATGTTCATCTCTTTTGGCTGGATACCCGGTCTGGCTCTTCCGAGCTCTACCACCGCGCATCCCGGGATTTGGGATTGACTTGGGGAGCCGAACAAACCCTGGACCCCGGAGGCGCCCGCTCGGTGGAGGATTGGCGAGCCCAAGTTTCATTCCTGGGAAACCGGGTGGTTGTGTTGGCGCAAGTTTCCCAAGAGCAGTGGGCGGATGGCATCGTGGCGATTCGTTCCAACGATTTTGGCCTCACGTTCCTGGCCGTAGATGTGGCCAACGGCTCTGCCATTTCAGGAATGGATTTGGTCCGCGATAACGCTGGCCCTTCCCCCATCCTCACTTTAGTTTGGTTGGATGATGCAGGGAGTCCTGGCGTGTTGCATCCCTTTCTGCGTTCGAGCGGCGATTTTGGCATGACTTGGGGAGCACCTCGGTCCTTGGGCGGATCCCCGGCCGTGGCTGGCAAGGTCTCGGTGGCTTCCAACAGGGCCGACCTCCTTGTGACTTGGGCCGGCACTTCGGCAACTACCGGCTTGATCGAGAGCATGGCCCTCCTGTCGCGCGATGGTGGTCTTACTTGGAATTCCGAAATGGAGGTTTCGAACGCATCCGGCTCCACCCAAGGGGCCACGAGGCCGGACGCTTTGATCCACCGTGGCTCGCTGTATGTGACTTGGACTGACGATCGCAGCGGCACTTCGGATCTATACTTGGCAACTTCTCCGGATTTCGGGACCAGTTGGAGCGAACAAATGTTGGGTTCGGGTTGGAATCCAGAATTGATCGGGCTGGACACATCGCAATTCATCGCCATCCTTTACGAAGACTTGGCCGGCCCTCGAGGGGTCTTCTCGCGAGATTCCGGCGCGGAATTCACGAATCCCTTCTCCATGCACGAAGACGATCCAGGGCCGGCCATTGCGGTCAGCAGTCGTTTTGACCCCATGAATGAAAACTTCCTCGTGGCATGGGTGCAGATCGAAGGAACTGAGTTTCACGCTCTTGCCGGCGGTTTTCGTGGCCAAAAAACGGCGGTCGGCGGGGACAAGGTCCCGGGTGGCCGAATTCAAGTCTTGATGGTCGAATTCCCAATCGATCAAGCCGGCTGGCAATACCAAGTATTGGTTTCCTCAGCCTTGGGCCTGACGCCCCTGCCGGCTGGCGATCCACGCTCCATCGGCTTGCTCCAGGATTTTCTGTTTCTCGCAAGCGTGAACTATCCGAGACTGCGCGGGGTTTTGGATGCCGAAGCCGAAGCAACTACGCCTTTCTTTACCGTGCCTCGCGCCCTCCCCGTCGGCACAACCATCTTTTTTGGCAGTATCAGTTTCCAAGACAACCCGGCTGGATCTGGTCTGGTGTTTGGCTCTGTAACGGACGGTCAGCCCGTTACCTTTTAAACGGACTAGGAAGGCGATTTTTTGGAGAGCCACTCGGCGTAAAGCCGAAGGCCATCCGCCACCAAAGTGCACGGCTGGAAATTCAGTTCGTTGCGCGCCTTGGAAATGTCGGCAAAGGTAATCGTGACATCGCCGGGCTGCAAGGACTGTTGGTCAATTTTGGGCTCGATCCCCAAGGCATCCCCCAACAGGCGAATGAGGTCAGCCAAGGACGTCGTTTGCGCTTCACCCAAATTGTAGATCTCGTAACCCGAACAGCGTTCCATGGCTCGAATCACGCCATCCACAATGTCGTCAATGTAGGTATAGTCGCGGGCGGTGGAACCGTCGCCAAACATGGGGATTGCCCTCCCTTCTTGCATGAGGCGAGCAAATTTTGCGATCGCCATTTCGGGACGCTGGCGTGGGCCATACACGGTAAAAAACCGCAAACCCGTCATGGGAATGCCGTAGAGGTGATGGTAAGTGTGGCAAAGGACCTCCCCAGCCTTCTTACTGGCGGCGTATGGAGAAACTGGGCGAGAGTTTTCATCAGCCTCGGCAAAGGGTGTTTGGGTCAGTCCCCCATAGACGCTGGAAGAGGAGGCGAAAACGAATCGTAAGGAAGTGTCCTGGGCGCGAATCGCGTCCAAGAGAGAAAGCGTTCCCTGCACGTTGACGTCAAAGTACAGGGCCGGATCTGCCAAGGAAGGGCGAACACCGGCCCGAGCAGCCAAGTGCACCATGACATCAAAATTGCCCTCGGCGACCAAGGAAGCCATGGCATTTCGATCCCGAATGTCAGTAAGCTGAAATTGAAAGTTGGGATTGGTCAACGCAACCTCTAGATTGGCTCGCTTGATGGTCGGCTCGTAAAAATCATCCAAGCAGTCCACGCCGACGACTTGGGCTCCCGAGGCGAGACAACGGTCCACCAGATGCGAACCGATGAAACCGGCTGCACCGGTAATGAGAACACGGGAGAACGGTTGCGCGGGAGTCGGTTTCATTCGACGGTGACGGACTTGGCCAAATTGCGGGGCTGATCGATGTCCCGATCCAAAAACAAGGCCACTTCATAGGAAAGTTGTTGGAGTGGGATTACATTGACCAAAGGAGAAAGGTATTCCGGCACTTCAGGAACTGGGAGAACGTGCTCAGCCAGCTCGGCGACGCGGGTATCCGTGGCGCTGGCGACGGCAATCACCACTCCCCCCCTGGCCCGAACTTCCTCCATGTTGGAAATCATTTTTTCACGAGTGCGGCCGGCCGTTGCCACGGCTACCACGGGAAACCCGTCGTCAATGAGGGCAATGGGGCCATGCTTCATCTCCCCCGCCGGGTAACCTTCGGCGTGCAAGTATGAAATTTCCTTCAACTTGAGGGCACCTTCCAAGGCAATGGGGTGATTGAAGCCCCGACCAAGAAAGAGGCAAGAGGATTTTTTGGCGAGAGTCCGAGCGGCATTCCGGCATGCGTTTCGAGCGCTTGTTTGAAACAATGGATCCAACAAGGGAGGCAAGGAACGCAAGTCATGCAGGAGATCGTGTCCGGCCGCAACATCCAAGACCCCGCGAGCCCTCCCAACTCGCACGGCCAAAAGGTAGAGAGCAGTGAGCTGGCCGAAGAAAGCCTTCGTGGAGGCTACTCCCACCTCGGGACCGCAATGGGTCAAGATGGAATGGTCGGCCTCACGATGCAGGGTGGACCCCCGCACATTGCAAATACCCAGGACCTTGCCGCCCCGGGATTGAACTTCGCGGGCAGCCCGTAAACTGTCGGCAGTTTCTCCGGATTGAGAAATCACCACCGCCAAGGCGTCTTCTTCCGGCAGCTTGGGGCTATAAAGAAATTCGCTGGCGTTGAGAGTGTCGCCCGGGAGTTGGGCCAGCTCTTCCAGGAACAATTTGCCCAACATGGCCGAGTGAAAACTGGTGCCCATGGCCAGAAAGCGCAACCGAGTCAAAGATTGCAATTCTTCATTGCCGAGGCCAAAGGCGGGCTCGAATTGCACGTCTCCTTCTTCATCGAGCAATCGATCTAGGGCCGTGCGGGCCAACACGTCGGGCTGTTCTTCAATTTCCTTCAGCATGAAGTGGGGATAGCCACCCTTTTCGGCTTCTTCCGGAGTCCAATCGCAAGTTTCTATGGGTCGCTCCAACGAGTTGCCATAAGAATCAAACAAAGCGATTTCCCCAGCTCGAAGCAGCGCAGTTTCCCCATTTTCCAAAACCAGGAAATCACGGGTCAAACCCAGAAGGGCAGGCATATCCGAGGCGGCGCAGGCCAACCCCTCACCCAGCCCCAACACGAGCGGGGAATCTTGGCGGGCGGCGATCAGTTGATCCGGGTGAGCCCGCGAGGCCACAACGAGGGCAAAGGCGCCCTGCACTTCGGTGAGGGCCTGGCAGACCGTAGCATGAAGATCCTGGTCGCAGCCCTCTAGGTGGGATGCAATCAAATGGGCGAGGACTTCACTGTCTGTCTCAGAACTGAATCGGTGGCCTTGTTCGGCGAGGGAGGTACGCAATTCTGCGTAATTTTCAATGATGCCGTTGTGCGCCAACACGATGCGATCCAAATGGTCCCGGTGCGGGTGGGCGTTGTGGTCACCGGGGGCCCCATGCGTGGCCCAACGGGTGTGCGCCAATACCAGAGAAGAGGGAGGCAATGGATCTGCCTCCAGGGCCATTTCCAAGTTGGCGATTTTGCCAGTGCGACGCCGAACCTGAATGGAATCGTTGACCAGGACGGCTAGGCCAGCCGAGTCGTAACCGCGATATTCCAGGGTTTTCAGCCCAGCCAGAACCTCAGGCAGGATGTCTCCTTGGGTGCAAATGGCGGCAACGATTCCGCACATGATGAATCAGGAAGGAGCGCCTGCCACCCGCTCTTTAAAGTAAGGAACGGTCTTTTGCAAGCCTTCCTCCAGAGAAACTTGCGGCTCCCAACCAAGCAGGGACTTGGCCTTGGTGATGTCAGGTCGACGAACTTTTGGGTCGTCTTCGGGCAAGGGTTGAAAGATGATTTCCCGATCGACTCCAAGGGCCTCCTGAACGTGTTGGGCAAATTCAAGAATGGTCATCTCGCGCGGGTTGCCAATATTGACGGGAAAGATTTCTTCCGAATTCATGAGACGGACACAGCCCTCAAGGAGATCGTCTACAAAACAAAAGGATCGGGTTTGGCTGCCGTCCCCAAAGACGGTCAGGGCCTCGCCACGCAATGCTTGGGACAAAAATGCGGGCAAGACGCGACCATCTTGCAGACGCATTCGGGTCCCGTAGGTATTAAAAATGCGCATCAGGCGAGTTTCCACCCCATGGTGCCGGTGGTAAGCCACGGTGAGGGCCTCAGCGAACCGTTTGGCCTCGTCGTAGCAACCCCGCGGGCCCAGACGATTGACGTTGCCCCAGTAAGACTCGGGTGGCGCATGCACCAGAGGGTCGCCATAACATTCGGAAGTGCTGGCCAAGAGAAAACGGGAACTCTTGTTGAGGGCCAAGCCAAGACAATTGTGGGTGCCCAAGGCCCCGACCTTCATGGTTTGAATCGGAATCTGAAGATAATCAATGGGCGAGGCTGGAGAAGCAAAGTGATAGATATAGTCCAGGTCGCCTTCCAGGGCGATGTACTCGGAAACATCTTGGCGTAAAAATGAAAAGGTGTCGTGGTCTTGGAGGTGAGCGAGGTTGCGCTCGTCCCCGGTGACCAAATTGTCCATGCCGACGACCGTATGGCCCAAACCGAGTAATTTGTCGCAGAGATGGGAACCCAAAAAACCGGCAGCGCCGGTGACCAAGGTGCGGGGCATGTCAGTCCTCCAAGTAACGGTCGAGGAAACCGGTATCCAATCGACCGGCGATGAAATCAGGGTGATCCAAGAGCCGCCGGTGAAAGGCGGAGGTATCGCATAGGCCGGGACCCTGAATGCGGATTTCTCCCAGAGCTCGACGCCCTAGGGAAATGGCCTCCGTGCGATCCCGTCCGTGAACGATCAGTTTTGCCACCAAGGAATCGTAATGGCGCGGAATGGTAGAACCGGCCTCCAAACAAGTGTCGACGCGAACACCGGGTCCGCCAGGCAGAAAAAGCCGCTGGATGGTGCCAGGGCAGGGAGCAAAACCACGATCGGGATCCTCAGCGTTGATGCGAAACTCAATGGCATGGCCCTGGCATCGCACATCATTTTGCGAGAAATCCAAGGACTCTCCGGCCGCGATCCGCAGCTGCCATTGCACCAAATCCAAGCCCGTCACCATTTCCGTGACGCAAT
>CAYXFZ010000018.1:7629-8615 GCA_964464385.1 uncultured Planctomycetales bacterium
AATGCTCGACCTGGATGCGAGCATTCATTTCAATGAAGTAAAATGTGTCGTCTTCACAAAGTAGAAACTCGACGGTGCCAGCATTGATGTAAGAGGCGGCCTTGGCAAAATTAACGGCAGCTTCCCCCATGGTTTGGCGAAGTTCAGGGCTGAGGGCCGGTGAAGGCGCTTCCTCCAATAGTTTTTGGTGGCGGCGCTGGATGGAACAGTCTCTTTCGCCAAGATGCAGCACCTTGCCATCTGCACCAGCCAGGATTTGAAACTCGATGTGGCGCGTATTCTGGACAAACTTTTCCAAATAAATCCTAGAGTCACTAAAGGCGGCGTGGGCTTCGGCCTGGGCTTGGTGAAACGCATGAACCAAGGAGACCTCATTGTGGGCAACTCGCATGCCGCGCCCGCCGCCGCCCGCGGCGGCCTTGAGAATCACGGGGTAACCGATGGCTCGGGCGGCCAAGACCGCATCCTCCGAGTCAGCAACCGGGCCGTCCGATCCGGGAACCACCGGAACCCCTGCGGAAATAGCAAGTTCGCGGGCGGCGGCCTTGTCGCCACACGCGGAAATGACTTCCGGGGGTGGGCCAATGAATGTCACACCACAAGATGCGCAGACTTCGGCGAAAGAAGCGCGTTCCGCAAGAAATCCATAGCCCGGATGAATCGCATCCACATCGGCGATTTCGGCCGCGGTCAAGAGTCGTGCCACATCCAAGTAGGACTGGGCTGCTTCCGGTGGACCAATGCAAACAGCTTCGTCGGCAAATTCCACGTAGGGAAGTTGACTGTCCGCTGTGGAATGTACGACGACGGCCTCGGCCCCCAAGTCATGACAGGCACGGATGACGCGCAGAGCCACTTCGCCCCGATTGGCGATCAAGACACGACGAAACATCTCAGGAAGGGCCGATGCGGAAAAGTGGCTGGCCAAATTCCACTGGATCCCCGTTTTCCACCAAGATGGCCAAAATCTGACCCGACTGTTCGGC
>CAYXFZ010000018.1:8625-9762 GCA_964464385.1 uncultured Planctomycetales bacterium
TGCAAAGAACGGAATCCGGAGAAACGGAATCCCCAAGCTGCACAAATGGATCCGCTTCGGGTGTCGTGGCGGAATAGAAAGTCCCCACCATCGGCGACGGGAAAATTTCACCAGCGGGTTCTGTCGGCGAGGCCTGTGAAGCCACTGGATTAGCAGGAGAGGCTCCGGGCGAGGAGGCAAGCACTTGGGGAATCTCCCCAGTCGGGGTGCGGCGCGAGAGACGCACACGGGTGCCATCTTGCTCGTGCTCAATTTCCACGAGATTGCCCTCATCCATGAGAGCGAGAAGACGATGCAGGAGGTCGGAATCCACGGTTGCAGGGGGGGTGGTAGGTTGAAGGGACTATTGTGCCTCCCAGAGGCCAGATTTGCCGCCGCTTTTCCGAAGAAGGCGGACTTCTCGCAAAAGGATCCCTTTATCGAGACCTTTGGCCATGTCATATGCGGTCAAGGCGGCGGCAGTCGCCCCAACCAAGGCCTCCATTTCCACACCGGTTCGGGCATGGGCGGAGGCCCGGCAGCGCAAAACAAGCGACCAGGAAGCCTCATCCCATTCCGCTTCAACTTCCACCAGATCCAGGGACAGGGGATGACAGAGGGGAATCCATTCCGCCGTGCGTTTGGCGGCCTGAATCCCAGCCAAACGGGCTGTTTCGACCAAACTGCCCTTGGGCAGCTCCCCTGACAGCACAGCGGCCCAAATTGCCTCGGGGAACACGACCCTGGCTTCGGCCACGGCCTCACGTGAACTGGCATCCTTGCCACCAACATCCACCATGCGAAGTCGCCCAGAAGGGTCGAAATGTCCGGCAGAGGAAGGACTCATGTTGGGAAGGGAGGCACGTAGGGTGGAGCAATGACCCCGAACGTCCGATAGTGTAAGGAACACGATGCTCACCCTTCTCCTCTCCCTGATCCCATTGCAGGCCCCCACCACCCTGGAGGAATGGCTCCAGGAGGTGGATGGCATGCCGCCGGCTTCCCTCCTCCTCTTTGCAGAATCTGCCGGCGAGACCGCCAACGAGGATCTTTTAACGGCCGCCAGCGAGCGATTGCCAGGTTCTTCTCCTGCTGAGACTCTTTTCCTGGGGCGGCTCTTGGCCCTGCTTTTCCTTGGGGGTCCCGGCAATCATGTGC
>CAYXFZ010000018.1:9772-21094 GCA_964464385.1 uncultured Planctomycetales bacterium
CAGGCAGATTTACCTTTGGCTGGGGAGGCCTTGGTGAATGTCCTGACCAAGGCACCGGATTCTTACGCCGAGGCCTCCTTGGCCGTATTGCGCCTGGCCACCTTTCGTAACCATGAAGCGAGCATGGCCGGGCTTTCCCTCTGGCTTACGGAAGGGCCAGGTCCAGCCGGGAGCGATCCCGAACTTTGGTGTGAAGTGGCCCGCACTCTCCATGTTTTGGGCGATGGCAGTCATCGCCGTGCCGCCCGTCGTTTCCTCCAAGACGCCCTGAGCCACGCGCTCCCAGAACTGCGCTCCAGCGCTGCCTTGGCCCTGGCCCGATCGGGGGCCTTGGATGACCCAGCCGTCCTGGCCACGCTGGAAAAACTAGCCTCCAGCATTGGCCCCCGGGCTGCCCTCGCCGAGTCGCTCATTCAACGCTGGGAACAACAGGAACGGTTCCGTCGAAAATTGGCGGCCGTGGATCGATTGTTCGCCGAAAACTCCAACCGCTCGGAATCGGATGAGTTCGCGGTGCTGGCCGAGGTCCTTGCCGACGCCCAATTACGGCATATGGAAGGTGAACGTTTCTCGCGTGAGGTTTTGCTTGCGGCCGCGGCTGACGGTCTGCTTCGGCGATTGGATCCCTATTCCAATTTCTTGACCGGCAAGGAATTCGAGGAATTTATGTTCGACATGAATCCCGAATACGGGGGCATCGGCGCCTATGTGAATATGGTGGATGGTGCCTTCACCATCACGCGGCCCATTTACTCGGGTCCGGCTTATGAAGCGGGCTTGCTTTCCGGCGATCGCATCTTGGAAGTGGATGGTTGGTCCACGGCGGATCAACCGATGGACGAAACGATCCGGCGGCTCAAGGGCAAACCAGGGACCGAAGTAAACACTTTGATTTTTCGCCGGGGCTGGACAGAACCTCGAGAATTCTCCGTCGAACGTCGCAAAATTGACATTGCCAGTTTGCATACGGAAATTTTGCCTGCGGGTGTTCTTTATCTGGATCTCCTCAGCTTTTCAGAGAACTCCAGTAAAGAAATTCGTCGCACCCTTCGCGAGGCATCGGCGGCGGGCCCGTTGACGGGAATTGTCTTGGATTTGCGCGGCAACCCAGGGGGGTATCTCAACGAGGCCGTGGCCATCTGCGAGGTGTTCTTGCCCCCGGATTCCTTGGTGGTGACGACACGATCCCGCACGGAAGGCGAAGAAAAAATTCACACGCGCAAATCCCCGGAGCTAGACGCAAGCGTCCCCCTGGCTGTCCTCGTCGACCGCTTTAGTGCTTCCGCCTCGGAAATTGTCGCTGGTGCTTTGACCATTCATGGTCGTGCCCAGGTATTTGGTGAGCGGACGCACGGCAAGGGATCGGTGCAAAACATTTTGCGCCTCCGCGCCCAACGGGACGAGCCCTGGAGGGACGAGAACCGCAACGGCAAAGTAGACCCTTGGGAAAAATTCCAGGACGACAACAAAAACGGCAAACACGATTTTGGCCCACGTCTGAAATTGACCATGGCCTACTACTATTTACCGGACGGTTCCTCCATTCACACGCAACGGGACCTGGATGGAAAAATACTCGAAAAAGGTGGTGTAGCTCCTGACGTGGAAGTGGTCTTCCCCAAGTTGGATATTGCCAGCTTGAGAGAATTGGATCGACTCGTAGGCGAGGAGAGTTTTCGCACTTTCGCCGAGGGTGTTCATGCTCAGCATCCAACTCTGGCGGTGAAGTTGGCCCGTTTTGACGGGCGGGATCCCAGTCTTTATCCAGGTTGGCAAACCTATTACCAAAAGTTGGAAACAACCTTGGACGAACAAGAAGTCCGCCGTTGGGTTCGTCGTCGGTTGCGAGACGTTGTCGCGGATGCCCGCGGCAAAGTGTTTGCCGGCTCCGGATTCTTCGGGGATTTTCAGGAAGATCCAGTCTTGCAGACGGCCATTCGGGGTTTCTTGGAAACCCAAGGCCTAGCGGTTCGTTCCTACACCGAATACGCGGCCATCTTCTAAATGGATCTGGGGTTGGAATCGGTTGAGGCAAGCGATCCTGGTGTCAATCCGGCCAATAAACCCATACGACCCGCGGATGGGCCTTGACGGCGGTGGCTAAAGAAAAGATCCCGGTCGGCCGCGGTATCCATCCCGGCACCTTCAATCCAGCCCTCCCGCAGACCGGCCCTGCGCAACTGATGGCGGGCCCACCCCTCCAAATCCACGGCCCATTTGCCCTGTTTTTCGGGCCAGGGGTGGCAACAGGAAGAGGGCGCGAAGTCCGCAACATCGGCCCCCACCTCGAAACTGGTTGGGCCAATGCAGGGAGCAATGCCTGCCCGCAGATCTTCCGGCAGACTGCCCGTAGCTTGGGTTAGGGCTCGAACGCTGGCACTCAGGACACCAGCAACGAGACCACGCCAACCACCGTGGGCCACGAGAACGCCAGGGTGGGGCGCTTCCGCCCACAAGAGAATGGCAGCACAGTCCCCCACGGTACAAAGCAATGGCAGGTCCGGGACCGTGGTCAGAAGGGCGTCGGTGGCCGGGAATACCCCGTCGGGATCCTGGCCTCCACGGCCGGCGTCCACCTCCAAGACGCGCATGACCTGGGCTCCATGAACCTGCCCACCAACCGTAAGCCGGGTGAACTCTAGACCCAAGCTGCGACACCATTGCCCTCTCTCTTGGCTTGCCATTGCTAGGTCTCGGCCCCCGGACAGAGAAAGATTGCCGGAGCCATCGGGTTGGCGCAAGGTGAAGACATGCCGCAATCCCGGAGAGGAAACGAGGCGTGGAAAGGTCAGGCCGCGACGACCCTGAAGTTGAATGAAATTCACGCGACCCGAGAATCAGGCATCACTCGGAACTTGATTGGACCTCTTTGGCCGACCCTAGCAGGATGGCAATATTCCGCAAGTTGGGGTTGGATTCCAACAAAATTTTGGCAATCACGGTTAAGGGCACCGAAAGAAGCATGCCGGCCGGCCCAAAGATCCAGCCCCAGAACAAAAGGGAAAGAAAAACGACCAAAGGCGATAGTCCCAAACTTCGGCCCATGAGGCGGGGTTCCAGAAAATTGCCCACACCCATATTGACCACCAAAAATCCCAAACCAACCAGGAGAGCCGACCCCCCTCCCAACCCAACCCAAGCGAGAAGGACCGGGGGCACGGCCGCCAAGATGGAACCGATAGCGGGAACAAAATTGAAAAGGAAGGCCATCAAGCCCCAGAGGACGGGATGCTCCAGGCCAACCACCGAAGTCCAAACGCCCAACAAGATCCCTGTAAACAAACTGACCGCAGTTTTCAGACCCAAGTATTGCTGCACCTTAGCGCCAGCGCCGATCAGATTGGTCGCGGTTTCGGGAGAAAGGACCTTGGCAATTTTAGGAGGCAAATCCTGCGCTTCCAGAAGAAGGAAAATGAGGGTGAGGATCACCAAGACGGAATTGGAAAGGAGCCCGATCAGTCCTCCCACCAAGCCACCGACGAAATCTACGGCGACGGCCGGATTTACGGCATTCGCCACGGCCTCACGAAGATCCGCGTCACCCCGCAAAAGACCCACCCGTTCCAAAAAGGCCAAGAAAGAATCAGCCAAGGATTGAAAGCCGGAACGATACTGAGGCAGTTCGCCGGTGAATGCGGCCAAGGAACCGCCCAGTAATCCCGCAAGAGCGAGGCCACCGAAAACCAGGAGGAGAACGGTCACGAGGACCGAGGCAATGGTGGGCAAACCCCAGCGTGAGAGTCGACGAACGAGGGGTTGCGCCAAGACAGCAAGCACCAAAGAAAACAGGAACGGAACTAAAATTTCGCCAGCGACCTTCAGACCAGCGAAGACCACAATCAGGGCGGCACAGGTCAACAGAGCCCGCGGGGAGCGGGCCTGGCTCATGAGTTGGAAGCCGGAGCGAAGGATTCTTCGAAATCGAATGCACCGGCGAAGGCATCGAAGTGATCCTCAGGGCGACGCCGGAGAAGACCGGACTCGCACATTTGCTCCACAAGGCCCCCAAAATCGGCGGAGGCGGTCACGCCCCAACTGCGGAAGGTATAGGGGGCCAAAGAGCCAAATTCCTCGTGCGCGTAACGGCGAATCCCATCCACAAGCTCGGCGCAGCTGAGGTGGCGGGCCTCGCCCTGGAGCCGTGATTTTCCAGTCAGGAACATGGTGTAGTCCAAGGCCTCCAATACAAAGAGGTAGGCTGCCTCTTCAAAGCGGCAACCGTCCAATTGCCGCAAGCGGCGCAGAATGGCGATGAGTTTCGGATCCTCCATGATCGTTCCTGACCTCCTATCGGCCCCCACTTGGGTCCGTTTGCCCGGTTTTTGGCGGGATTGCTTCAAGGGCCCAAGCTAACGAAGGCGCAAAGAGTCTAGTCTTTTTCTGCCAAGGCGTTAGCGGTGACGAAGAATTCCTCCAGCAGGGCTTCTCGAACCCATTCTGGGTGCGCCAACCCGCCAATATCGGCCACCGCCCGATGCAAGGAAGAAAAGAGGCGATCTAACCGCAATCGAGCGACGGGATCCTCCTCAAATGCGTAATTTTGGGAAGCGAGGCCCATGGCCGCTGAAAAGCGAAAACCCAGCTCCTGGCGCTGGCCTGAAAGTTCCCGAGCAAGGGAAGGAGCCAACCAAACTGATGGGTCTCCCCCTTCCGTCAGCCAAGATTGAAAAGAATGGCACCAGGACAAAAGAGCACGACTAGCCGAGGGTTCCATTTCCAAAGCAACTTCAGGGTGCCCGCAAGCAGCAGTCAAGGTGGCGAACTCCTCGTCCGTCCAACCCCGCCCCAGAGCTTGCCGCTGCATTGCTGAAGAATCCGGAGAATCCACTCGCCAAACTCGACAACGAGAACGCAAGGCGGGCAGGATTTGACCATCATTCTTCGAGGTCAGGATCAAGAGAGTTTGCGGCGGAGGTTCCTCGGTAGTTTTCAAAAGGGCGGCTTGTGCGTCCGGCGTCATGCGTTCGATGCCAAGAAGAAGGACAACCCGAAAGCCGCCCCCGAGAGGGCGGAAACGGAGGGCATCCACCAAACAAGGCCCATCTTTGCCCCGATCTGCCACGTGTTCCACCTTGAGTCCGGAAATTTGCAATTCCTCTGGATCAAACAAAGCAAAATCGGGGTGGTCTTGCGGGGACCCGGTCGTGCCCAGCAGAAGACCAGCCGCTTGCAGGGCAGTGTCCCGGAGCAAGCCTTGCCCGCGACCCAAGAGAAGCATGGTGTCTGCAATCCGGCCAGAATCTTTTTCCCGCTGGAGACGGGCCAGGAAAGAGGTCATAACAAATTGCGATCCCGCAAAGTTTGGAGCAAACGCTCCTCGACTTGGTCAGGGGATCCGTCCGCATCCACGAGGGCCGCGCATTGCGGTCGAGCCTCCGCATATCGGCGGTACCTGGATTGCACTTGAGCATGAAAGCCAAGGTCGCGTTGCTCGAAGGAATCCGCTTCGCCGGGTCGGCTGGACATCCGTTTCGAGGCTTCCTCCAGGGAACACTCCAGAATAAGGACACAATCGGGTTGTCCCTCTTGGGCCACGACCAACTCGTCCAAAGACAAGACAAAGGCAGCGTCAGCGGGATCTTGACCCTGATAGGCCAAGGTGCTGGGGGTGAATCGCTCGCACACCACATCCCTTCCCATTTGTAAGGCTGGCATGATTTCGACCTGGAGCAATTCATTGCGGGCGGCAAAAAAGACCAGGGCTTCCGTTCGGGCATGCCAAGGGCCGCGATCCGTCGCCAACAAAGAGGCCCGAAGGCGTTCTCCAGCATCCGTTGTGCCGGGCTCCCGCAAGTGAAGGACATCACGCCCTTGGGATTGCAGGTGTTGGCAGAGGCGCTCGGCCTGGGTGGTCTTGCCGGTGCCGTCCATGCCCTCCAAAACGAAGAAATGACCGTTCACGGCCGCATCCTACGGCTTCGGCTGGAAAGCATGCCCCTCCTGCCGTTAGTCTTTGGCGGATGGCCCTCCTTTCCCCTCGCTCTGCGGCCACCCTTGTGGGCTCTCTGCTCCTCCTGGGTTGCGCAATCCCGGCGCCGCGGGTTGCCGGACCCCGCTTTCAACCGCCGCCGGTCTCCCCGCCCGGGGACATGGACACCGCCCAAAAGATACGCTGGTGGGAAGCCAAGGTATGGAAATTGGAAGCCTCTGACCGTGCCGATGCCCTCCTGCAATTGGGTCGCCTGTATGTGGACCAGAACGAATCCATGGAGGCCCGCCGGTGCTTGCGTCAGGCCCTATCCGGCCCCCTGACCCAAGAGGCTACGGCCCAGGCCCATTTCGCCATGGCCAAGTCCTACCTTTTGGACGAACGCCTCCCGCGTGCAGAAAGGGAACTCTTGGCGGCTCGCCCCCACTTGGGCAAGATTCAGGCCCAAGAATGTGCTGTGCTGTTGGACGCTTGCCGCGGCATTTTTGGCCCTACCGAGGTCACTCTTCTGAATCGGGTGGAGCGATTTTTCCCTCAAAACCGCCGGAATTCGGATGTTGGGAATGGCGGCCTGACCCGCGCCATGGATTTGCAGCGCCCTTCTTGGGGTGCACGCCCCGCTCGGGGAAACTTCACCCCGATGAAGAAGCCCTGGCGCCTGACCGTGCACCATTCTGCGGAACCCCTTTCCGGCGCCAAGATTTCCGACACTCGCCGAGAAGTGGCCCGCATCCAGGTGACCCATCAAGATGAAAATCATTGGGCCGATATCGGCTATCATTTTCTCGTGGATCCTGCCGGTCGTGTCATTGAAGGGCGATCGATGCAGATGCAGGGCGCCCATGCTGGTGGCAATCACAACCTGGGCAATGTTGGGATCTGCCTCCTTGGCAACTTTGTTCCCCAACCCGAGCGAGGTCCGGATTACGCCCGGGCCCAAAAGCCCACCCGTTCGCAATTGTTGGCCTTGGAGCAATTGGTGGACTCCCTGCGGGGCCGCTACGCCATTACCCGCAGCGGGGTTTATTGGCACTCTGAATTCAAGAGCACCGCGTGCCCGGGCCCGGATTTGCGCAGTTGGGTCGCCAGTTACCGGCGCGGTTGATCCCAACCAAGGCAGACGATCAGGCCAAGGATAAATCTTCGCCAGCGGCCACGCGTTGGCGGGCGTCGACGGCCAATTCCCCAAGCAGAGCACCCCGGTCCAATTCGGGCACTCGACCTAGAACACCTTTCAGGCGGGTGACATCGGCGACCAATCGGTTGACATCCTGCGTTCCCCGGAGGCGATCTTCCTGGGCATGAACTTGCACCGGAATTCCGAAGGCGGAGATCAACTCCGCCAGGAGATCGGCCATCACGTGGCCTTCCCCCGAGCCGACATTGACCACATCAAAGTCAGCGGTTTTTTCCAAAAGATCCAAGTAGGCGCGAGCAATCTCGCGCACGTGCAAAAAGTCGCGGATGGAATCCAAGCGACCGACGTCCAGGTCGCCACCGCCCACCCGAGCGAGTTCAGCCAAGCGTAGGGCAAAACTAGGCAGGGCAAAGTAGGGCATCTGGCCGGGACCGGCGTGATTGAAGGGCCGAACGACGCTGACGCAATGTCCCCGATCCCGGAAACCCAAGGCCACCCCTTCGGCCTCGAGTTTGGTGGTGCCGTACACGTTTTGAGGAGCGATCGGATCCTCTTCTTGGGCCTGACCTGGCCGCGAACCATAAATTTGGCCGCTGGAAACGTGCAGAACGGGAAGTTGAGGCCATTCCCCCAAGATTTGCTCGTAAAGGCGGGTCGGCCCAAGCACATTGATTTGACGAGCCTGATCCGGATTCTTTTCGCATTCCGGTGGAAAGGAAAGGGCGGCTAGGTGCAACAGGGCACGAGGCGGTGGCAAGGAATTCAAATCCAGAACCGAGGATCCCGTGGGGAGAACCGCAGCTTTGCGCAAATCCAAATGGGTGAATGGAATGCCGGCAGGAGCCGGGACTCCAGGAATCAGAATGACCGCCGCCGGCAAATTACGATCGGCCAAGGCGCGCAACACCCATTGACCCACAAAGCCGTCGGCTCCCGTTACCCAAACGGCCGGGGCACTCATGCGGAGTGCAAAGCTTCTGGCAAGGTTCCTCGAACCAGGCTCATGCCCTGCTGCAAGCGCCGACTCAGGTCGGCGTCTACCATTTGTTCGACCAATCCTGGAAAATCCAGGGTTGGTTCCCAACCCAATTTAGCCTTGGCCTTGCTGGGATCTCCCAAGAGGAGATCCACTTCGGCCGGTCGAAAAAATTCGGGATTGATGCGAATGAACTCGTCCGGATCCAATCCGAGACGGCCGAATGCCAGGTCGGCAAACTCGCGAACCGAGTGTGTTTCCCCGGTGGAAATCACGAAATCCTCCGCTTCTTCTTGTTGCAACATGAGATGCATGGCACGGACATAGTCGCCGGCATAACCCCAGTCGCGCTTGGCGTCCAGATTCCCAAGCTCAAGGATGTCGTGTTCGCCACAAGCAATCGCGGCCACGGAATCGGTAATTTTTCTGGTCACAAATTCCAGACCACGCCGGCAGGATTCGTGATTGAAAAGAATGCCGGAACAGGCAAAGAGACCGTGCCCTTCCCGAGCATTGACGGTAGCCCAATGGGCATAAACTTTGGCGAAAGCATAGGGTGAACGCGGATGGAATGCGGTGGTTTCTTTTTGCGGGGTTTCCGCTACTTTGCCAAACATTTCCGAAGAAGATGCTTGGTAGAACCGGGCTTGGGGAACAATACGCCGCATACTCTCCAAGAGGCGAACGACACCAAGGCCCGTGACATCGCCCGTATGGATGGGCTCTTGAAAGGAAGCGTGTACGAAACTTTGGGCGGCAAGGTTGTAGATTTCGTTCGGTTGCACCTCTTCCAGCACATGCAAGAGAGAAGCCGTATCCAAGAGATCCCCATGCGTGATTTCGATCTGGCCCAGCAAATGATCCAATCGTTTGGTCGAAGGATTGGCACTGCGGCGGACCATGCCGACGACGCGGTAGTCCTGCGCAAGCAAATGTTCAGCCAGATAAGAGCCATCTTGGCCGGAAATTCCAGTAATGAGAGCGGTTTTCATGTTAACCAAGGACAAGGGCGACAACGCCCAGGAGCCAGCAGTAGGGAGCGAACCAAGACAGTTTCTTGACCCGCGTCACTCGAACCAGGATACCGAGGGAGACAAAGCCGACCAAAAAGGATAGGCCAGCGGCAGCCCCGAGTTGACCAAAATGGATCCCCTCGGTTGCCGCAACATCCGGCAGTTTTAATATTGCGGCGCCCAAAATGGCGGGAATGGAGAGCAAGAATGAAAATCGGGCGGCGGACTCGCCGCGCAAACCAAAGAAAAGGGCCACGGCAATGGTCACCCCGGACCGGGACACTCCGGGCAAGATGGCCACGGATTGGGCTAGGCCAATGCCCAAGGCAAGAGCAAGACTCATCTCAGCAAGACCCCGATCGCAACGCCCGCGCCTGGAAAACCACAAGAAAAACCCTGTCCCAAGGAGTCCCCATGGGACCACCGCGCCGTCGGCAAAGCTCGCTTCGACCCAATCTCGCAAGCCCAGACCAACAGCCAGGATGGGTAGGGTGGCTACCCCCAGGAGCACGAGCAACCGGCGCTGGGCTAGAACCTCTTCGCCCCTTCCCAGGAGGCCTTGCCCAAGTCGGATCAAATCTCGCCCATAGAAAAGAACGACCGCCAGCAAAGTGCCCAAGTGCAGGACGACTTCGACGCTGGCATCCCGAGGGAGCAAAGATCCAGCTGGTAGCCATTCCCGTGCTAAAACCAGGTGACCGGAAGAAGACACGGGCAAAAACTCGGTCAGCCCTTGGAGAACCGCAAGCAGGAGAAGCAGGCCCAGGGAGCCCATGAATCAGATCCCGGCGGCCACCTTTTCGGAAGAAGTAACCGGCAGATCGAATGCTGCGGCAACCGCGGCATGGACACATTTGCCTCCCAAGATGTTGGCGGCACTGGCCAAGGGGGGGCTCTCCAAAACAGCACGGTGGGCCCCCAATTCGGCCAAGCGTCGAATCCAGGGAAGAGTGGCGTTGGTTAGGCCAAAGGTAGAGGTGCGAGACACTGCACCAGGCATGTTGGCCACGCAATAGTGCAGAACACCCTCCACCATGTAAGTGGGATCCTCATGCGTGGTCGGACGGCAAGTCTCCACACAACCACCTTGATCCACGGCGACGTCCACCACCACCGCTCCCCGCGGCATATTGGGAAGATCTTCTTTGCGAACCAAGTGGGGCGCACGAGCACCAGGTACAAGGACAGCACCAATGAGAAGGTCGGTCTTGGGCAACCAATCTCGAATCGCTTGGGGCGTCGAGTAAATCGTGGTGACATTGGCGGGCATGACCTCCTCCAGATACCGCAAACGATCCAAGTTGATGTCAAAAAGATAGACCCGGGCACCCAGACCAGCGGCCATCCAGGCGGCGTTGGTGCCGACCACACCGGCTCCCAAAATCATGACATGGGCGGGCTCAACTCCAGGAATCCCAGAAAGGAGTACCCCTCGACCACCACAGGGTTTTTCCAAATACTTGGCCCCTTCTTGAACCGCCATGCGCCCTGCAACCTCGGACATGGGGGTCAGCAATGGAAGACGACCGTTCTCTTCGAGAGTTTCGTAGGCGAAGCAGTGTGAACCGGAGGCCATGAGGCCCGCGGTGAGGATGCGGTCCGCCGCAAAATGGAAATAAGTGAACAGAATTTGACCGGGATGGGTTCGAGCCACTTCTTCCGGTTGCGGTTCTTTCACCTTGAGGATCATGGCAGCCCTTTGCCAAACATCGACGCAGGAACACACCTGAGCGCCGTTGGCACGATAGTCCTCGTCTGAGAACCCACTGCCCTCACCGGCACCCGACTCCACCAGAACGCCATGCCCGTCCTCACAGAGAGCGCGAACGCCCGTGGGGGTCAAAGCAACACGATACTCCGAGGGTTTGATTTCCTTAGGGACGCCAAGAATCATGGGTTCTCCACGGTGGAAGGGTATGGGATCATAACCTTTCCATGTCCCCCCCCTCGTCTGCCGCCCTCGAAGCTCTTCGAGAGCGTGTGGCCAATGCCGCTGTTCGAGCAGGCCGTGATCCGGCCAGCATTCAAATCCTCGGAATTACCAAGACCGCAACCGTGGAGACCTTGCAAATGGCGTGGGAGGGCGGGCTCCGGTCATTTGGTCACAACCATGTGCAGGCCCTGGCCAAACACCATGCCTGCTTGCCTGAAGCCGAATGGCACCTGGTGGGCCCGTTGCAATCCAACAAAGCAAGGCAAGCATTGCCCCTACTGCAACACTTGCATACCTTAACCACGGCCCGGCTCGCAAAACGCCTCTATCGCG
>CAYXFZ010000018.1:21104-21474 GCA_964464385.1 uncultured Planctomycetales bacterium
CCTTGCCACGTCCGCCCTTGAACATTTTGGTGCAAGTGAATGTCGCTGAGGACCAGCGCCACGGATTGCCTCCACTCGAGGTCCTTCCATTTTTGGAGTCTCTCCAAATTTTAAAACATCTCCGTCCTCGGGGTTTGATGACCCTGGCTCCACAAATTGCAGATTCAACCCAGTTGCGGAACCACTTCTCCAAACTTCGTTGCTTGGCCGAGGAAGCGCTGCGAGAAGGTCTCCTGCCGTCTGGGCCAGAATTGTCCATGGGAATGTCGCAGGACTTCGAAGATGCGATCGCCGAAGGGGCTACATTGGTACGAATCGGACGCGCCATCTTCCCCGCCGTTCCCCCTCTCCGGCCGTGATCCCCAAGCTT
>CAYXFZ010000018.1:21484-24881 GCA_964464385.1 uncultured Planctomycetales bacterium
GCGCGGGGGCGAGGTTCGCCTTCTTTGGACTGGCCAAGCCTTGGAACGGGTGTACCGCCCGCTGGCGGAAGAGGAGGATGGTTGCCGGGTGCAAATCCTTTCTGACCAACGCATACGCTTGGAGTGCCACGGGGAATTTATCTTCCAGGCGAGAGGTCAAGCATTGCGCAAGGTCGTTTTGCGGCATGGATTGACCCTTTCCTTTTCGGTGCAGGAGGATCGCGGTTCCCTGGGACTGGAAGGGGATGCGCCCAAGGAAGACCCCCTCTTGGATCATGAATTGGGTGGTTTTCGAGTTCTTTCCTTGCTCGGATCTGGGGCCATGGGGCGAGTCTACCAAGCCAAACAAATCGCTTTGGATCGATTGGTTGCATTGAAGGTCCTGCGGCCACAAACGGCCAAGGATCCCCTTGCCGTGGCCAGCTTTGCTCGCGAAGCGCGCGCCGCTGGCGCCCTCGCGCATCCCAATTTGGTCGCTGTTTTTGACGTGGGAAAGGACAAGGGATTGCACTTCTTTGCTATGGAGTTGGTTCCTGGAGGATCTTTGGAGGATCGACTGCAAGAGGAAGGCCCCTTCCCTTGGCGAGAAGCGGTGGATGCCACCATCCAATGTGCAGAGGCCTTGGCCTTTGCGGAAGAACACGAATTGGTGCACCGAGATGTCAAACCGGAAAACCTCATGGTCGCAGATAGTGGTCACCTCAAGCTGGCGGACCTGGGATTGGCCGTGACTCGAGGCATGGTAGATCTGGAGAGTGCTGGCGGGACTCCCCATTTCATGGCACCCGAGGCCGCCCTAAGGCAGGAGGTTGACCATCGTGCCGATCTTTATTCCCTTGGCTGCACCCTGTTCCGACTCCTGACCGGAACCACGGTGTTTGCCGGCGAGACCGTTGCCGAAATCCTTCGCGCTCAGGTCGAAGAATCTCCGCCAAGCTTGCGCCAAAGTGGAGTTTCCGTGCCCGCCGATTTGGAAAAGTTGTTGGCCTCCCTTTTGGCCAAGGATCCCGAGGATCGGCCCCAATCTGCCCTGGATGTGGTGGAGCGTTGTGAAGCCCTGCTGAAGTCCAGCCGATTGAATCGGCGATTGGCCGTTGGCTCGGTCCTTGTGTTGGCGGGCTTCGGGATTTGGCGATGGACCCACCCACCCGAGGTGCAAGGCCCCTTGGAGCCCACGGTAGTCGAAGTCTTGCGGGACAATCCGGAGGCCTTGGCGGAGTTGAAAGCCACCCAAATCCGCTTGGCATTGGCAGAGGCTTTGGCGCAGACTTCCTTGCCAGAAAAAATCCGATCCGTGGAAGCCTTCCTGGAACAATTTCCCGACACTGCGCAAACGGCCGAGGCCCAGGAAGCCTTGGTCACCTTGACCGCAGAATTGCTCAATACCCAAATCACAACCCCCGCGAATCCAGAATTAGCCGAGCTAGAGGCCAAGGTACACGAGGCCTTGGCCACAAGGAATCCTGGGCAAGCCTGGCAGATGGTGCTGGCAGCCCCCGACTTGGCCGTGACCGAGCGCGGTCTGTTGCTGGACTTGGTGCGTCAAGCGGCCAAGGAGTTGTTGGATGACTATGAGAATCGCCACAAGCAATGCTTGCAAGAGAAGGATCACCCCGCTGCAGCTGCCCTGCGAGAAGAACTTCGACCTCGTTTGGCGGGCCCTGGTTATGAATCCGAAGGTTGGAAGGCGCGCCTTGTCCTTTTGGAAGAGGAAGACCACAATCTTCAAGAACGCGGCAAAGCAGAATATTTTTCGAGGGCTCTGTTGGTCCTGATTGAGGCCATGCAGGGCCCGGTGGCCGATGCCCTGCAACGCGCTCGATTTGCGGATGCAGAGATGGCTTTTTTGGATTCCCTCCGGGCCTCTGAGGCCCATCCTGAATTGCATTTTGCGGCTACGGCCCAAGCTCCGTTCTTCGCCGAGGCCACCCAGGCTTGGCAAATCCTGCAGTCCCAATTCCAAGGTGACCGCACGGTCTCCTTCTCCTTGGATGGCCAAAGAATGACCTGGCTGGGTTTTGCGGACGGGAGGCTGCAAGTGGAAAAACAGGAAGGTGGCAAGCGGGTGCCCCGCCAAATTCCTTGGCAAGAGTTGTGTCGGCCAGAAAAATTACCTCTTGTCTTGACTGCCGCCTGGGATCCGCACTCCGACCGCTCCAGCATGACCTCTTTGATCCTGTTGGTGGCCGTAGAACGCATTGGTGGACACTTGAGATTTCTGTCTATGCAACCGAACACGCCGAGTTTGGGCGAACATGTGGAAGAAGCTTGGGCTTGGGTGGACTGGTTGACTGCGCAGCAGCAAACCCCTCTTCTGCGCCAGGAACTTCGCGCCTTGCGGGCTGCTGCCGGCGCTCTGCAAGCTCTTGCCGAAGAGGAAAACTACGATGCCGTTTTGCGCTTGGAAGATCTCGTTTCCCGTTTGAGCTTGACCGGTCTTCGGGTCAGCACCGGGGAGACCCCTTGGGGAATGCGGCCTTGACTGCAAATTTGGTCATTCTGGCTTCCGGCAGCGGCCGCACGGTAGAAAACTTGGCCGAATGCATTGCTCACGGCTCTCTACCTGCCCGCATCACGGGGGTCGTGGCCTCTCGCGCCGATGCTGGGGTTGTGGATCGCTGCCGCCGCTTGCAACTGCCCGTGGAGACCCTTGGCCGCACCACTCATCCGGATCGAAACGCTCGCGATGCGGCCCTGGTTGTTGCGGTGAACGCGGCAGAGCCAGACTGGATCGTGCTGGCGGGTTGGCTGCAACTCTTGCCCATGCCGGGCGCTTGGAAAGGCAAAGTCATCAACATCCATCCGGCCTTACTCCCAGCCTTTGGTGGCCAGGGCTTCTACGGCCACCACGTGCATGAGGCTGTGGTGGCGTCGGGGGCTGCCTGGAGTGGTTGCACGGTTCATTTCGTGGATCCTGAATATGACCAGGGTGCCGTCGTGTTGCAAGAAGCCGTGCCGATCCTGTCCGGCGACGATCCTCAAGCCTTGGCCGACCGCGTCTTCGCCGCCGAGAAGCGTGTTCTCCCGGAAGCACTCCTGCATCTCATCCGGGGCCGAGTCTGCTTGCAAGGCAAGAAGGTTCTCTGGCAAGTCGCCCCTATTTCTTGAGAATCCTCAGCAGAAGCCCGGCAAGAGGCGGATCGGCATTCCAGCCCCCTGCAGCCGGATCTCCCACCAAAATCTCTCCTGTTGGAGTGGACCAAAGAGAAATTTCCAGACCACTCCGAGCCAAGGGAGTCCGCGAACGGGAAAGGATGACAGTGGCGAGAGGATTGCCGCTGGGTTGCGGTCGCGATTGATCAATCTCGAAGTGACAGAGCCGTTCGACAAGTTGATCCAAGAGATGGCTGGGCACCGTTGCCGGCGCGGAGGGGCTGGCACCGACCCAGGCACTGGC
>CAYXFZ010000018.1:24891-26031 GCA_964464385.1 uncultured Planctomycetales bacterium
ACCCGGCTTTTTCAAAGAGCCGAGCTTCTATCTCGACCCAGGCACTGGCCCGGCGACGAAAATCGACGTCCTCACCCAGCCAGGAAATTCTTAAGGAGACCATTTCCGCGGGTGGCTCTTCAAACAAGTAGCGACCGATCATTTCCTTTTGGGACAAAGTCGCCAGGGCGAAGTCTTGCGTGGAAACGTAAAGCGGGTAAGGACGATCTCCAGCTAAAACGGTTCCGCCAATACGGTGCAAAACGAAAAAATCCCGTCGGTTTTCAAACAACCACCGCTCCCCGGCTTCAATTTTTGTTCTTTGCTCAGGGGTGACTGTATCTTCGGTCAATTCGTCCGTTCGGAGGCGCAAGAGTCGATGCAGGGACCGGATCCCCTGCCGACTCAAGGGGCCCGCGAAAGGATGCTGGATAGCCCAACGCCCTTCACGGCGCACAAAGACCCGGGACTCCCCTTGGCCATTGTCCCAAGTCAAGCGATCCCAACTTCCAGGTTTTTCGATAACCCGCATCTCTCGCCAAGAGTGAAAAGAACGTCGAAAAAAATCCAAAGTACCGCGCCCTAACCGCATGCGAGTTCCATTGACGGATACCGCGTGACGATCCCCGCCCAATTCAGCGACCCCAACCCGCACCTGGACCTCCGCGCCTGTGTGATCTCGAAACTCGGCCAGGACTTCGGGCCTCGCAAGACCCAAATCTGAATCTTCAAAGGCCTCCCATTCTGGCGGTGCCGGGAACCAAGGATCTAGAGCAAGCGCCTGAAGAAGGGCCTGGATCCAAGCAGGATCCGCCAGGTCCCGAATGGGTTCCACCAAACGCCATTCCTCCTCATCTCGGGCCAAGCGCACCAACATTTCAGATTGGGGCTGGAAGAAACTGATTTCCACCAGATCCTCTGGATTCAAGGGAAGAAAACCGTGGACGACCTCTTGCCTAGGTTTTGGCTCGGGCTCAGTTTGGACCCACCAAAACACAGCCAGGGCCGCCAAAGCCAGCAAGAGTCCAAGGCCCAACAAACGAGAAGGATTCATCGGCGGCGGCGAAGAAAAAGGGCCAATCCCAGGAGCAACGCGATCCCGGGGAACAACAGCAACGAGAAGTTGGCCAAACGATTGCGTGTAGCTTCGTCGGGTTGGAA
>CAYXFZ010000018.1:26041-30924 GCA_964464385.1 uncultured Planctomycetales bacterium
CAGATCCACCAGACCTCCGCGTTGTTGGTCACGTCCCAGCAACCAACGAGCAGAAGCGGCCAGGAAATCCCGTGAGCGAAGGTATGGATCATAGAAAAGGGAAACGCTGCCCAAGAACAATGCCCGCTGAGATTGTTCGCTCTGCCAAGGATCACAGGCAATCGCAATCGGAAACTGTCCCCGGGACTCGCCGGGGCCGGGGCGAAAATCAGGAATGGCCTCAGTTTCCACCCAAGCTTTTCGGCTCATCCAAATCAATTGCTCCCGGGACCACTCGGGACTCGTCGAGGTTAAGGCCAAGGGCCGGGTACCGTCCCAAAATTGGGTGCGGCCAGCCAAGCGCAAATCCCGGGTAATCGGATGGAGGTCAGCCAAGCGGGCGGCTGGGATTTCCAAACTGGCGCATTGCACCAGCCCAAAACTCCCGCGGCTACTTTGGCAGACCAGCCCCGGTTGAAAGGCAACGCCCCGATCTGCCAAAAGATCATTCCAAAAGTCGGCGACTTCCTGCGGGGCGCTTGGACCCAAGGCCAAAAGCAAGGGTTTCCGGCCCTCCACCCATGCCCGCGCAGACTTCGCGTCGTTCGGCAAAAAGAGTTCGTTTTGGCCGGGGATGAGGAGTAGATCAAAGCCCTCGTCTGGGTTTGGGATGGCGGAAACGAGGATTGGATCCAATCCCTCACCCTCGAGCAGGTGCAAGAGAGGGGCCAAGGCCGCGGGATCGGAAGAAGGCCCGGACCGGGCCACCCCTGAAACGGCAACACGGGGCAATTTGCCCTGGGCCAAACGAAGAATGGCGTCGCCGAGAGCAGTGTCCAATCGTTGTTGAATCAATCGGGCTGGGCGCATCCCGGAAGGCTCTTGAATCGAAAATAACTCATCGAAGCGCAAAACCTGCCGACGAGATTCGATCTCCAAAAATAAAGTTTCCCCGATTTGTCGTTGCAAGCGACGACTACTTGCGTCCAAGGAAACGGGACTGGAAGAAACACGCAACCACTCCACGTCCAGGTTGCCGCGCGCCCGAATACGGGCATCTTCTAAGAGCGAGTCCAACAACGAAAATGACCGGGGATACACCGCCGACCCATTCCGCATCCAAAGTCCTTGTTCAGGTAACAAAAAAACCGTTGCCCGAACTGGAGAGGACAAATCTTGCAGGGCGGCGGCCGTGCGGTCGCTGATTCCTCCGCCACCGGGCCCGGCAAAATCGAAACGGATACGGAATTGGGGTTGGGCAGCGAGACTGAGCAATGCAACCACCAAGGCAACGCCGACTGCCCCGGCGAGGGTCATCAACAACCCCAGACGGAAGCGGCGGGTCAAGGCACCCACCTCCGGGATACAAGGCGAATCCAAGTCAACCAAAGGAAAAGCGCAGACAAACCCAGGAACCAAGCCAAGGCCCAAGTGTCCACCAGCCCCGCGGAAAAACCCCGGTCCAGCAAAGTGGGGATGTTGGTCGCCGCCGCCCATTCCCCCAAACGACCCGGAGCAGGGGTGAGCAAAGCAGGAACGAATAAAAGTAGATAATTCAATGCTGCACCACCCCCAGCAGCCAAAACCAAATTGGAAGACCAGGAGGAGGCCCAAAGGCCCGTGGACAAAAACAACAAACTCGTGAGCCAAGCTCCAGCAAAGCCGGTCAAGACACGCGCCCAATCCAAGGTGCCTCCGGCCCAAGATAATCCCACGAAAAGGCCCAGAACACCGCCCCAGAAAACCAAAAAGAAAACACATGCGGCAATGTATTTCGCCAGCACTACGGCGGCGTCACGGATCGGAGCGGAAAGGAGCGGTTCCAGAGTTCCAATGCGCCGTTCTTCGGCCAAGAGACGAAGGGTGAGGAGCGGAGGGAAGGCAGGGAGCAAAAGCCAAATCAAAAGGCCAGAGCCAAAAAGATACTGAGGCAAAAGCGTGAGATCAGCCCGAACCTGAGGCGAATACTCCAAGAGATAGAAAAAGAGTAGACCATTGAGAAGATACCAAACAGCAAGAAGCCCGTACATGGAGGGGGTCACTGCCAGGGCAAAGATTTCGCGCCGCAGTTGAGCGAGGAGGGCCCTCATGCCTCAGCCTCCTCCACCAGGGTTTGAAAAAGATCTTCCAAGTCCGGGTCCAAGCGACGATATTCCATGATCTCTTCCGGACGGAGCGCCAACCAAGAAAAGAAATCCGCTGGGGTCTTGGGACCGTGCCAACGAAACGTCAAGGACTGATCATCGGCCTGTTCCACTTGAAGTTGGGGAAAGGCAACCGCCAAGTCGGCCTTGAGGTTGGAGTCTCCCAGCCAACGGAGCCGAAACGGGGTTTGAGCCTGAGCTCGGGCAAGAAGTTCGGCGCAAGAACCCTCAGCCAAGGTCTGGCCACGGTGCAGAACGAGGACACGATCCGCCACAGCCTCCACCTCCGGCAAGACATGGGAACTAAAAAGAATGGCGCGACCCTCGTCCGCCAAATCTCGCAATCGCTGACGAAATTCTCGCCGCTGAATGGGGTCCAGACCGCGGAAAGGTTCATCCAAGAGGAGGGCGGGAGGATCCGCAAGCAGAGCGTCAGCTAACCCGACGCGTTGCCGAAATCCTTGCGAAAGAGCGGAGAAGGGCTGGCGCAGGCGGTCCATGAGGCCCAAGGGTTCGGCAACCTCGGCCACGCGTTGGCGGGCTTGCCGCCGCGGCAGCCCTTTGAGGCAAGCGCGGTAGCGCAGATATTCCCCGGTGCGCATTTCTGGCGGAGCCGCGAATTGCTCAGGCAAGTAACCCAAGTGACGCCGGGCGGCAAGGGAATCCTGCAGAAGGTCCAATCCGGCAATGGAGGCCTGCCCGGAGGTGGGCGGGTGGAAACCGGAAAGAATGCGCAGAGTGGTGGACTTTCCGGCCCCATTGGGACCCAAAAATCCCAAAATTTCGCCCGGACGAACCTCGAAACTGAGGTCATGGACGGCGATGATCTTGCCGTAATGCTTGCCGAGGTGGAGCGCGCGAATCACGGGGGGGGACGAGGATCGCCTCCACAAACGTTAGCTTCGCGAGGAGGGCGACCCTATTCCTTCACTTCGTAGTCAGCGTCGACGACCTGGTCGCTCTCGTTTTCTGCCGAAGCTTGCGGCGGTGGGCTGGGTCCAGGACCCGCCTCGGCCGAAGCGGCGGCGTAGAGCTTTTCGCCCACTTGAGACATCTCGGACTGAATTTCGTCCACCCCTGCACGTAGCAATTCGTCCTTGCCCTCTTGAATCGACGCAGCCAATGCGTCGGTTTTCTCTTGAAGGGTGGCAAAATCGGCCTTGCCCTCGTGCTCTTTCATGAGTTTTTGGGCCTGATGAACCGCATTGTCCGCCTCGTTGCGAAGATCGGCGGCGGCACGGGCCTTCTCGTCCTCTTCCTGGAAACGCTCGGCGTCGGCGCGCATATTTTGAATGTCATCTTCGGACAAACCGGAAGATTGCTCAATCCTCACCTTGTGCTCCTTGCCAGTGGCCTTATCGGAAGCCATCACATGAAGAATGCCGTTGGCGTCGATGTCAAAGGAGACCTCGATCTGAGGAGTGCCCCGGGGAGAAGGAGGAATCCCGTCAAGGTGAAACTTATCCAATGTCCGGTTGTGTTCCGCCATCTTCCGCTCTCCCTGAAGGACGTGGACATCCACGCTGGGCTGATTGTCAGCGGCCGTGGTGAAAGTTTCCTTCTTGGTGGTCGGAATCGTAGTGTTGCGTGGAACCAGAACGGTCATAACCCCACCCATGGTCTCGATGCCCAACGACAAAGGTGTGACGTCCAAGAGGACCAAATCGTCCACTTCCCCGGAGAGCACACTAGCCTGAATGGCCGCACCGAGGGCCACAACCTCGTCGGGGTTCATGGAGCGATTGGGTTCACGACCAAAGATTTCTTGAACCAATTCCTGAACCTTTGGGATTCGCGTGGAGCCCCCCACCAAAAGGATCTCTTCAACGCCTCCGGCACCCAAGGAAGCATCGGCCAAAGCTTGCTTGCAAGGGGCTTCCGTGCGGGCAAACAAATCGGCCGCCAAGGATTCAAATTTGGCGCGACTTACGGACATCATGAGATGCTTGGGTCCCGCCGCGTCGGCCGTGACGAAAGGTAGATTCAGTTGCGTTTCCTGGGTCGAGGAAAGTTCGCACTTGGCCTTTTCACAGGCCTCCTTGAGGCGTTGAAGGGCCATATGGTCCTCGCGCAAATCAATACCCTGCTCTTTCTTGAATTCATCCGCCACCCAATTCAAAAGGACTTGATCGAAGTCATCGCCCCCCAATTGGGTGTCACCATTGGTGGACAAGACTTCAAAGACACCGTCGCCAATTTCCAGAATAGAAATGTCAAAAGTACCGCCACCCAAATCGAAGATGGCAATCTTGCCACTTTTTTGCTTGTCGAGGCCGTAAGCCAAGGCAGCAGCCGTTGGTTCATTGACGATGCGCTCGACTTCCAGGCCAGCGATACGTCCTGCATCCTTGGTGGCTTGGCGCTGAGAATCGTTGAAGTAGGCAGGAACAGTAATGACTGCCTTGGAAACCGGAACCCCCAAGTAGTCTTCCGCGCACTCTTTTAAGTACACCAAGACCTGGGCGGAAATTTCCGAGGGGGTCATCTCCTTGCCCCCCACCTTCACTCGCACCATTTCCTTGGCCGCACCGGTCAATTCATAAGGGACCAATCGCTCCCCCTCGGAGACCTCCTCGTGACGACGGCCCATGAACCGTTTGATGGAGAAAATGGTCTCCAGAGGGTTGGTGACCGCTTGGCGGCGGGCCGGGCCACCGACAAGCCGCTGCCCCCCTTCCTGAAAGGCGACAACCGAGGGAGTGGTTCGCCCCCCTTCTTTGTTGGGGATGACCCGCGGTTCGCCGCCCTCCAGGACAGCAA
>CAYXFZ010000019.1:0-12306 GCA_964464385.1 uncultured Planctomycetales bacterium
CGAAGTGCGGTGTTTGGTTGCGATCGGTGCGGACGCCGTCGGAATGAGCACAATTCCGGAAGGAATTGCCGCGCATGCTTGCGGTATGAAAGTTCTGGGTTTGTCCCTGTTGACGAACCTCGCCGCCGGCATAGGCGGCAGCCGTCCCAGCCATGCCGAAGTCTTGGCGACTGCCGCCGCCCATGCGGACCGTGCGGCCATGGTTTTGGGTGCCGCGATTCGCGTCGCACCGGTAAACTAATCCTCCCTTAGGTCCCAACAAACCAGAAAATCATGTCCGTCCTCGTTACCAAAGAAGCTCCCGATTTCACTGCCGTCGCCTCCATGCCCGACGGCACCTTCAAAGAAGAATTCAAGCTGTCCGATTTTCGCGGCCAGCGCGTTGTCCTTTTCTTTTACCCCCTCGACTTTACCTTCGTCTGCCCATCCGAGTTGCTCGCCTTCCACAACCGCGTGGGGGAGTTTGAAAAGCGCAACACCGTAGTGATTGGCTGCTCCGTGGATTCTCATTTTACGCACAACGCCTGGCGGGATACCGCGCCCGAGCACGGTGGCATCGGCAACGTCAACTACCCTCTCGTTGCGGACATCAACAAGAACATTGCCCGCGACTACGACGTGCTTCTAAATGAGTCCGTTGCCTTGCGCGGTTCCTTCCTGATTGACGAAGAAGGCAAGGTTCGCCACCAAGTGGTCAACGACCTGCCTTTGGGCCGTAACATTGACGAAATGCTGCGCATGATTGATGCCCTAGAGTTCCATCAGAAGCACGGTGATGTTTGCCCGGCCAACTGGTCTGAGGGCAAGGAAGGCATGAAGCCGACCGCTGAGGGCGTCGCCGAGTATTTGGCCACGAACGCAAGCGCTCTTTAAGTCTTGCGCATTTACACCCGGGGTGGCGATCAGGGAGAGACAGGCCTGTTTGGCGGTAGCCGAATTGGCAAGGCGAGCTCCCGAATTGCTGCCTACGGGGAGATGGATGAACTGAATTCCGTCCTTGGCTGGGCCGCAGTTGTCCAGTCGGCACCTGAGGGCGCCGGGAGTTCCTTGGCCGATCTTCTTCGCCGCGAGCAAGGCAAGCTCATGATTTTGAGCTCTTGGTTGGCCACTCCCGAGGAAAGTAAATCGGTTGCCAAACTTCCGCCTTGGCCGGAAGACGGCATCGCCGAACTTGAACGGGAGATGGATGCTTGGGAAACGGGGTTGCAAGCCCTGACCGAATTTTTGCTTCCTGGTGGTGCCGAAGCGTCCGCTCGCTTGCACTTTGCCCGCGCCGTCTGTCGGCGCGCCGAGCGTTGGACCGTGGCCTTTGCCGAAGAGGAAAGCCCCCCCGAGGCCGTCGTGCCCTACCTCAACCGGCTGGGCGATTGGCTTTTCGTTGCCGCTCGCGAAGCCAACCGCCGAGCCGGCCAGGACGACCTTCGATGGCGACCTTAAGGCGTCCGTCGGCCAAGGCTTCTTGCGCGCAACGCCGCCCCTCGGCGATTAAATCCTCGGCCCGATAGAAATCGAAGAGGGAAACTTTGGGGAGGCGGGGCGTCAGCAGGATTTCGGGAGCACTTTCACGCAGCTCCCATTCACTGATCCGGGCTTGCGAAAGCGAGGTGCTTTCGCTGAGAATCTCGATGATGTTCGGCGCCCGATCTTTTGGGGCCCGGTCCAAGCGTTGCCAAACTTTGGAGGCGCGGTGGGTAACCCCAAGTCGCGAGTCCATACTTTGCAGGAGTTCTTTGGCTTTGCGTTTCAATTCGGATTCCTTGGCCGGATCCTTTGGCGCCGGGGGTGCGGTGGCCAAGGGGCCGGGGCCAAAACTGGCGGCGTGAAGATCAATGGCTAAGGTCGGAAATTGACCTTCCAGCAGGGTGTCTGCAACGGCCACGGGTACCGGCGAGACCACTCCGCCATCCACCAGCCAGCGATCGCTGACGCGGAATGGGGTGATGACCCCGGGAATGGCGTAAGAAGCACGCAGGGCCGGGCAGATGGGACCTTCCTCCAAGACCACTTTTCTCCCCGTCTGCAAATCAGCGGCAATGATGGCGAAGGGGATATTCAAGTCTTGGATTTCCGCATCACCCACCATTTCGACGACCAATTTTTCCACACGCTTGGCGCCAAAGAATCCAGAACGGGGCAAAACTGGGTCCATAAACCAAACCACCGCTTGCCAATCCAGGCCGCGGACGAAATCCTCGAATCGATCCAGGGATCCGCAGGCATAAATACCACCCACAAGGGCGCCAATGCTGGAGCCGGCGATGGCCTGAATGGGGATGCCCTCTTCTTCCAGGACGCGGATGACCCCAATATGGGCCAAGCCCCGAGCACCGCCGGATCCTAGAGCAAGTGTGACACCATTCATGGGAGCCAGATTACCATGAATGGACGATGCCCATGCCTGCGGATTGGAAACGAGGGGAACCCGTCCTGGTTTCCGCCTGTCTCCTCGGCGAGCCGACCTTGTGGGATGGTTCCATCTGTCCGGATGACCCTCTGATTCAGCAACTTCGGGATGCCGGCGCGGAGATTATTTCCGTTTGCCCAGAGATGCTGGGTGGTCTGCCCATGCCCCGCCCTCCGGCCGAGCCCGATTCTGGGGATGGCCGAGATGTGTTGGCGGGCAAGGCCCAAATTCGCACGGTCGGGGAGGGCGAACCCGAGGACGTCACCGAAGCTTTTTTGGCTGGCGCCCGGACTGTGGTGGAAATGGCCTTGGCCTGTGGCGTCCGCTATGCCTTTCTGCAAGAACGATCGCCTTCTTGTGGTGTGAAGCAATCCCATAGCGGCGGCGGTCTGGTGGATGGCCCGGGCGTGACCACGGCCGCATTGGAAGCCGTGGGCATCCAGGTTCTTCCCGGCGGGATTTCATCCCGCGAATAAAATCAAAGCATGGCCAAATCCCCGGCTAACCGCCGCCGCGCTCCCGATGTCTTTGAGGAAGTGATTCGCTTGCGCGAACGTGGCCAACCCGCAGCTCTTTGCACGGTGCTGATCGCACAAGGCAGCACCCCGGGCAAGGAAACCATGCGAATGTTGGTCCGCGAGGACGGCACTATCCTGGGTAGTGTTGGCGGCGGCTGTGTGGAAGCCGAGGTGATCGAAATGGCATTGGAGGTCATTGCCGCCGATCGCCCGGAGTCACGCTCTTTCACATTGAATCGGAAGGATTTGCCGGAATCCGGCCTGATTTGTGGGGGACAGGTCACGATCCTCGCTGAACCGGTCGTTCCCCCGGTGCTGGTCCTTTTTGGCGGCGGCCACGTGGCCGAGGCCATTTGCCGGGTCGCTTGTGAGTGCGAACTCCGCATCGAAGTTTGTGATGACCGCGCCGAATACGCCGACCCGGAACGCCATGCCTTGGCCGATGCCTGTCATTGTGGGCCGTGGGCCGAAATGGCGACCCAGTTTGCCCCGGCTCTCCACCACGATTTGGTGGTCGCGACACGGGGCCACCGGGATGATTTCGAGATTTTGTTGGCCCTGGCTCGGGCAGATTGCCGCCCCCGCTCATTGGGGTTGCTAGGCAGTCGCGCCAAAAGAGCGACCTTGGATCGCATGTTGGCGGATGAGGGTGTTTCCGAGGAGTTCCGTGCCCGGATCGAGACTCCGATCGGTTTGCCCATCGGATCCCGAACGGCTGGTGAGATCGCCGTTTCTGTGGTTGCGGGGCTGATTCGTCGCCGTCGTTTGGGCGGAAACGGTGACCCAGCCTCCGTTTGACGCTATTCCATGCCCTCGGTAGCCTGAACCGCCCTTTCTGCGCCGAAACCCCCAAAGAAGCGCTCAAGAAAATCATGACTTCCGGTCTCCTTCTCACTTTCCTTCTTGCCACTCCGGCCGCCCAAGAAGAAATCGTTCTTGTGGATGGCCGCATCTTGTCGGTCGATCGCATCTCCAGTGAGACTTTCACCGAGGTGGTCTATCGCACCAAGTCCAAGGCCGAAGGCCGCAAGCCTGCCGATCAAGTGCGGGAATTGCGCCACAATTTGGGCAACGACATGTTGGATGACTATGCCGCTGCCATCCAATTGATGAAGATTGAGGACTACGTCGGTGCCATTCAGTTTTTTGAGGGCCTCTTGTCGGACGATCGTCTTCTGCGTCAAAAACGATTCTCCTGGGTCCTCGGGGATTCCCTATGGCGGCAAGTGGTTTGCCGCTATTCGCTGAGCGATTTTGCTTCCGTGCCCGGGGCCGTGGATCGTCTGCTGGAAAAAGTTCCAGACACTTTTTACTACGCTCCTGCTTTGATGGCCAAGGCGGAGGCCTTGGAGTTGTCCGGCAACTCGTCTGCTGCCGTGATAGCCTTTCAGCAATTGCAGGCCGATGTGACCGGCAAGGGTCTGCCGGCGCGCTGGGCCAAGGAGGCCGAACTCAGCATGCTTCTCTTGGACAAGGGAACGCGTGGCGCCACCTTGCGCCGGAAATTGGATGGCTTGTTTGCCCTGACTTCAAGTAGTTATCCTTCGGTGGCGAGTCGCTGCAAGGTGGCCAAAGGCGATTCCTTCCTGGCTGAGGAAGCTTGGAATCAGGCCGCCGCTTCCTACAAATCCATATTGTCGGGCTCAGGCGCTGACGATCAGACTGAGGCAGGCGCCTTCTTCGGTCTTGGGGTTTGCATTTACCGCCAAGGATTGGAGATGGATGACCAAGATGCCGCCAACGCCAGCTACTTTGAGGCCAATCTGTCCTTTTTGCGCGTTGCCACGGTGTATCGCGACCAAGTTCGGTTTGTTCCTCGCGCCCTGTATTACTCTGCCCTTTGCTTCAATCGGAGTGGGGGCGCCAACCGCGCCAAGGCTCTGGTCGTTGCTGGTCGGTTGCAAAAGCGCTTTCCCGAATCTTCCTGGACCAAGAAGGTCAAGGAAGATCTCGGCGTCCGTTAGTCGCGCCCGTTTGGATTCCTGACCCGGAAAGTTTTCCACAGGCGTAATGCCTCAGACTTCTTTTCGTCTTTCTTCTCGCCACCCCTGTGGCTTGAAGAAGCATGCACACCCAAAAGGAATGGACGGAATGGCGAGATCAACTGGAGCGTTTTCTCTTGGCCCGGTTCAGTGACCGAGAACTTTGCCGAGATCTGGCCCAAGAGGCCCTGCAACGCCTTTTGGCCACACAGCGCAAACAATCCATCCAATACCCCCGGGCTTGGCTCTTCCGTACCGTCAGGAATTTGGCCGTGGACGAGATCCGCCGCCGTCTGCCGTCTCCATTGGGGCTCGAGGCGTCGTCCTTGCTCCGCGCCCCCTTGGACGAGCCAGAGGAGGTCTTTCTGGGGGCCAACGGCCTGAATTTGGATCGAGATGACTGGCTCCGTTTCTTGCCCCGGGCCATTTCTCGCCTTCCTTACCACTCTCGCCGCATCCTCGAGGCCCATTACACCCAAGGTGTGGCCTGCCTGGAATTGGCCAAGCAAGAGTCCATCTCCCTCGCCAATGCGCGGGTGCGACTGCATCGGGCGCGCCGCCGCCTGCAGGCCCTTTTGGTGGTGGAGGCAGAGGAGGCCCAAGCGTGAAATCTATGCCTTGGCTAGGACTTTATTTGTTGGTGGCCCATGCCTTTCCAGATCCTCAAGATCTGGCCTCCAAAGCCAAGCCGCCAACTGCGGTAGAGCGTTGGATGGCACAAGCCCGTAAACAAACCCAGCTTGCCCGGGGTCTGCAAGGGGTGGATCGCGCCTTGGCTCTGGAGCAGGCGGCCGAAACATGGTTGCGCGCCGTTGGTCCGATCTTCCAACCCGATCCTCTGGCGGCCGAGGCTGCATTTCGCGCCGGAGAGATCTGGCGTAGTTTGGGGAAGGTCGGGCTGGCCCGATCCGCCTTCCAAATGGCCTTCGATTGTGGCCGCGGGATTGCCTTCGCTCCTCGGGCTCTCCTGGAGTTGGCTCATCTGCGCCGCCGCGACCGAGAAATGGGGGCCGCCTTGGCGGGCTATGCACGGGTCTTGAAACTTCCGGAAACTCTCCTCCGACAGGAAAACGATGCCCATGAATGGCTGGGTCGATGCCGCCTGCTGTTGGATCAGCCGATCCTAGCCGAGGCTCGATTTGCCATTTGGCAGGCCAATGCCGAAGGCCCGATGGAAGAAGTTCGCGCCGCCACTGCTCGCGCCGACGCCTTCCTGAAAAGTGGACACACTGCAGCGGCACAATCCCTTCTCTTGGCCCTCCGCCATCGTTTGCGCCCCTTTGCCGAGTTGCCCATTCCCGAGGCTCCCCCTCTTGCCCGGGCCCTGCACCGGCTTTCTGCCCACTCTGCGTTTTTAGATCCAGCCCTCCGCTAGGATGCAGGTACCTCCCTTCCCCATGGGGGCCACCTTTTCGTGACATCCTCTCTTCTTGACGAACTAAACCCCGAACAACGTTCCGCCGTGGAGCACGACGAAGGTCCACTCCTGGTTTTGGCAGGGGCCGGCACTGGCAAAACCCGGACCATGACTAGGCGAGTTGCCCATCTCGTGCAGGAGCGGGGGGTAGCACCAGGCCGAATCCTGGCGGTCACCTTTACCAACAAGGCCGCACGTGAAATGCGTTCACGGATTCAGGAATGGGTTCCGCATACCGGGTTGTGGGTCGGCACTTTTCATGGCACTTGCGCGCGGATGTTGCGCTTGGACCCAGAACCGGTCGGCCGCACGCGGGACTACACCATTTTGGATACGGACGATCGGCGGCGTTTGCTGAAGCGCTTGATCAAAGAACAAAAATGGGACGCCTCCGTCATTCGGCCGCGTGCCATTGAGTCCATCTTGTCCCGTTGGAAACGCATGCGCTTGGATCCCGAGTCGGCAGCGGCCCAAACGGCCATGGGTGGGTTGATGGAAGAGCGTGCCGCCACCATTTATGCACGCTATGAACCGGAGTTGGCCAAACAAAATTCCCTGGATTTTGACGACCTCTTGCTGGGGGGACTGCGCCTATTGGAACATGATGGACCGGGAGCGCAAGCTTGGCGCCAACGCTTCGACCATGTTCTCGTTGACGAGTATCAGGATACCAACGAGGTGCAATATCAATTTGTGCGCTTGCTGACGGAAGCCAGCAAGAACTTGGCGGTTTGTGGGGATCCAGATCAATCCATCTACCGCTGGCGGGGTGCCGACATTGGCAACATCCTTCGCTTCGAAGAAGATTTTTCCGGTGCCACCGTCGTGCGTTTGGAGCGCAACTATCGTTCGTTGGGAAACATTCTGCGCGCGGCCCAAGCGGTGATTCGCAACAACCGATCCCGCAAAGAAAAGGATCTGATTACGGATCAAGAAGATGGGCCTCCCCTCCTCTTCACCGAGAGTCCAGACGAAGAAATGGAGGCCCTTTCCATTGCCGGGCAGTTGAAAACTTGGATTGACGAGGGAACGTCCGCACAAGAGGTCGCTGTGTTTTATCGCACCAATGCCTGCTCTCGTCCTTTGGAGGCCGCCCTGACTCGACTTCGCATTCCCTACCAAATTGTTGGCGGTCTCTCCTTCTTCGAAAGGCGAGAGATCAAGGATGTGCTGGCCTATGCCCGGATGGTCGTCAATCCGTGCGATGATGTTGCCGTGGAGAGAATTCTGAATGTTCCTCCTCGGGGAATTGGCAAAACGACACTGGCTCGCTTGCATGCCCGTGCCCAAGATTTGGGCGAGTCTTTACTCCACGCCCTCAAGCGACCCGAGGTGCGCGAGACCATGGGTTCACGTGCCCGCAAAGCACTGACCGGATTCCTTTCGGTTTGGGCGCGCATTGCCGAATCCACCCAATCTGCAGAAGTGGCCCTGCGCAACATCGTCCAACGTACGGGTTATCACCGTTATGCCGAGTCCATGGGCGACACCGAGGACGTGGATCGAGTCGAGAACCTGGACGAACTCCTGGCGTTCGCCGGCGAATACGACGAGCGAGAATCCGGTGGTTTGCGCGGTTTTTTGGAGGAGGTCGTGTTATTGACGGATCAGGATCGTTGGGAAGAGGGTGCGCAACGGATCTCCTTGATGACGGTCCATGCTGCCAAGGGTCTCGAGTTCGATCGCGTTGCCGTGGTTGGCCTGGAAGAGGGTTTGTTTCCGCACATTCGCGCGTTCGATGATCCAGATGGATTGGAGGAGGAGCGACGTTTGTTTTACGTTGCACTCACTCGCGCCCGCAAAGAACTCCATCTCTCCTGCTCGCGACTTCGATTCCGCACCGGCCAACCTGGCCCGCAAACGACTTCCCGGTTTCTCGATGAAGTTCCGAAAGAACTGCTCGGAGATGGTGGATTGGAGTCGGCTTCTACGGTTTGCGAGGATCTCAGCAATGGATCCTGTGAATACAAAAAGGACGATCTCGTTCAGCACGCCACCTTTGGTCTTGGACAAGTGCTCGATATCCTGGGCCGTGGCGTCAACCTGCGTGTGGTCGTTCGATTTCAAAATGAATCTTCCGCCCGTCATCTTCTTGTTGCTTACGCCCCCTTGGAAAAAGTGGACTCCTGATGCAAACGATTGGTGATCGCTGCAAGGAAATGATTGTGACCTTTTTCGGTCTGGGTTATGCCCCTATTGCTCCTGGCACCTTTGGCACCTTGGGCGGGGTGGCGGTGGCCGCTCTCCTGGTGTTTTTTGCGCCAGAACATTATTTCTGGACAGTTCCACTTGCCATCGTGCTCTTGACTTTGATCAGCGGTTTTCTTGGTAAATGGGCCGAGCGTCGCTTCGGCCGCAAGGATCCCGGCGCCTTTGTATTGGATGAGGTGGCCGGTTACCTCGTTGCAGCATGGTGGCTGGATGCTCCCAGTGTTGGACATTTGGCCTTGGCCTTCCTTCTTTTCCGCTTGACCGACATCATCAAACCGTGGCCAGCCCGTAATTTGGAGAAACTTGGCGCGGGATGGGGCATCGTGGCCGATGATTTGGCGGCAGGGGTCTGGGCTTGGGCCATCTTGGCCCTCTTGCACCCTATCCTTTGGACTTGACCGTGTCTCCCCCCTGCCCTCTGCCATGAAACCTGCCGAGGACTCCTCTCGGCTGGAATCAACCGGACGCCGTCCCGTGGGCCCAGGGTTGGCAGCTCAGTTCACGCTTCCGTTGGGGATTTCCGCCGTTCTATTCTCCGCCATCGCGACTTTTTTCCTGCTTCGCGGCGCTGACCGGCTGCAAGCGGAGTCCGCTGACAAAGCAAGGCTGGACATGGCCCTGACCACGGGCGCCTACCACTCTGAGCAACCGGAAATTCCTCCTGGGCAGGCGGGCCGGTCGTATGGCGGCGCCAATGGAGTGCGCGTGCGAGTTGGTGAGTTTGATGTTTTAGTCAATGGCGAAACGAAGCCTTCGCGGGTCTATCGGATTTTTTCCAATTCCGAAGCTGGCGAAGACGAAGCTCTCAATCTTTTTGCTCCTGTCGCCGACGATTCCTTGGCGGGTACTCGTTTCTTGGTCTTGGTCTTGGTCGTGACCGGAGGCTTGGTTGGAATGGTCATTTTGTTTGCCGCCCTGACGGCAAGACGGGTTGCTTTTCCTTTGCGGGAAATGATCGAAGATGTGGGCGCGATCAGTCGCGGCCGATTGGATCGCCGCATTCGCACCGGCAAGGCAGTTGGGGAGGCGGCCATGCTCGGTCGCTCGGTCGAGCGCATGGTGCGGGATTTGGTCGAGGGTCAGGAAACGGAACGCATTCTCGAAGAAAGGCAACGCGAAGTGCGTACCCTGCGCGAAATTCGTCGCAACTTGAAACCCATGCCCTTTGAACCCCCTGTGGGTTGGGAGGTCGAGGCTCTCACCATCGAATCCCGCGGTGCCGGTAGCGGTGATTTCACGGATGCGGTCCAGGACGGAGATGCGCGACCGACGCTGTTGGTCGGCTCCTCTGCCAAGCGCGGCCTTTCGGGTGCCTTGCTCATGGCGATGACCCGGGCCTATCTAAGAGTCGCCATTTTGGAGGGCTGTTCTCCTTTTGACGCGTGCTTCCAGACCAACTTGGCGCTCAACCGCGATTTGGCCCGGGGTCTTTACGCCAGCGCGATGGTGGCTCGATTGGAGCCTGCTGACGGGTCGGTGGAACTGGTCTCGGCTGGACACGAAGCGCCGGCAGTGCGCTGGGAAGCCGCCACCGGCAAGTATTTGAAACTGCAACCGAATGGAATTGCCTTAGGGTTTGATCGTGGCCCCGTTTTTCAGCGCTCCCTGGAGCGGATGAACATCACCCTGCATTCCGGGGATGCCCTTTTTCTCTTCTGCCCTGGAGTGGCCAAGGAAAAGAATTCCGCGGGTCGTGAATTGGGTGAAGCTGGGGTCTATGCCCTGGCCAAGGTTGCCGTGGAAGAAGGGCTTGAGGCCGTTCGTGCACGGATCGAATCCTTCGTCGGCGGCAAGCCCAAGGCCGATCTTGCCTTTGCTCTTTTTCATAACCGGGAGGCCTGATGCGAATTCGCGAGTTTCAGAAGAAGATCGAGGCCATTTACTTTCAAAAGGATTCCGAACGCGGGCTGGAAGGAACGGCAATGTGGTTTTTTGAAGAAGTCGGTGAGCTTGTGCGGGCCCTGCGCCGCAACGACAGAGACAATTTGGAAGAAGAATTTGCCGATGTCCTGGCCTGGCTTGCGACTATGGCCTCCATTCGCGGGGTGGACTTGGAAAGGGCCGCGATGGCCAAGTACGAACTCGGCTGTCCTCGGTGCCAGCAGACGCCCTGTGCCTGCCCTGCCAATTAGGCTGAAAAGGAAGCTGTTCCGAGAATGGAGCTGGGGACGGGAGATCCTGTGGGGAAAAAAAAGTGGGACAGTTCGGCCCGCCAGCCCCCTGGATGTTCCATTTGCGGCAGACCTCACTGTCCCGGATGAGGCCTTACCCCCTTGGCTTAGCCTCGGATCTTCCGGATCCAAGAGGAGGGACGGTTCTTTTCAGGCTCCGTTCCGAGAAAAATCCAGTTTCTCTCGATTTTTTTCGCTCCAGGAGGAGAAAACGGCAAAAATAGGCCCCATGAGGGAGTCTCTGGAAATTCGTTGCCCGGAATGTGGCACGGCCATGCGTGTGGCGCCCCGTTCCGGAAAGATCCTTTCCCATGGTGAGGTTGCTGAACGGCCAACAGACTTGGGTGATGTGGTCAAGCGGGTCGAGGGTCGAGAGGCCGACGTGCAGGAGAGTTTCGACCAGGCCGTGGAAGCCGAACGAAACCGCAAGATAGAGTTGGATGCTTTGTTTCGCCAGGCTTCGGAAAAGGCGAAGAATAAGGATGGCGAAGACTCTCCCCGCAACCCCTTGGATGATCGGTGGCGGTGAAATGTCGAAAACCCTTCCTTGGAGTCTGGTTCTGGCCCTGTTGCTTGCCTGTGCCCGCTCTGGAGAGCTTGGCACGACCCGGGGGGAAGGTATGAAACGAACCGATCAAGAATGGCGTGAGATTTTGACTCCGGAGCAATATCACATCCTCCGCGAAGCCGGTACGGAACGGGCCTTTACTGGTGCGCTGACCGAGCACTTTGATGAAGGCGTTTATCGTTGTGCAGGCTGCGATCAGGAGCTCTTTCCTTCCCAGGCGAAGTTTCGTTCGGACTGTGGTTGGCCCGCCTTTTCCGCACCGCAGGGCCTGGAGGCCGTGACCGAACATGAGGATCTTTCCCTCGGTGCGAGGCGGATCGAGATTCGTTGTTCTCAATGCGAAGGGCACCTTGGGCATGTGTTTAAGGATGGCCCTGGCCCGACACGATTGCGCTACTGCATTAATTCGGCGGCGCTGGCCTTCCAATCAGACCAAGATCAGCCGTAGGATTCGGCGTGGATGTCAAAGGAGCCGTCGTCGCGACGGTTCTTTTTGCTGACGAAGCCGCGGTTCTCGACCGCTTCCGTCACGGCATCTACGGTGCCGCCGAAGCCGCAGATATAGAAACACGTGTTCTCGGGGGTGAATTGTTCCCCGGCAATGAGTTCGGCAGGGGACCATCCGTCCTCGTTGACCTGCACAACCGTTTCCACGCGCCCGGCAAGCCCATCCCAGTCGGCGTTGGCCTCTTCCGTAGGACGGCTGATTGTTGCGTGATAACCCAACTGAGGATCGGCCTCGGCCATATCCTGAAATTCTTGGCGATAGGTCAGTTCAGAGATGTAACTGCAGCCATGAAAAATCAGGATGGACTCCTCGTGACCGGCGTATTGCAGGTGTCGGGCCATGGAAAGGAAGGGGGCAATGCCAGTGCCGCCACCCAAGAGAACTTTGCGCCGCAAGTCGGGAGTTCCGTCCGGGAAGGCCGTTTCCATGGTGAAATGCCCGGTCGGAGGTTGCCGACAAGCCACGCCGTCGCCGATTTTTTTGTCCCACAGCCAAGTCGTGAATTTCCCGGGTACCGGGCGCTCCGC
>CAYXFZ010000019.1:12316-30360 GCA_964464385.1 uncultured Planctomycetales bacterium
AGAGTTCGAGATGGTCTTTCTGTTCGGGTTCCGAGGCGATGGAATAGGCCCGCCAAAGCGTCTTGCCTTCCTTTTCAGGGTGGGGCATCCCCAAGGTGGTGAATTGGCCGGCAGCAAATTCCTCGACCCCGTTCTCCGGGCGGAAATGAAAGATTGCCAGCGAGGAGGTCAAGTCCTCGCGATGGATGATTTCGGCGGAGGTGATGCTGCGAGCCATTTCGGTAAGTTTAGACTCGCCGGGTGATTCTTCGGGACTTCCCTCAAGAGCTTCGCCAAGGACCCCCGGTCATTCTCGTGACCGGCTGTAGTTCCGGGATTGGCCTGGCCTTGGTGCGGCGCCTGCAGAACTTGCCGGTGCGGGTGATAGCCACGGCTCGTGCCACTTCTCTGGACAAGTTGGCCGAGTTTTGCCAGGACGATGGCGAACGATTTCTCCTGCGTCCCTTGGATGTGGCCTCCGCCGCCGAACGAACGACCGTTGTCGCCGAGGCGCGGGAACGATGGGGGGGAGTGGATGTTTTGGTCAATAACGCCGGCATCTCTGCCCGGTCGGCCCTGGAGGAAATGGCCGATCATGACGAGCGGAGCCTCTTGGAGATAAATTGTCTGGGGCCAATGGCCCTAGTTCGCGCGGTGCTCCCAGAAATGAGGGCCCATCGTTGGGGTCGGATCATCAACGTGTCTTCTGTTGCCGGCATGATGGCTCTGCCCACCATGAGCAGTTATTCCGCCAGTAAATGGGCACTGGAAGGGGCCTCAGAGGCGCTCTGGTACGAACTCCGGCCTTGGAACATCCGGGTGAGTTTGATTCAACCTGGTTTCGTGCGTTCGGACTCTTTCCAACGGGTGCGCCTTCCGGGCGGCAAGCCCACCGGTGCTTATGGAGGATGGAGCGAAAATATGGAGCCTTTTGTCGCCCGATTGATGCGATGGTCCAGGAGTACGCCCGACCGGGTGGCCTCCCGGATTTTGGCTCTCTTGGCGCGCTCTTCTCCACCCCTCCGCTACGCCGGGACCCCGGATGCTTGGCTCTTCTATTTCTTTCGACGGATTTTGCCGCGGCGCATGTACCACGCGGTGCTATGGAGATGTCTTCCCGGGGTAGATTGGCAAGGCCGTTTTCAGGCCAACAAAGAGAGTCAGTCCTAGAATCTCATCCCCTTGAGTGACCCCCCGGATCTCTCCCAGCTTCGTATTCCCCGCGAACAGGCTCCTTCCTCGGCGCCTTCTTCTTTGGCTGGATTTCCTCGGCCGCGGCTTCTCCTGCTTGGCTTGGTTGCCGCCGTTTTGGGTTCGATGAACACGATGATTGCTGTCGTGGCGGCGCGAACGCATGAGATTGGAGTGCTTTTGTCGGTCGGTTTTCGCTGTCGTTCGATTTTCGCGACCTTCCTCTTTGAATCCGCCTTGATGGGTTTGGTGGGTGGTTTGTTGGGCATTTTGTTCATCCTTCCCTTTCAAGGCATGGAAACGGGTGCCGTGAACTGGAATACCTTTACCGATGTCAGTTTTTCCTTTCAAATCACCTTGCCCTTGGCCCTGCGTTCCTTTGGCCTCGCCTTTGTTTTGGGTTTGATCGGCGGTGTTCTGCCTGCTATCCGCGCTGCACGTCTGCGGCCGGTCGAAGCCCTACGCGAAGTCTGACTTGGATTGGAGGTGGCCCATGGCCAAGCGGGTCCGTGGTCAGTCTTCGACCGTGATGCGTATAGTCGCCGCCAGCGGCTCGCCATAACTGCGGTGCATGAAGTCGGCGAACTGCATCGTCAATTCATATTTTCCAGGCGCCAACTCCAATTCGGTTTGTGTCCGCCCATCGCCATAATGAATGTGGGTTTCATCGGCGGGAATGATTTCCCCAAAGGGCCAAGCGCCATGACCGATGAGAATGTGATGGTGGCCGGTGCCCGCTTCCACCGTGCCTGCTGGACGCACTACCGCTCCTTTGGCCTCAAATACAAGAGAGACTGGGGAGGAAACGGTTGCCCCATCCTTGGGCGAGGCAAATCCGACGCTGGCGTTGGTCAGCGGTTTCAAATCCGGCAGACCCTCCGTCTTCGGCTCCGTCTCTGCGGGAGAGCAGGCCAGGGCCAGCGGAAGGGCCAGAAAAGGGAGGACAGAGGCGGCGCGCGAGTGCAACATGGTTTGGAGTGTATCCTGTTCGAATGCGGTTTCTCTTGGCCTTGCCACTGCTCTGGGCGCCTCTTTCTGCGCAGACGCTCTATGAGGTGACCGATTTGGGTGCTCCCGGCGGCACCAATTCCTGGGCTCAGTCGATTAACGATGCAGGAGCGACCGTGTTTTATGTGGAGACGATTTACCCCGTGGGCTCCCAGTTCGCGGGCTGGTTGTGGGAGGATGGAACTTGGACGGATTTGGGTTCCTTGGGAGGCAACTTGGTCTTCCCTCTTTGCCTCAACAATTCCCGGTTGGTAGGTGGCTATACCGACCTTGGGTCCCTCAAGATTCATGGTTTTTCCTGGGACGCTGGCGTGATGTCCGACTTGGGCGCGGTCTATCGCGATTTCAGTCGCGCTCAGGCCGTCAACGACCGGGGATGGTTCGCTGGCGTGACCATGGTGCCCATCGTGATCAATTTTCTTTACGCCCACCGTCCCGTGATTTGGGCGGGCGGGAACATGATCACCTTGTCTTCCTTTGGCGGCTGGTTGTCGGAGGCCAAGGGGATCAACGATGTTGGCACGGTCGTGGGCTTTTCCCATGATCTTAATTCGGTGCCGTTGCCCTTTCAGGCCCTCCCCGACGGAACATTTGTGCAACTGCCTGGACTCTCCGGTGGTGCGGGAATGGCCCAATCCATCAGCGATCTCGGCGACATGGTGGGCTACAGTCGTACCTCGGCCGGGGACGACCACGCAGTCTTGTGGAACAACACGGGAGTTTCTGATTTGGGGACTCTCGGCGGACCCAATTCTTATGCCTTTGGCGTCAATCAAGAAGGCGAAGTGGTTGGTAACTCCGGTTTTGTGGTGGGTGGTGGTTCCGGCTCCCATGCTTTTCATTGGCAGGCCGGCGTCCTGACGGATCTCAACAGTGTTCTTGTTCCAGGCCACTCCTTTCAAAAACTCTCCAATGCAAAGGCGATCAACGATGCCGGCATGATCGTGGGTTCGGGTGTGACCTTGTCCGGGGACTCTCATGGCTATCTTGCCATTCCTCAAAGACTCCGCCTCCTTGGTCCTGCAACGGGGTTGGCCGGAGGAATAGAACAAGTCCTGGTTGAGGGTGCCACTCCGGGAAACCGAATCAAGTTCGCTTGGGGTACCCGTTTTGGAATTGGCCCGGGCCTCCCTGGTTGTTCGAGCAATTGGTCCATTGTCAATGCACGGCCAGCAGGCTCTGTGGTGGCGGACGCCAACGGACGAGCCACCCTCAGCGTTTCCGTTCCCGCGTCTTTTGCGGATGTGTTCGTGCTCGTCCAAGCATGGGATTCCGGAAACTGCTCGCTCAGCAATCGTCTGGGGTTTCGTTTCCGCCCCTGACCCGCGCAACTTCAGCGGCCCCTAGGATGGGGGAGATGTTCCTGGCTCAAGTTTGCGCTCTTGCTTTGCTTCAGGCTCCGGTTTTGCCCCAGGAGCCTCTGGTGCACACCTTTTCCATTGTTGCTCGGGATCCCAGTACCGGCCAAATTGGAGTGGCCGTTCAATCCCATTCCTTTGCAGTCGGTAGCCTTTGCCTCCATGCTCGTGCCGGAGTGGGGGCCGTCGCGACCCAGTCCTTCGTGCTGAAAGACTATGGCCCCAACCTTTTGGCGGATCTTCAAGCGGGACTTGCACCGGCCGCCGCCCTGCGTGCTCGCTTGGCCGCAGATCCTGGCGCGGCCCTACGCCAAGTCGGCGTTGTAGATGCTTCCGGTCGGGTTTCGGTGCATACCGGCGACCGTTGCATTCGCAGTGCCGGCCATGAAATTGGCGATGGCTTTGCCGTGCAAGCCAACCTCATGGTGAATGATGGCGTCGTTCCGTCCATGGCCGCGGCCTTTCGCGCTTCCACAGGCCCCTTGCCGGAAAGACTCCTGGCCGCCTTGGAAGGGGCTCAAAATGCTGGCGGCGATCTGCGCGGGATGCAAAGTGCCGCCCTCCTTGTTGTGCAAGGTGTGAGTCCGGAACATTCTTGGCAAGGGGTCCTGGCCGATCTTCGAGTGGATGACCACACCAACCCCTTGTTGGAAATCCGGCGACTCTTGCAAGTGCAACGCGCGTCCGAGGCAGCCCAAGAGGCCTCCGATCTCCTGGAACAAGGTGAGGTGCGTGCTGCCGAAGCTGCTTGGGAGAGGGCCGCTTCATTGAATCCCGTCAGCCATGAGATGCGGTTTTGGCGAGCCATTTCACTACTGAGCGCCAAGGCTGAAGATTCTGCCGTGGCAATGTTGGGTCCTCTCTTCCGGAGCGATCCGGTTTGGTTTGACATGCTGAAGCGCATTGCGGAGATGGGCATGGTGCCGCAGGGTGGCCGTCTTTGGGCACGCTTGGTGGCTTTGGTGCCGGATCCAAGTGAGCAAAGAGAAGTACCTCACCCACCCGATACCGACAGAATTCGAGATTTCCATCTTCCCTCTCCCTTGCTGACTTCCTTTTGGGGTCGGCCGATGGAGACCAAAGCCGCTGTTTATTTTCCGGAGAGTTTTCAATACGGGGAGATTCTGCCCGTGGTTTATCACGTTCATGGATTCGGTGGCTCGCATGAGGCAGCTTGGGGCGACCGTGGTGTGGCTTGGTTGGAGCAAGCCACGGGGACGCCACTACCCCACCGCATGGTGCACGTTTTCCTTGACGGCAAACACTCTCTCGGCCACCACGAATTTGCTGACTCGGCCAACAATGGTCCCGTGGAAACCGCCCTCATGGAAGAATTCATTCCTGCCTTGGAGTCTCGTTTTGGGCTGGCTGGTGCCAAGAATGGCGGGCGTTTTTTGACGGGACATTCCAGTGGTGGCTGGAGCACCCTCTGGTTGCAGATCCGTCACCCCGACTTTTTTGATGGCACTTGGTCCACGGCCCCCGATCCGGTGGATTTTCGTCAATTCACGGGAGTGAATATTTACCAGAACGAAAATTTTTATCAGGATTCCTTGGGCCGCGAAATTCCCGTCATGCGCTACGCCGGGGCCTGGGTTGCCACGGCTCGAGAGTTGTTGGAACAGGAATTGCGCCGAGATGGAGAGTGGGGTGGCCAATTCGCAAGTTTTGAGTCTGTTTTCAGCCCGCGTGGAGAGAGCGGCAGGCCTATGGCATTGTTCGACCGCGATTCCGGTGCCATGAATGCCGAAGTGGCCGAGGCTTGGCGGAAATACGACATTCGACAGATTCTCCAGGACCAATGGGAGACCCTTGGCCCGCGCTTAGCAGGAAAACTCCATCTTTGGTGCGGACTGGAGGACACTTACCGCTTGGAAGAGGCCGTGCAATCTTTGCAGGAAACCCTGACTGAATTGGGCAGTGATGCCGACATTCTCATTGTGCCGGGCCGAGATCATGGAAGCTTGTTCGCTCCCCACCCCGAGTTGTGGCCACAAGGCATGAGGGCACGAATCCTGAATGAAATGTTCGCTCAGTGGGAAAACAGCGTGGCGAGCGCTCAGACTTCTTCGGATTCAGTGGGCGGCTCGCCGGCAACGGAGCCCAAGAAGAAGTCGTTTCCTTGATCGTCGGTGATAATGAAGGCGGGGAAATCCTCCACTTCGATCTTCCAAATGGCTTCCATTCCCATTTCCTCGAAGGCGACGCATTCCACCGACCGGATGCAGTCCTTGGCCAGCCGCGCCGCCGAGCCCCCGACGGACCCCAGATAAAAGCCTCCGTGTTTTTGGCAGGAGCGCGCCACGGTAGCAGAGCGATTTCCTTTGGCCACCATGACCATGGATCCTCCCGCAGCCTGAAATTGCTCCACAAAACCATCCATGCGGCCGGCCGTGGTCGGGCCAAAGGAGCCTGACGGTAGCCCGTCCGGTTTCTTGGCAGGGCCGGCGTAATAGATCGGGTATTGGAGAAACCAATCCGGCAAAGACTTTCCTTGATCCAGGAGTTCGCGAAGTTTGGCGTGCGCCAAGTCGCGGGCCACAATCATGGGGCCATTCAGGGAGAGTCGGGTGCGGACGGGGTGCTGGCGCAATTCGGCCAAGATTGCCTCCATGCCAGCGCCGAGGTCAAGTTTGACCGGATCCTCGAGGAGTTGCGCTGCGTCAACATCCGGCAGGAATCGAGCCGGGTCCGTTTCCAATTGCTCCAAGAAAACACCATCAGCGTCAATGCGGCCCAATATTTGACGGTCGGCGGAACAGGAAACTCCAATGCCGATGGGGAGACTGGCACCGTGACGTGGCAATCGAATGACGCGCACATCATGGCAGAAATACTTGCCGCCAAATTGGGCCCCGGTACCGGACTGGCGAGTGATTTCCAGGATTTTTTCTTCCAGGTCAGGACAGCGAATGGCGTGGCCGTGGTCAGCTCCTTCGGTGGGTAACTCGTCCAGATAGCGAGCACTGGCCAACTTGACCGTTTTCAGGTTTTGGTCGGCGGAGGTGCCTCCGACGACGATAGCTAAGTGATAGGGCGGGCAAGCGGCAGTGCCCAAATCTGCAATTTTTTTCTCGAGGAAGGCAAGCAACAAATCTTCACGCAATAGAGAGGGATTGGCCTGGTGCAGGAATGTCTTATTGGCGGAACCGCCCCCCTTGGCCAGGAATAAAAAGTCCATGGAATTCCCATTGCAATGCCATAGGTCAATCTGAGCCGGAAGGTTGGAGCCGGTATTGCTCTCTGCAAACATCGAGCTGGGGGCCAACTGACTGTGCCGCAAGTTGTCCTTCTCCCAGGTTTTCTGAATTCCGCGGGCCAAGGCATTGGCGTCGTCGCCCCCGGTCCAGACTCGGTCTCCTTTCCAGGCCATCACCACGGCCGTGCCGGTGTCCTGACAAAGGGGAAGGACCCCGCCCGAAGAAATGCAGGAATTTTGCAGAAGATCCAAGGCGACAAACTGATCGTTAGCTGAGGCTTCGTCGTCGTCGAGGATGTCCCGCAGTTGCTGCAAGTGTCCTGGTCGTAAAAAGTGGGCAAGGTCATGCATGGCCTCATCCGCAAGGGCCGTCAGTGCTCCAAGATCCACCTTCAAGAGGGATTGGCCCTCAAAATCGGAAGTGGAGACGAAATTACCTTCGATTTTTCGCCACGGCGGAGAAGCCGAGGGAAGGGGGAACATCGGATGATGGGCGCGTTCCATGATCGGGCAGATACAGGGTAGTTCGGCGGCACGCTAGGCTGAACGCTCATGGTCGTCTTCCCTCAGGTGAATTTCACTGCTGCTGCCGCCCGATTGGAGGGTGTAGTCCTGCGCACCCCATTGGCTCCATTTCCCAGCGGCGATCCGTGCGTGGATTTACGTTGCAAGTTGGAGTGCTTGCAAGAGGGGGGCGCCTTCAAGGCCAGAGGTGCCTGGAACCAAGTTAGCCAACTGTCTTCCGCTGCCCGGAACTTTGGCGTGGTGGCAAGCTCTTCGGGAAATCACGGCATGGCTTTGGCCTGGGCGGCGCAGCGGGCCAATGTTCCTTGCACGATTTGCATGCCGGAGAATGCCTATGCCAACAAAATCCAGGCTTGCCGAGACCAGGGAGCGACGGTGTTGTTGGCCGACAGTCGGGAAGACGCAGAGAGTGCGTGTGCTGACCTCGTTGCCAAGGGAGCCTCCCTGGTGCACCCCTTTGATTCCTGGAAAACGATCGAAGGGGCAGGCACGGTGGGCTTGGAAATTGCTCAGGATTGGCCCGCAGTCGAGGTTGTGATTGTGCCGGTGGGGGGTGGTGGTCTGATCGCTGGAGTTTCCTTGGCCCTGCGCTCCACCTTGGGTCCCTCCGTTGCCACCTTCGGAGTGGAACCTGAAGGGGCACCCACTCTGGGTCGCGGATTGGCGGCAGGTAAGCCGGTGCGTTTGACCGAAATCACGACCTCGGTCCAGGGCTTGTGTCCTCTTTCCGCCGGCACCCGCAATATCCAGGTAGCTTCGGCATGCGTGCAGCGAGTGTTCGCCCTGACAGACGCCGCAATTTATGCGGCCCAAGCTCGTTTGGTGCAGGCCGAGGGCTGGACGGTGGAGCCGGCTGGCGCCGCTGCCCCGGCCCTGGTGTTGTCCGGACAAATTCCCAGTGAGTGGGTTGCCGGGCGAAGCGAGGCCGATCCCTTGAGGGTCGTGGCCGTGGTCTCGGGTGGAAACCCGGATCCGGCCCAGTTAGCCGAATTGCTGGCTGCTAAGGAATGACCCGGACGATCCGAGCGGTAGAGGCGGCGAAGGGCAATTGCCCCGGAGGAACAGCAACGGCACAAAAAGCAACTTCACGGCCCAAGGCCGCGGCCGGAAGAGACCCTGCAGAAAAAGTAAAACTCGGAATGGATGCGGCATTCCCAGCAGCATCAAGAATGCCTGACATGTTCTGAAAGGAACCGAAGGGTGGATAAATCCCTTGGCCGGTGGAGGCAACCAGAGCATCGTAGATCAAGGGAATGGGCGTTCCGTATTGGAAATAGCCCACGCCGGTCGCACTAAAAACAACGCGGTAACTCATGCCCGCCGCCCAATTCGGGAAATCGATAAACAAGCTGACGGAGCTAAATGTGGAGATGGAGACGGTTGTCGCGGTGGTGGAGAGAAAAGCGTTATAGGATACAACCAGAACGGAACCCGCCCCATTGTTGCCATTGATCTGCGCTCCCGGGATTCCACAAATGGCATCGGCGATTCCGTCGCCACTGAGGTCGTTGATAAACGCGAAGGATTTTCCCATTTTGTCATTTTGGGAAACTCCGGAAAATGAACCAATCGGCGCGAGGGTTTCTCCCGAGTAAATAAAAGCCATGCCGGCGTTGGCAATGCCGTTGACGGTCGCCAGCGGAGCGCCGAGAAGGAAGTCCGGAACGTTGTCCCCGTCCACATCTTTGCCACCCATGATTTTTCGCCCCAGCTTTGAACCTGCATCTGGTCCGATAAACACATGCAAGGTGCTACCATCGGCACCCGAAAAAAGGAAAACTGCACCGGCGTCTGAATTGCCGCCAATATCTTGGTTCGGGGCGGACACAAGGAAATCCGGCACACCGTCACGATTGACATCCCCCGTATGGGTAACGTCGTGGCCAAATTCATCATATGGGGTTTGGCCGTCGAAGCGCCAAAGGATGGCGCCATTGGCGCCGGAAAAAACGAAGGCGGAACCCGTTCCCACACCTCCGGACGGGGAACTCATGCCAGAGGCGCCGACCAAAATGTCAGGAATACCATCTCCATTCACATCGCCGGCAGGTGAAACGCTTTTCCCCAAGAAATCTCCAACACTAGCGCCGTCAAACCGAAAAAGAACCGCACCCGAGGCACCGGAATACACCCAGGCCGACCCGCCCTGCCTGACTCCGCCAGGATCCGCTTTTGCGGACCCGGCCAAAATGTCCACAGCGCCGTCCGCGTTCAAATCGCCAGCGCGGTTCACCGCACCACCCATGTTGTCGCCGGCGGCGTTGCCATCAAATTGTTTCAGGATGGTGCCATTCGCCCCAGAGATGAGATACGCCGAGCCGGCGTCCTTCAGTCCTCCTGGATCGGCATTGGGCGCGCCGACCACAAAGTCGTTGAGACCATCTCCGTTGGTATCCCCAATGGCGGCGACCGAGCGACCGAGAGCATCGTTGGCGGCAAGGCCATCCACCTGCATGAGAAGTGCGCCCGTCAAACCGGAACGTACGATGACTGAGCCTGCTTGATTCAATCCGTTCGGGCTGGCGCCGGGAATGCCGATGATCAAATCGGAAACCCCGTCTCCATCCAGGTCGCCAATGGCGGCCACACTCCAGCCCAAGTCTTCATAAGCGGCCTGTCCGTCAAATTGATGGACATACCGCCACATGCCGCCGGCAGCCTGTGTGGGTGGCAGAATGGGGATCAGGGCCAGGAGGAGGGGAAAAACCATGAAAAATGGGGCGTTTCCATCATACAGGACAGAAGAAAGGGGAACATAAGCCTGATTTTGCCGTTAGGATAGGAAACGGATCCCTGGATCCAAAGACATGCTCCTTCCCCCCATCCTTTCCCTTTCCTTTCTCCTTTTCCCTCAGCAAGCGGCCTCAGACGGAGTTCCGAGTGGTGCCAGTTTGCTCAAACACGACGGTGTTCATGCCTGGACTTGGCAAAATTCCTCCGGGCAAGATTTCTATCGTATGTCCCTGGACGCAGGTGCCACCTGGAGTCGTGTGCGTGAGTCCTCCTATGAAATTCTTATGCGTTACGCGGAGTTTGATCCCCTAAAGGGAGCCTTGCCTCCAGTCCAAGAAGACTTGTCCGCGACTTCCGGCGGAGAACTTTGGATCGTCCAATATGTGGCCAAGGGTGTAGAGCCCTGGCGCCAAGAGATCCGAGAGTTGGGCGGGGTGGATCATCGCTTCTTGGCCAATCATGCCAATATTTGGCGCATGGATGCCAACACTGCGGCTTCCGTTGCTGATCTTCCTTTTGTGCGCTGGGTAGGACCGTTTCACCCCGCCTACAAATTGGAGGACGAGTTGCTTGCCTCCTATTTCACCAATACTTTGATTGCCCGCCGCTATCACTTGATTGTTGGCGCTTGGGGTTCTTCTGAAAAGGATCTGGTGGTGGATGCGGTTCAGGCCATGGGCGGCGACATTTTGAGTGCTATCCCTGATGGTTGGATCGTGGACGTTCGCTTGTCTCCTGAGCAGTTGTTGCAAGTTCTGGCCTTGAATGAGGTGCTCGGCGTGGATCGCATGGGTGATCCAGAAGAAGACATGAACGTCGTCCGTCAGAAGATGGGCGCGGATTATGTTGAGGGCATTGGTGGTTGGGATGGCACAGGCGTTCGCGCCGAGGTCATGGATGGTGGTCTCAGCCTGAGCGGTGGATTCTGGACCAATACCCCCATCATTCACGGTGGCCAATCTGGAAGCACTTCTCACGGCACTTCCACCTTTAGCATCAACTTTTCAAACGGCAATGGCAACAACCAGCACCGAGGCTTGGCCCCGGATGGACAGGGAGTCTTTGCTGATTACGGCATCGTCAACAATCGCTACACCCACACCGCCGAATTGGTGGATCCCAATGATCAGTACCGATGCGTGTATCAATCCAATTCCTGGGGAGATTCACGAACCGCTTCCTATACCTCGAAGTCCCAAGAGATGGACGACATCATTTTTCTCAATGACATTGTCATTACCCAATCTCAGTCCAATGCCGGAAGCACCCAATCTCGCCCGCAAGCTTGGGCCAAGAATGTGGTCGCTGTTGGCGCCTTGTACCACTACGGAAACACCAATGATTCGGATGATCGCTGGAGTGGTGGCGCTTCCACCGGTCCCGCTGCAGATGGTCGCGTCAAACCAGACCTGAGTGCGTATTACGATCAAATCGAGACCACAAACTCTGGTTCTTTTGGCGGGACTTCTGCCGCATCTCCGATTGTTGCCGGTCACTTTGCCCTCTTGCATGAAATTTGGCACAGCGGAGTGTTTGGCAACATCGTTGGCACTTCGGTCTTTGACTCTCGCCCTCATAGCACTTTGGCACGCGCTTTGTTGATTAACGCCGCCTGGATGTGGCCTTCGAGTCAAGGTGATGTCACTCGAATGCGTCAAGGATGGGGGCGACCCGACCTTCAGTACCTCTATGACAACGCTGCCCAAACTCTTTGGATTGATGAGGGCGTGGTCTTGGGCGACATGCAGTCGCACACCGTCCAAGTGGATGTCCTTCCAGGTCAACCGGAATTCCGTGCCACTTTGGTTTATATGGACCGTGCCGGCACGACGTCCTCTAGCCAGCATCGGATCAACGACATGTCTCTGCAAGTGACGGATCCCGGAGGGACGACTTACTGGGGCAACAACGGTCTTGCCAATGCGAATACTTCCTCCTCGGGCGGATCCTCCAATACGAAGGACGCTGTGGAGCGCGTCATCGTGGCCAATCCTGCATCCGGCACTTGGACGATCACGGTGCACGCTGATGAAATCAATCAGGACACTCACCCCGAGAACGGAACCTCACCCCCCGACGCCGATTTTGCTCTTGCTGTATCCCCGGCCTTGCCTGTGGGCGGCAATGACACGATTAACCTGATTGGCCCTAGCGTTGCTTGGCCAGGATCCACCATCACATGGACTTGGAGCGGTGTGCCCCCGGGTTCTTCCTATTGGTTTGCTTGGAGCCTCAGCAATGCAGGCACCCTTTTCCAGGGACACGATTTTGACCTTGGAACTCCCATCTCCATCCTGAATCGGGGTGTTGCCGGAAATACCGGCGCCGGAAATTTCACGGCCACTCTGCCTCCTGGAACTTCGGGCTTCACCGTTTACTTCGAAATTGCAGCCGCTTCTGGTGGAAACTGGTACGAGTCCAACATGCTGACTCTCACCATTCTCTGATTCTCCCCAAAACCCATTCCTCATGAACAATCCCCTTCGCATCCTTCCCTTCTTGGCCCTTGTCGGGCTTGTTGCTGGTGCTTCCGCTCAGCAAGACGACTTCTACATGAATCCCTCAACGGATCTTGATCCCAATGGATCTGGCTACATGACCTATGTTTCCGGTGGCACGAGTCGTGCCCTGGGCGATGTCGTTGCCGGCCCATTCGATGTAGAGACCACCCCTTATGACAATCGCTGCCTCGGAGTCGAGGAAGCTTGGGGTCATTTTTGGATCACGGGTCGAGGTCATACCACGATCGGCGACAACTACATGGTTCACAAGTACGACATGAATGGGATTTGGATTAACAGTTTCCCGCAAAATGTCAGTTCACCCAATGTAGGGGGCTGGGGTGGTCGAGACATGGAGGCTGACGATGCCAACAACACCCTCTGGGTGGGTAATGACAATGGCCATGTTGAAATCATGACCTACGACCCAATAACGGGCGGTCTAACTTATTCCAGCTCGATGATTACGGGCGTGCCGACTACGGTTCGGGCGCTTTGCCTCAATACCACCAGCGGTAATTTCTTTACGAAGTCCTTTACCGGGGACATGTACGAGTTCGATTCCAACGGCACAGTCATTAACAGCATTGTCAATGCTGGTGTTTCTGCCTACGGTTTTGGCTGGGATGCTGCCAATGGCACCATCTGGTCTAGCACGACTGGTGCTGCCGCTACCGAAATCGATCCCGTTACCGGCAACGAAACTGGCCGCACTTTCAGCACGGCCCTCGGTGGCTCCCAAGGTGGCGCCGACATCTACATGGATAGCCGGAATACCAATGGCCCGTCTCTGGTCATGTTGCACCAGACCGCTCCGGACAGCATTGCGGTTTACGACACTTCGGGTTCGCCCCCTCCTCCTCCTCCTGGCTCGATCGTTGAGATCAGTGCCATGACGGTTCCCAACTCTCAGATTGACATGGACTCCTTGCCACTCGGCCCGGTGACCACCGCGGATCTGAACGCTGCGGGCAACAATGGTGGCGCCACCATGGCGAACATGACCATGTTTGCAAAGACCACTTCCGCTGCGGGTGTTTACAACACCGGTGTGTGTGGTTTCGCCCTGGCTGCTGGTTCCGGCACTGGCGGCACGGGCATGGAGATCATTGATGACTCCGGTTCTGCTGCCTTCGATGCCATGACCATCTCCATCGATTTGGGTGGTGATTGCACCGAGATCGGCGTTCTCATTGCCGACTGGGTTGGACCAGGGCTCTTGAACTTCTACGACAAGGGCGCTCTCATGGCTTCCTACACCACGAGCACTTACCAAGCCTGTGGCGATCTGTTCTTCCAAATGACGGGAGCCACGTTTGACCAAGTAGACATTGATGTTTCCACCACAGGTGGCAACTGGTGCCTCCCCCAACTCTGGATTGAGCAAACGGGCCCGCCCCCGCCGCCAGTTCCGACCTTGGCCGTCACCAACCTGATTGCTGGGCAAACCGCCAGTGTAGATCTCGGTGGTCGCCGTATCATTAAACAAGGCTTCTTCGTGTGGTCTTTGGCGGGTGGAGGTCCAGTGAATACGCCGTTTGGTACCGGCTATGTCAGCCCTCCCTACACGGTGGTGAAAATGCCAACCGATGCCACGGGATCTGCCAATTTGACCCAACCCGTTCCAACTGGAACGACAGGGATTAATGTTTGGTTCCACGGCGCCGACTTACGTTCGGCCACTCTGACGAACGCATTGGCAATGACGATCGGTTAATCAATTGTCCACTTGCTGGCTTGCATGCTCTTCTAGTGCATCCAGCCAACATTCGAAGAGCGCCTCCTCCTTGGTTTGCACCTGGACGAGGCGCTCTTTCCATTCTGGCTGGATTTCTTCAAGGCGCTTTTTCATCTCGGCGAGGTGCTTGATCTCGTCCTTTTGAATGTTGGCGACGGAAATGGGCGCACCGACGGATTGCAAGGCGGCTTCGTAGGCCGGATAGAAAACGTCTGCCTTGAGCTCGATGGCGACGCTGGACAGAAGGTAGTTGACTTCGGTTTTGTGCGGCTCGTCGAGATCGGCCAAGGCCTCTTCGGCCGCGGCATCCACCCCCTGCAGCCAAGCTTCGCCCAAGTCGCCAGCCAAAGTGTGTTCGTCGGAAAAGGTGCGCACGGTGTCCTTGTCCTCGGCGAGCCGCAAGGCAAAACGCTTGAGCCGCAGGGCGTGTCCGGTTTCTTCCAAAGCGTGTTGCAAGCCTTCGACGTCCAAGAATTCAGCTCGGCGACTTTTGAACATCTTGCGGGCGCCCACGTATTCCATGCGCGCCAAGGTGTTGATGAGCTTGGCGTGGAGCTGAGGGTCGCGCACGATGGCGTTCAGAATGGCTTGGAGTCGCATGGGAGGGGACAGGTTTCGAGAATGGGGTCGGGGACGCGAGGGCAGAGAAGTTAGGACGCGAGGGCCGGGGTGACTTTGTCTAGAACTTCCAGCATGGCCGCGGCCACTTGCTGGCATTCTTCTGGAGTCAAGCAGGAAGGGGGCATTGCGTAGAGGACATGGCCAAGGGGCCGCAGCAACACATTCGGAAGGGAGCGGCAAGCGCGGCGCAGTTCGTCCCCGACGCTGGCATGGTAGCCGCCGTCTTCGCTGCGCACATCCAGGGCGACGATGCCGCCGATTTGGCGGAGCTTGTTAACGCGATCGTCGGTTTGCAGATCGGCCAAGCCCGTGAGGATTTGTTGGCCGATGCGGTTCAGCTTATCGGCGGTGTTCTCTTCGCCGAAGATTTGCAGGGAGGCGCGGGCAACAGCACAGCCCAGTGGATTGCCGGTAAAGGTGTGGCCATGGAAAAAAGCTTGCGTCCGATCCTCCTCGGAATAAAAGGCCTGAAAAACCTCTTCGGTGGTGAGGGTTGCGGCCAGCGGCAGCATGCCACCCGTCAGTCCTTTGGCGAGGCAAAGAAAGTCGGATTGCAAGGTGTCGCAGGCAAGCGCCGTGCCGGTGCGGCCAAAACCCGTCATGACTTCATCGGCGACGAAGAAGGCGCCGTTCGCGTCACAGCATTGTCGGGCTTGGCGCAAAAAATCCGCCGAGTGCAAAACCATCCCGGCGGCACCCTGCACTCGGGGTTCGCAGACGAAGGCGGCGATTTGGCCGGGGTGTGCAGCGAAGGCGTGTTCCATGGCCTGGGCGTCGGCCGGGATGCGCAGGACTTCGAAGAGCAGCGGTTCAAACTCTTGAAAGAAGGGCGTCGGATCGCCGACGGCCATGGCACCGAAGGTATCGCCATGAAAGCCGCCCTCGAGGGCCAGGAAGATCGTGCGATTGGCTTCGCCCCGGCGGCGTTGCGCCAGAAATGCCAATTTCAAGGCGGTTTCTACGGCAGTGGAGCCGTTGTCGGAATAAAACACCCGGCTCAGTCGCCGCGGGCTGTCCGCTGGTGTTTTCGTACCCGCAAACTCTACCAATTCCGCGGCCAAGCGGGCCGCGGGTTCATGGCTAAAGCCGGCGAAGAGCACATGATCCAGTTGCTCGGCTTGCTCTTGCAGGGCCGTTACCAAACGGGGGTGACTGTGGCCATGTAGGCAGGCCCACCAAGACGAAATGCCATCCAGCAAACGCCGACCGTCGGCCAGTTCTAGCCAAGCGCCTTGAGCAGCAATGACCCCCAGCGGCTCCGGATCGGTGCCGTGCTGGGTGTAAGGATGCCAGCTGTGCTTAGCGTCCAGCGAGAGCCAATCGGGGAGCATGAAACCAAGAGGGGAGGGAGTTTTCTTCTAACCAAGCATCCAAGTCTTGGGTTGTAGGGCCGTCGCCCGCAAACCACGGCACTTGGAAGAGCGGGATCGAGCCCAAGCGCGCCCGCAATGAGGCGGCGTTGTCGGGGTGGGGATCGCCGACCAAAAAGACGGCCTGCACGGTGAGGCCGCGGCCTTGCGCCGCTTCCAAACTCAGCAAGGTGTGATTGAGAGTGCCCAGAGTGGAGCGCGCTACCAAGATCAGGGGCCAGGCCAACAAACTCAGAAAATCAGCTTGGTCTTGTTCGGCATTGAGCGGGACCCGCAGACCGCCGGCGCATTCCAAAATCCAGTCGGCATCCGAGGTCTCAGCTACGGTCTGTTGGACTTGGGTGTGCAAATCTTCAGCGCGAAGGTGCGTATTTTCTTGTTGCGCGGCTTGATCCACAGAGGCGGGGGCGGCAAATTGGAAACAAGGAGTGGTAGCGGCCTCGGCAGGCAAGTCGGTCAAGCGCAACACCTCTTGGGTGTCGGAATCCGGCCCGGTTTGCACGGGCTTGAGATAGCGGGCCTGGATGTTTTGGCGGACGGCGTCTCGCAAGAGCAGGGCGGCGATAGTGGTCTTGCCGACCGAGGTGTCGGTGCCGCAAACGACAAAACCAGTCTTGGTCTTAGCCATGGCTCCGACAATGGCCTTGGCCAAGGAGCGAATCTCCTCTGGCGAGTGGTCGGCATGGCACACGACGCGCAGTCGGGAAGTTCCCTCGGGCACGGTCGGTGGTCGAATGCCGCGCACATCAAAGCCAGCCGCGCGGATTTTTTGCGCCACATCCATGGTGTGCATGGGGGACCCCAAGAGCACCGGCACGATGGCGGAACCGCCGTCCGTTTCGATGCCGCTGGCTGCAAGATGCTGACGCAGTTCTTCGGCGGCGGCCAAGGCGCGTTGGCCGCGTTCGGGTTCGGCTTGGGCGACGCGGATGGACTCTGCCAGGGCCGCGGCGGTGGCTGGAGGAATGGCCGTAGTGAACACAAAAGAGCGGCCGCGCTGCAGAATCGTATCCACGGTTTTTTGGGAACCACAAACAAAGCCGCCGCCAATTCCCAGAGCCTTGCCGCCCGTAAACATGCGCACCAAGAGGCGCGGGTGCTGGAAGAAGGGCAAAATCCCCGCGGAATGCGCTTCATCCACGGTCATCCAAGCGTCGTGTTCCTCGCAAAGTTGGGCCAGGGCCTGCAGGGGCGCCAACGTCCCCGCCATCGAGTCCACGTGTTCGCAGACCATGATGCGGCGCCGCGCGCTAGCGTGTCTTTGCAGTTGTGCCGCCAAGCCCTCCAAGTTTGCCAGGTCAAACACTTGAACCTGGGCTTGGGCCGCGCGACAGCCCTCAATCAGCGAGGCGTGGTTGCCCACAGCACTGAAGAGGACATCTTCGGCACCGGCTAAACTTTGCAAGAGACCTAGATTCGCTTGCCAGCCACTTGGAAAGAGCAGCGCGGCCTCGGCGCCGCACCAGCGCGCGGCTTCTGTTTCAGCCTCTTCGTGTGCGCCGCAATGGCCGCGCAGTAAGCGCGAGGATGCTGTGCCGACACCAAATTCCTGGATGGCCGCAATCGCCACTTGCTTGAGCCGAGAGTCTTGGGACAGAGCGAGGTAGTCATTGGAAGAAAAATCCAGACCCAAGGGAAAATCTACCGTTCGCTGCAAACCATTTTTTTCCCAGAGGGCCATTTCTTGCTCCAGACCTCTTGGCAAGTCCGCTTTCATACCGAAAGCGGCACCGCAGCGGGTTTCGCGTTGGTGCGCAGGCCCAACCTTTGAAACACCTCTTGGTCGCTACCACGCCTAGCATTGGGAGCCGTGAGTAATTT
>CAYXFZ010000020.1:0-29902 GCA_964464385.1 uncultured Planctomycetales bacterium
TCCGGGCTTGCCCACGGCTGCAAATAGCGGTGGCAAGAACAACAACGCGAACACCAACATTGGACCGATAGTCACAATGCCACCGCCGACTGCCGCGCCGATTAATAGCACCTGCCAGCGTTCGGCGGTGATAATAGAATGCCCAAGTGCAACAGTTTGCTCTGGATCAAATGCCGCGACTAACAGCAATCGCCACAACACCTTCAAGCCGAGCAGCACTAATGCGCACACCGCGAGCAATATCCACATGCCGTGGACGTCAAGCAAAATGATTTCGCCGCGCAATAAACTGTCGGCCAATTGTGCACCGGCTGGAGCTGAGTGCAACAAGATCACAGTCGTCGCCAATGCCAAACTAAAACCGGCAGCCATGACAGCCTGCTTGTGTTCACGAAACTTTTCTGCAAGCGTAGCGAAAATGCCCAGCGACAATGCAGCAGCACTGGCGGTAAAAGCAAATGAGTACAACATCGGCGGGTGGCCGTGCTCTAAGAATTCGTGTTGCACTGCTGGGAACCATGGAATTAAATACAATCCCAACGCCAAGCCAGCAGCCGAAAATTGGGGTACCGCCACACCCAGCAATGCAGATCGTCGCACAAACAACAAAGCACCGACCAACGGCAACACAATTGCAGCAGCGAGTGATGCGATGACTCCTTCGCGCAAAAAATCCCAGTAGAAAAGAAAATCACTCATCGCTGACACCTCCGTTGCAGACTACCCAATGTTTAGCCGAGGACGGCCAACCCTCGTGCTCATGTGTAGCAATCACCACTGCGGTACCTGCATCGCATATCTCACCCAAAGTCTGGTCGTAGCGCGTGCGCGATTCGGCATCGAGTGCGGTTGTCGGCTCGTCAAGAATTAACACTTGCGGGCGCGTGCACATTGCGCGTGCGAGTAGCACGCGTTGTTTTTGGCCACCCGATAATTCTGAAAACAAGTGTTCACTATAAGCGACCAAGCCAACGTCAGATAATTTGGATAGAACCTGTTGTCGGTCGTCGGCGGTTTCGCGTTGAAATAATTTGCCGCCTAGCCATAAACCCATTTTGACAACGTCGGCAACCGTCACTGGAAACACTGAGTCGATCTTGGCCGCTTGGGGTAACGAAGCCAAACGTAATTTGTCGGTCGCCTGGCGACTGCCAGACACTAACGGCAAGGAGCCGACTAAGGAACGCAGGAAAGTAGATTTTCCTGCCCCGTTTGCACCATGTAAGATATGCCAGTCGCCTTGAGAAATTGTGAAGTTAACATCACGTAAGACAACCGTGCCGCGGTAGCCCAGTTCGGCAGAATTGATAGAGAGTAAACTCATTCATCGTCCTCGTTTTTGGGTTCAGGTAAATTCCAGGCAGTGGCGATATTACCAATTAAATTATTCATCCATTGCAGGTATCCATTTGCGCCAGAGGTGCTGGCTCGCTTGACAATATGCGCACCTGATACGCGCGGCAGATTGCCAAGTTTGCTTTCTGGGTGCCACGGTTCAATTAAAAGCAAACTCGCATTTTGAGCTTGCATTTCTTTAGCTAATAACGCCAAGTGCTTCGTAGTCGGGGACATACCGGGTTTCGGCTCAATTTCGCCGAGGATATTAATCCCGTAAGCGTTGGCCAAATAAGACCATGAACGATGGTAAGTCACCATTGATTTACCCTTAGCTGGCAACAACCATTTCTGCCAATGTTCGATTAGTTGACCTGCTTCGTCATCCCATTGCTGCCAATTCTTTCGAAAGATGTCTGCGGCATAGGGGCGTTGCTTGATTAAAAAATCACGTGCGCCTACTGCAAACTTTCGCATTAAAATTGGATTGGTGTTCCAGTGCGGATTGCCCAGCGGGTGAACCTCGACGCCTGCACCGCGGTTAAGTTGTGCAGGAATCTCTAAAGGCGTGCCGATGAAATCGCTGCCCACTAAATGCGCAGAACCACCCTGTGAAATGTTGCTGTCACCGCGTCCAAAATCTGCGCGCCCAACTTTTTCAAGAAGGGCAGGTAAGAATGCATGCTCAAAGCCAAGCCCCATGGACACTAGAACGTCTGAGCGTTTTAGTTTGAGCAACATCGAGGCTCGCGGCATCACTTTATGCGGATCAGCGCCGTGCGGCACGAGCAATTGCACTGCGACATGTTCGCCGCCAATGCGTTGCATAATGTCGGCAAGATCGGGTGTGGTTGCGATGACTTGCAGCGGGTCATTCGCGCCAAACAGGCTAAATGCGCACAGTAAAGCTCTAGTTTTCATTTAGTTACTACTACCAATCTAAGCCGTGACGGTGCTTGCCCATGAACAGCACCCATTGAAAAGAAACCGCCCAACCATCGTCAGCGAATGGGTCTTCGATTTGTTCTACAGCCATGCGCAAGCGATTGAATTCACTAAAATCTCGATTAACTGCAAACCCATAGCGCGTAAAGCCGTCAAGCTGTTCACCCACTTCGGCCTCCCACCATGCCATGTGCGCGGCTATCGACCATTCATTCGAAAAGCCATGTTCGGCTACTAACCACGCGCCTTGTGGAGTAGAGCGTTCGATGCTACTTACTTGTGCAGCACCCTCGGCGTGCGCGTGATCTTGCTCGTGATTCCAGTAGTCGAGAGTGGCGCCGTTCCAGGAATCGTCGGTTAGTGAAGCGTCGCGAAAAGATAAGTCGAAGCCGAGTGTGCGCATGCCCAAGCCGTAGGCTTGCCCACTTGCATAATTGACATCGGTGGCGTCTAACTCGTTTTCCCATGCCGCGGTCAGGCCATGCGCGTTGCCGAAATAAGAAACACCCCATTGCCACCAGCCGTTGTCGCCAAAGTCGAGTTGCGAAGATAGTCTGCCGGTAAATGACCAATCGTTTAGGTCGAGTCGTGTGTCAGAGCCAGAACTGAAACCGGCTTGGTTGTGCGGGTCGGCGTCATCGCCCGCTTCTGCTTTATGATTATGCGAACCAGATTGTGCCCACGCGCCTAATGAAAATCGCATAGGAGTGTCGCCGAGCGCAAACCATTTATGCGTTTCAATACCACTTCCGTTTAGATGTCCGCCGAACAAAGCAGCGCGCACCGGGTCGCCAAACGGCATCGCAAGGTCGTGACTATGAACAGTATTTAGTTTGCCGAGATCCATGTTCATTCGACCAGCGCGGATTTCCCAGCCGTTATCGAAACCATCAAAAATGAGGACGGCTTCTGATACTTCGACTTCGTCGGCATCGGGAAACTCGATTATCGCAAATGCCCGAGCGAGTGGATCGATTCGCGAGGACACTGACAGCTCTGCCATTTGTAGATTTGCAGAAGTGCCGTCGTTCTCGTGAGATGTAAGAACCGAGTCAAGTACAAATCCGAATTCTGGTTGTACGCCGGTGTTGGGTTGATCAAAGTTCTGCGCTGTTAGCCCCGTGCAGAAAAGGGTGAAACAGATGAGTTTCATGGAGATCCTCCAGTGTGTTTAAGTTTAAGAACAGCGGCCGTCCAAATGAACAGCGCACTATAAAGTCAATTAAACTAATGCAGGAGGTCCGCGCAACGGGCGGTCGCAAAGCAATACAGCTAGATGTGCGGCAGTTTGGCTGATTAAGTCGGCGGCGCTGTTGTTGAGATCTACATGAAAGGTAGTCGTTGCAACAAAGGTGGCGGCGTTCGAACTTGCTAACTGGCAATAATGACAATCTAGATGCGCTTCGAGTTCGGCTGCGACGGTTTGGTCAAAGCTGGAAGAGTCGTGATGGGCGCAAACGTGCGCGACTTCGATATCCTCGAGAGCGTGCACGCCGGCGAACAGCATTTGAGTTAGAAAAAACCCAAGTACTAGAAGCGGTGTGCGTCTTTGTGACATGGGTGTATTATAGGCGTTAGTAATCATGGTGGCGTGTCGTGCCGGGGACGCATGAAAACAATTTAGAGGCGTTTTAAAGCCGCAGTCTGAGTGTCTTTTTCCTCAGGTTTACCTTGAATCTGACCCGAGTTTCGCCTGGGTCACCCAAGTGAGGTTGAAATAAGCCAGTGGAGCAAACCCGAGAAGCAAAAGACTAAAAATGTTCGAGTAGTAGATTCCGAAAACCAGTTCGGTCCAGCGCTCCGGCCAATTCCCCTCCCTGGTAATGGGCAAGGTCAAGACGAAAGCCCAAAGCGCTTGCCCGAGAAAGACAACGGGCACGCAAAAGAGGATTCTGGCCCGGCGGCTGAGGCCGCCATTTACCAATCGCAATGGCAGCACAAGCAATACACCGGTCAAACATCCGCAACAAAGCATCCAAACCGGATTCCAGTGGCCGAAGGCAAAGACCCGGAAAACAAAAACAGAAATCACGCCCCAAAAAAAACCGGAAATTACACCTTTTTTTATGACGCTCTCCATCTCAATGTTAGGGTTAAATCGCACCGGTTTTTTTTTGCTGTATTCATAAGGTGCTGGGTTTGGCCCATCGTAGCCCAGCCCGTTGGACCTGTGTCAGCCGCCCACGATCGCGGACCGCGCCCGCCGGATCTCCTCGTCCGCACGCCGGCCGAAGAGGCCTCTCTGCTCACTCGCGGCCAGCTCATCCAGGAGCGGGAGCACACGCCGGGCATCCGGGTTGTCGGGTCCGACGCCCTCGAGAATCCGGGCCAGGGCGCGCATGGACTCGATCCGGCAGGTCGTGGGATCGACCGGCACGTACCAGTGCGTGGAGTCGTGGAAGTCCACGATGTGCGAGACCCAGGACTCGCCGTCCCCCTGCAAGGCGCGCACCAGCGAGGGAACGGCGGCGCGCATCTCTCGTCCGAGCGAGCCGGCGGCGTGGGCCGCACCGGCCCACAGCCACGCACTCGAGGAGTCTCGCAGCACCTCGAGGATCCGGGGTTGTACGGCCTCCGGCAGCGGTCCGAGCTCGGGCAGGATCCACAGGACGTAGCCGCGAAGGTCGTCGATGTCGTTCTCGCCACGGCTACCGATCCGCACGTCCTGCGGCAGGAGCTCGAGCAGGATCGGAATCGTCGAGGCCGCCCGCGGTCCGATCGCGCGCAGGGCGTCCAGGCATCCGCCGACGTCGATCCATCCTTCGGCGCCGTCCTCTTCGGGATCGCACGCCCGAGCGACCAGTTTCCCGAGGGCCTTGGTCGCCGGTGCCGCCCGTTCTCCGTACTCGGCGAGTTTGCGCACGGCGTGGTAGCGCATGCGTGGGTTCTCGAGGGCGCGGGTCAATACGTCCACCGTGCGCGTGTCGCTGGTGGCCGTCTGCTGCAACGCACTCTCGGCGACTCTCCTCACGAAGCCCGACTTGGACTCCAGGGCCACGAGCATGGCCTCCACCGCCCGTGGGTCGTCGCAGCCGAGAGAGCCCAGGGTCTCCAGCAACACCCAGCGGCGGCTGTCGGGGGGCTCGTTCTCCAGGAGCTCGAGCAGGGCCGCGATGTGCTCCCCACCGACCTGGTCCGGAGAGCCTTGCAGGGCGAGCAGGACCGCGTAGCCCCCGTCTTCCTCGTCCGTGAGGCCGGCGATGGTCCGGACGGAGGGCGGCGCGGGTCGAGTCAGGGCCCGCATCTCACCCTGGGCCCTCCAGGCCAGGTAGCGGTAGTACCCGTGCTTTCGCTCGAAAAAGCCGTCGACGACGGGCAACAGACTCGCTGCCTCGCGTCCGAAACGGCCCAGAATGGGAAGGACCACGCGAGCGGCCGCGCCTTCCCCTGACAGGGACTCCGCGAAGGCCGTCAGCGTGTCGGCCCGTGGCCCCATCGATCCCAGCGTGCGCGCGGCTTCGGCCCCCAGGTTCCGATCGGGGCCTTGGAAGATCTGCAGGACCCGCTCATGGGCGGGCGTTGCGCTCGGTCCGTATTCCGCCAGGGCGCGCAAGGCGAACAGCACCTGGGGGCGTGACGGATCGTCGAGCAGGAGCAGGAAGAGAGGCAGGCCCTCCTCGACGGTGAGCTGCAGGTCGAGGAGCCGGCGCTGACGAAGGGAGAGTAGAGCCTTCCATGGCTTCGTTGCCTGGAGCACTTGGAAGCGATGCTGGATCTCCTGGCCTCGATCGCGAGGAACGTCCTGGACTGGGTAGGCGCAGAGCCACACGAGACAGGTCGTCGCGATCCACTGCATGGTCATCCTCTAGGCCAGTGTAGGGCACGAGGAGCCGCGTGTGGGTTTCGCCCGCGTAGAAAAACCAATCCTAAGAATTAGCAACGGCTTACTTAAGCGAAGCTCTATCTGCATTTAATTCCCAATTCGATGTGGGAGAGATGATGGATTTAGTGGCTTTCTGGCTTGTTCTTGTTAACGTAATGAATGAACGCTAGCAGGAGTGGAACATAAAGAACCCATAGCCACCACTTCAGCGGCGAGGGAAGGTAAAGAATTAGTCCGACAAAGGCACCTATCCCGATCCATAGGAAGAGGGATATTTTTATTATGAATTGTCGTTGCTTGCCCGGGGAGCATCCACGGATAGACATCCATGTGCCATAAATTCCACCTAGGACACCAATTGAACTGCCAACGACTGCACCTAGTGTCCCTATGTCAAACATTACCTGGTCTCGTCAATTGCGTTTAGGGATTCTAAGCCATCAGCAATGCGGCTAAAGGCTTCCTTGTCCTCGGGAAACTTTGCGACGGCTATTGTCATGAGTTTGTCGGCAAGACTGGCTTCGCCTGCCAAGACCATGGCGTCGCCAAGTCGTTGAAGGCCGGTTGAGGTTGGGGAAGCATTTGGGGCGAGAATTACGCCAAGAAGGCTCTCGGCTCCCTTGGAGTCGCCAGCAAGGAGATGGGCTTCGCAGAGCCTTGCGTGTGCCCTCCAACCTGCCTCACAATCGACAACGAACCCTTCGGCGGCTGAAGAGAAGGCAGCTATTGCGGCTTTCGTGTCTCTTGCAGTGAGAGCTGCGTCTCCTGCCTCCATAGCCGCTTGATGGCTATCGAAGGTCAGCCGGGCTTCCCCTCCGCAAGAGCTTAGTAAGAGGACGAGAAGGGGGAAAAGGGCTAGGCGCATAGTTGATTATACACCAATTGCATATGTGATAGTTTGGATATAGTGTGAAACTAATGACCCGAGAAACGGCTTAATGTTATGTAGAAATCACTATAGGGCTTTTGATAAGGGGCTGATCCAGATACGAGACGATGACTTCAGCATCATGATTAGCCCAAAAGTGAAGAACCCTAAGTCTCTTGCTGTCAGTCCAACCAACTTGAAATATCTGCAGGCTATGCCTGCTCAGGAAGCAATGGCTTGGAAATTTAATCGGGTGGGCTAAATTAATTAATTCTCAAGCGCCTAAACCCTGCTTGAAACTCCATTAACCCGCCAGCAATTGGCATGCTCTTTTTCCCTTTCTTTTTTAGTTTTGTAGGCGAATAGAAGGCACATCCTATTCGAATCTATTTCTATTCTAAAAATTATTTAATGATTAATAATGTTATATAAGGAATTATTGCAAAAAAACCAGTCAACATCCTATACAGTAAAAAAATATTCATTATCAATTTGCTAAACTCTTCTTTTCTTCCCATATGCATTTTATTAAAAAACATATATATAAAATCAAATGCAAAATTCATAAGTGCATAAAAAATTATTATGATTGAAACATTGATAATTGAGAACCACATAAAAAAATCTGTGAGTAAATTTATATCCATAATTTTTTGTCCTTAATAATTAGTATTTAATATGTTCACGTCCATTGCCAACAACAAGGAAGGCAAGGACGAGGACGGGGAGACCAAATCGCATGGAACTAATGATACGCACACCGGCGAAAAAACCACTTGAATCTCTATCCCTGCTAGGACAAAATTAGGACAAGTTCTTTGCATCTGAAGAGCCCCATTATTCCTAATCACCTCTTATTGAAGGGGGATGGTGCATGCGGCAGGACTCGAACCTGCAACCTGCGGATTTCAACCCGGGCGATGAGAACAGCGGAGGTTGTGACGGCCCTGGGTTGTGCACTTGACCGTATTTAAGAAAGCCATTCGCAATTCACTGCACCAAAACGATTCACCAGGGAGTGGATGCGTGGTTGGAATCCGAATGGTCCCTCGGCATGGACTCGCCAGGCTGCTTGTTCGGGACTTCAGGCGGAGTCTCTTCTAGGAACCCCGTTTGCGGATCTGCTTCTTGCGATCTTGTTCGCGGTCCTGTTTCTTGGCTCTGCGTTGACGGGGTTCGGCATTTGGGGACTGCCTCTGCTTTTCCATATAGGCCTTCATTTTTTCGGCAGCTTGCTCCCGGGTCAATTTCCCCGATTGGACCGCTTTGCCGAGGCGAAGGCGGATGCCCATCATGTCCTTAGGAACTCGGGCTTCGCCAGCATTGGCGCGTTGACGGATTTCGGCAGGATTGGTTCTGCGTTGACGGGCCTCGTTCGCATTGGCTCTGCGTTGACGGGGTTCGGTAGCAGGGCCACCTCGACCGCAACTTTCACAGATTCCCTGGCCCTTGGTTCGGTTGCGGATGCGCTGTTTGCCGGGACCCATCCGCCCCTCCAGTCTGCGGCCACGTGGCTTGTCGGCATTCTGGCGAGCACGGTCCTTGAGCCCTTGGCGCCGCTTTTGGGCCCTGTTGCCATCCTTTTCAGGCCGGTCAGGCCGGGCTTGGTTGCGGGCCTCTTGGCCTGGGCGGGAACGAGAAGGGGTGTCTGGCGGCACTGCGCAAGGCCCCATGAGAAGAAAGGTGGCGAGGGTAATCATTGTTTTCGTGGATGGAAACCCTACTGAATGGACGAGGTTTCGGCGCGCGAAAGTTTTTTGGCTTCACTCGCAAATTCCTAGTGGGCGGGAGTCCAAACCTTGTGTTTCTGCATGATCCCTTGGAACCGTGCCGAGGATAATAAGTTCTTTAGCCAGGATTGAAGATGCGGCCAGGCTTGGGCATCGAACCAGCGCGGGTCAGCCAAGGCAAACTGGCGGACGAAAGGAGCGAGGGCACCATCGGCAAGGGCAAAACGGGGCCCCGTCAGAAAGGCTGATTTTTCTAACCGAGTTTGCCACGTGGCAAGAATCTTAGAGGCGGCCTCTCGATGATGATCCGCATCGGTATTTTCATAACGGTTTGCATATTTGTAACGATCCAAGTGAAATTTGAAGTCGCCATCGTTTTGCTGAATCAGAGATTTTGTCAGCGTCGTCTTTTCAAGAGTCGTCGGCGACCAATCTTCAGGGTCGTTTTGCTGGAGCGCCCAGTGCATGATGTCGAGACTCTCTTGTAAGACAGTGTCGTCTGGGAGGATCAGCACGGGAACGGTTCCCTTTGGCGAGGCGGCGTACAATTCCTTGGGTCTTTCTTTCAAATCCACCTCGCGATGGGTGACTTCTTGCCGGCTTGAAGCAAGAGCCAATCGCGCGCGCATGGCATAAGGGCAGCGGCGGAAACTGAAAAGAATGGGGAGGTTTGGGCTCATCCCTCGGCAAGGTGGCTCGCGCCACGAGCTTTGGCCAACTTCATCTGCTTTTGCCGCTCAACGAAGCCTGCTTTTTGCTCGGCTGTGGATTGATCCCAGCAATGTGGGCAACTCACGCCCTCAACATGATGAGGAGATTGGCGGTCTTCTTGGGAGAGTGGGTAGCGGCAGGCGCGGCACAAGGAGTGGGTTCCTTCCTTGAGGCCATGTTGCACTGCAACCCGCTCGTCGAAGACGAAGCACTCTCCTTGCCAGAGGCTTTCTTCTTGCGGTACCCATTCCAAGTATTTGAGAACGCCGCCACGCAAATGGAATACTTCTTCCCATCCCTCTTGTCTCAAAAAAGCAGTGGATTTCTCGCAGCGTATGCCACCTGTGCAAAACATGGCGATTTTCTTCTTGTTTCTTGAGTTTTGATTGCGAAACCACTCAGGAAATTCGCGAAAATTCTTGATCTTTGGATTCGTTGCGCCAGGGAAACTGCCAATGGCAACCTCGTAGTCGTTGCGGGTATCCACCAACCAGACATCTTTGTCCTGGATCAGCTCATTCCATTCTGCGGGGTCCACGTAAGTGCCAGCGGCTTTCATGGGATCCAGGTCCGCCATACCCATGGTCACGATTTCTTTCTTCAATCGAACCTTCATGCGATGAAAAGGAGCCTTGTTGGCACGGGATTCCTTGATCCTAAGGTCGCTAAGGCGCGGATTCTTGCGCAAAAAATCCACGACAGCGTGAACGTCTTCGTCGACGCCGGCAATTGTGCCGTTGATGCCCTCTGCTGCCAAGAGAAGGGTGCCAAAAACCTTGCGGGCGCGACAGACATCGAGCAAGGGTTGGCGAAGCTCCTGGTAATCGGGAAGCGCCTCGAATTTGTACAACGCAACAACCAGATGGTCTTCCATGGTTTCATTGTATCTCACCTCACTGAGGTGAGTTTCCTTGGAATACTTCTCAACCCAACATGCTATCCAAAAAATTGCAGAAAAATTCTTCAGTCGGACTTTCCGGTTATTGGGATCCCCAAATAGACGCGTCCGCATTCTTTTCATTGACCCCATTTAGTGGCCGCATGAGCCAGAAACGGCCTTACTCGATCTCCATTGACATCGATGCATTGGCATCCGCCCTTGTCCTACAGCCCTCGCGCTCTTTGGCAGGGTGGAAGCCTTGGAAGTGCGACCAAGGTATCGAGAAAGAAATTTTTTAAATCATGGCAAACTACTTGGAAGATATTGAGGTTGATTAGAAGGTTCTTGTTGTCCTTATTTCTGAAATAAAACGATTCTGTTGGTGTTTGTTCCCTTGGCATTGTTCGAAACACCCCAACAGTTGGATGTTTTTGTAAACTCCTGCGCATTGACCAGGATTCCAAATGGTGTCCACCCTGCGTTGGCACCACACTGCACAATATGCTCATCCAGTTTGATTTTCCCATTTCTGACTTCCCCGACTTCAAATGCCATCCAGCCATCTTTGGCGGTAATTCGATAGCATTCTTTGAGGACCGCCGTCATTTTATTTTCCCATTCGGTAATGTTTTTCAACATCGAAATCGAGAGGCTTTCCGGCTCAATACCCAGGAACCAGAGTCTCAGCCAATTGTCAGTTTTGTAGTCAACCACGTCCAGAAATGGTGGGCTAGTTACGGTCAAGGTTACTTTCTCGGTGGGAAAAGACTTCAAAGAACTCGCGTCGGCTGTGCGGATGATCGTTTTTCCTTGCAGGGCGGAAAGGCGCTCCCGATCTCCAGGCCCAATGGATCGAAGTAAGGATTTTGTTTTCTTGAGTATCAATTGCTCAACATTTCGTTCGGTGGGTGATTGACCGCGTTTTTCGTTGATCCGTCTTTGAGATTTAAGAGAAACCACCTGATTTGGAGGTAAGGTGTACACGGAGAAGAACCCCGTGGAATGGCCGGTGAGTCGGTTCAGAGCGACCATTCGAATCCACTCGTCAACCGAGTCCATTTCTTTTCCTCTATTGATAAAGTAGAGCTTGAGTTGCTCAATGCGATTGAGCGTGCTGGCATGAAAAAAGACGAGGAGTTTCTTTGGGAGTGTGACTTTTGGGGAGGGTATTTCAGATAGACGTGTTGCAACTTCGTCCCTTGTGGGTGGCTCAAGTCGCCCCTCGATCAGGGCTTTGCTTAACGGACTGATATCACAACCCCAGGGCACCCTCCCAGACAGAGCCGCCTCGATTGCGGTTGTTCCTCGACCCAGGAATGGGTCAAAAACAATATCCCCGGGACGACTCAATCGATTGATAAAAAAGGCCGCGAGCTGGGGTTTGAAGCAAGCCCGGTAGGAGATTTCGTGGATGGAGTTTCCTTGTCTTTGCTTGGATGTCCAAAATTCATTGATGTAGAGTGGAACACCCGTCAGGTTGGACGGGTCATTTGATTCCATGACCTGCGTCATTTCCCCAAACATTGCAAAGGAAGACAAGTCTTCCTTGAGCTGAATTTGGGTTAACCGGCGTTTCGTTTGGACGGGCATAAAATTGAGGATATGGGTTGATTTATTGGGTTTTTCTTCGCTTGTTCCTGCAAGGAACATACCCCTTTCGTGTCCTCTGGGGAAAGGAATCCTGACACCAATCGGGCAATGGTGCGTTCGCCGCCGACCCTGGGCTGGTCGGGACTTTCACGGCTGAGCAATCCTTGGATACCGGGCATGTTCCCGCGGTTGGTTGCAAGACCGCTTCGTTTCAATTAGCTGAGTTCGACCGCTCAGAACGAGTAGGAATTGCCGGAGAGAAAAGCGGGTAAAGTGAGGGCATGCTGACCCTCCTCTTGCTTTGCCCACTGTCTCTTGCCCAAGAAACCCATTTTGCGCCTCCAAGGCGCATCATGGCCGGAGACGCTTTTCTTGGGAAGCGCAGGATGTACGCCTCTCCTGCTTTTCATGATGTCAATGGGGATGGCCACCTCGACGCCATCGTTGGTGACCTCCCGGGTCGGGTCACGGTCGCTTTGGGGACCGGGTCCATGCCCATGAGTTTTGCGGCCGAGAAATCCATGTTGGACAAGAACGGCAAACCCCTGGACTTCGACAATTGGTGATGTATCGGCTTGGGTTCACAGTTTGTGGACCTGAATGGCGATGGTCACCTGGATTACCTCAGCGCAACCTTCGATGGTTCGCCTCATATCAGTTATGGCAGTGTTGAGGGTTTCGCTCAGCCGGAACACTTACTGGATGCCCAAGGAAATCGAATCTTGATCTCCAGTTTTTGGAATTACCAGGCCGAGGAACATCAAGACACGGGGCGTTCCATGGCCGATGGCAAGGCCCGCAGCGAGCGTTGCACCTCGGCTCTCGCTTTCGATTGGGATGAGGACGGCGACCTGGATCTTTTGTTGGGCAGTTACCAAGGCGGCCATTTGTATCGGCAGATGAATGAAGGCACCCGGACTCACGCCCAATTCACCGGGAAAAATATTCCGGTGATGGCTGGAGGAATGCCCTTCGTCCTGCCTCCGCAGATGACCACACCAAAATTGGTGGACTGGGATTCGGACGGCGATCTCGACCTTCTTGCCGGGACTTACGATTCCAATAACCCGAATTTGGGTGGCGGGATTTACCTCGCACTCAATCAGGGCAAGCTTGGCGCGCCGAAATTCGGCCCCCTAAATTCCTTGATCGCTCCAGTCCCCTTGGGCGGCAGCACCCAACCGATACGGGCCGATACGGGCCTCTATCCAGAAGTTGTGGACTTTGACGGCGACGGGGACCTGGATCTCATTGTCGGTGGGTATTCCCTATGGACACCCAAGTCTCGGAAACTCACGGCTCAGGAATCACGCCGGGCTGTTGAGCTTCAAGAAGGATTGGCCGCCTTGGAGTTGGATCGGGAGAGCATGCAGGCCACCTTGGAATCCGCTGTCGCCGTGGCAACAGCGGGACTGGATCCCAAGGGCGAGGAATATGAAAATGTTGAGGAAGCCGCCTGGAAAAGGAGCGAAGATGGCATGAAAAAAAATTGGCAGAAGTCGGAGGATTTTCGGGATGAATTGAGAACCTTGATCCCGACGCCCGAGCGAAGCTCCTTTGTTTGGTTTTATGAGCGTCTCTCGACGACTTCGAAGTCCAAGGATGGAGTGAAGCCATGATCCGCAACCTCTGCGCAGTTGTCTTCGGATTGATCGTGGGCATGGCGGTCAATATGGCCCTCGTGTTCTTGAACGTAGCCTTGCATCCGATGCCAGACGGAGTGACCTTTCAAGATGCCGAAGGCATGGTGGATTACTTTGCCACCTTGCCGTTCCAGGCCTTCCTTCTCGTATTGCTTGCCCATTTGGGTCAGGCCTTTACTGGGGGTTGGGTTGCCGCTCGCATCAGCGCGAACCATCCCATGGCAGTGGCCATGGTTGTCGGAGCGCTGTCTCTCCTGGGCGGCCTCATCAACATGATGCAATTGCCCCACCCTGGGTGGATGTGGCTGGAAATGCCGCTCTACTTGGTGGTTGCGCGGGTCGCAGCAAACTTGGAGATTCAGCGTCGCGCTGGCCTTTCCCCGGGAGGCTGAGCAAGGTCGCCGTGACTTTGCCCTGAGGATTGCGCTGGAAGGGCCCCCTAGAATCCGGGCATGCGTGCGCTGGGCTTGGGATGGTGTCTGTTGGCCTTGGCCAGCTGCGGCCCGCCTGCCATGGAAAGGGGGGTGGACGGGATTCTGCATTCTGGGAATTTCGAGTTGGAGTTGGTCCGCCGTGCGGGGCCGGAAGAGGGATCTTGGATCTCCATGGCCTTTGCGCCCGATGGCTCCTTGTTCGTGTCGCCGGAAGCGGGCCGATTGCTACGGTTCCCGCCGAGAGGCAATGTCGACCCTCTCGGTCCCCATCTTGGTGAACCCGCGCCCATTGATTTGCCGGTGGGTCGTGCCCAAGGGCTATGTTGGGCGAACGATTCCCTTTACGCCAATGTTGCCGCGGATTCCGAAGCGGACGGTGGCTTGCACCGCTTGCAAGACTTGGATGGGGATGGTGTTTTGGACCAACACAAACGGTTGCTCGCTTTTGGCCCAGCCAGCGAACACGCGGCGCATGCCATCCTGGTGGGCCCGGAAGGGGCGCTCTACACCATTTGGGGGAACCATGTGCAAATTCCCCCGGGTTTGGCGGCGGCCTCTTCGCCCTTTCAAAATTACGCCGAAGATGTCTTGCTGAAGGGGATTCTGGATCCCCGGGGCCACGCCCATGGCATCACCATGCCAGCAGGAACGCTTTGGCGTACCGATGCCAAGGGGGAAAAATGGGAACTCCTCGCTGGCGGCATGCGCAATGTGTACGACATCGCCTTTCGACCGGACGGGGCCCTGTTTGGGTACGACGCCGACATGGAGTGGGATATCGGCACCCCTTGGTATCGCCCGCCGCGCCTGCTGCACTTGGTGCCCGGCGCCGACTACGGTTGGCGCACCGGCTCGGCCAAGTTGGACCCGGCCTGTCCGGATACCTTGCCTGCCGTGGTAGGCACGGACTTCAGTTCTCCTACGGGCCTCCTGTCCACCCACCTTTTGGCCGATGCCGATGCTTATGACTCCGATTTGTTGCTCGCGGATTGGGCCTATGGTCGCTTGTTGGCGGTGCAGTTGAAGCCGGATGGGGCCACCTTCTCCGGCAAGGTTCGGGTCTTTGCCGAAGGTCGGCCCTGGAACATCACAGATCTCGCGGCTGGGCCGGACGGGGCCCTTTGGATCCTGACTGGTGGCCGCGGTACCGCATCTTCCTTGTATCGCATGATGCCCAAGGGGAAAGTCCCGGCCTCCCCCAAACCGATCCCCCTCATTCGTGGGCAGTGGGCTTCTCAGAAAAGGGTCACCGCGGAAACCGCCTGGCGGTCCTTGGGTTCTCCGGATCCTTGGCTGCGTTGGCCGGCGCGGTTGGCCTTGGAGCAAAATGAAGAAGATTCTTGGATCTCCTGGGTATTGGAAGAGGACTCCGCTCCGGATTTTGGTGGATCTTCCCGTTCGCGCGCATTGGCGGAAGGGCGCTTGGCCCTGGCTCGCACCCAGCCCTCCTTGGCAGTCTCAGTTTGGCGCCGCTTGATGGGGGAGGGCTGGTGGCGGGAGGAAACCATTCAGTTGTTGGATCTTCGCACCGCTCAGGTGCTCCTGTCGCGTTACCCCCAGTCCTTGCTCGAGGCTGACCGGCTGGCCCTTCGGGAACGACTGCGTGCCAACTTTCCATTTCTCCGAGGACCCGCACTTCGGCTTGGCCTGGAGTTGTGGGTTGGCTTACGCGGTCCCCGAACCCCGGCGCTCCTCGTGTCGCGGATGCAGAGCCCCCTGGGTCCGGAGGAACAAATTCATGCTGCGTCCCTCCTGCGGCACGTCACTTGGGATTGGACACCTGGTTTGCAGCGCCAAGCTTTGCAATGGACTCAAAAGTCAGCCCTCCTTCCTGGAGGGGCCAGTCTGGAAGGGTTCTTAGGCCACATCGCCACTGGGTTGCGCACGGTCAGTGGGGCCGAGGCTTGGGACGCCGAGTCTGCCCGGTTGCCGCCCTTGCCCAACCCCGAGGATGTAGCCCCGCAAAAATCTCGAAGTTTCGTTCGGAATTGGACCGTAAATGCGGCGATGAAGGCAGTCGATCCCTGGGAAACACAAGCCTCCGCAGAGCGGGGCTACCAGATTTTGGCCGAGGCTCAGTGTCTCGCCTGCCATCGATTCAATTCCAATGGACACGGGCTGGGCCCGGATCTCACAGGAGTGGGTCGCCGTTTTGATCGCCGCTTGGTGCTGGAGTCCATTTTGGAGCCGGCCAAGGTCGTGTCCGATCAATATCGGCAGCTTGCCATGCCGTCGGGTTTGCTGGATCGCTTCGAAGCGAAAGAAATTGCCGATCTCTTACTCCTCCTGGAATGGGGAGCTCGGTGACTTTCTGTCCCACTTGCCGGGTTGCTCCCGTTAGAATTTCCCGCCATGCCGGTCACCTCCTACCCTAGGCTGTTGGGTGCTTTGGCAAGTGCCACGGCTCTGGCCTGTACGCTGGCCATATCCATATCGGCTCCTAGTTTGACCCGCCCCTTCGTGCCGGGATTTTTATTGGTCGTGGTTCTTCCCGTCCTGCTTTCCCTCCTTGTGGGTCGGCTTTTCTTGTTCCGAATCCCTCCCCATCGTGCGGTTTTGACCATGGCAGGGATCGGAATTTTGATTTCCTTGCCTTGGCTTTGCTTGGCGGGTTCCGAGATGGGTCGCGCGGCTTGGATGCTCTGGGTCGGACTTTTCGTTTTAGTCTTTGCCCTCATTCGTTTTTCCCGCTCCGATCCTTGGCAAAGCAGGGTGGGCTTGGTTCTGGGTCTCCTTGTTTTTTCTTTCGTGCCCAATCTGAAAGTGCCCCCTGCCCCTCAAGATGGCGGGCTGCACCGCGTGGTTGTTTTTGGAATTGACTCTGGCAATTGGGAATTTATTGATGGCATGATTGCCGAGGGTGAATTGCCCCACTTGGCTGCCATGAAGGCCGAAGGAGCGCACGGAGACTTGATCTCCGAAGAGCCAACCGCCTCCGCTCGGATTTGGACCATCATTGCTACCGGGGTCGGCGAAGAGCGGAATGGCATTGCCAATTTTGGCAATACCCGCAGCGATCTTCGGGCCGGTCGCATTTGGGATGATGTTTGTGATCAGGGTCATGATGCCGGCGTGGTTTCCTGGCTAATCAATACCCCGGCTTGGCCCCGGGAAGGTTTGCTTTACAGCACTCCTGGTTGGGTGACGGGCCGCTATGACGCTCTTCCCCCGCAGGCCAATTGTGTCAAGCTTTTGGAGCAACTTGGGGAGGAAGGCTCCTTGATGACCGGAAATCTGATGGGCGCCACCCTTTCTTGTCTTGCGATTTCCTCTGCCGACAACGCTTGGCGAATCCTGAATGATGCCGGAGAACTCTTATTTGGGAGAGTATTCCGAGGCTTTGGGCCCGAGGATGGCCAATGGCGCATGAAAATCATGCGAGATCGTTTGAATGCAAACCTTTTTTTGGAATTGGCACGCAGGGGTGTCCCGGATTTTGGTGCTGTCGTGATGTATGGCGCCGATGGCGTGGGCCATTTCTTCTGGAAATACCATGAGGCCAAACATGGGGATCGTTCCTTGTTCCCATCCGTGACGGATCAGGAAATTGCCAGGCGGGGCGAAGCTGTTCGCAACGCTTATCGAGCTTGTGACGAAGAATTGGGTCGTTTGCGTGCTGCTATGGGCGAGGACACCCTCTTCGTGCTCGTTTCCGACCACGGGATGGTTCCCCTTCCGGAATCACGAGATGACCAAAATTTGCGGTTGCGCGGCAAGGTGCTTTTGAAAATGGCGGACATGGAAGGCGAGTTCAAGACCTCGGTGGTGAATCGGTTTCTGATTGTGACCCCTTCTGAGAACACCCCACAGAGCCAAGCACGACTGCAAAAATTTTCCCAACTTTGCAATGCCGCCGTGAATTTAGGTACGGGCGAGACCATGTTTCTTGCGGCGACTCGGGAGAATCGTCCCGGAACTTTGATTGTGGAGTTTATCCATCCTCGAGAGAGTTTTGATTCTGCGCATGAAATCCGATTGGGCAAACACAAAACACCGGCCGAAGACATGTTCTTTGTGCAAAAGCGATCTGGTACGCATAAGGTCGAGGGATTCTTTTTGATGGCTGGGCATGGCATTTCAGAAGGCATTCGCGTGGAAGATGTGGATATTTATGACGTGGCCCCCACGGTTACTTATGCCCTCGGGTTGCCGGTTCCCGAGGAATTGCCTGGGCGGGTGGTGTTGGGGGCGTTCTCAGAGGAGCATCTCGCCGATCACCCATTGCTTCATCGACTAGGCCCTTATCCCATGCCACCGGATGTGGACGCCTTGGGCGCTGAGGATGTCGAGGCAATGGAACAGCGCTTGCGGGCCATGGGCTACACGGATTAGGCGGAGATTCCTCGGCTGTCTCAGGTGAGGTTCAAGCTTGGACTTCGATTTCCGCGATTCCAACGGACTCCTTGGACAAATCTCCTTTTTGGAGGCTGAGGATTTCCACGCGTAGGGTCCGAATCAAGGTTTTCTTGGGTAACTCAAAGGTGGTCTTTTGCCAAGGCTCTTGGGCCATCTCGAACTCGTAGGAATCGCGGCCATTGATGGTCAGTCGTACCTTTTTCGCTCGATGCGGGAGGGCGCCGGCGATCCTGTTGTTGGCATGGGTCAAGAGAATTCGATTTCCGCGCAAGCGTTCTCTGATTTTGACTTCCACCCAAGGGTGGGCATCATTGGCCTTGCTGTACCAGGCAACTCCCAAGAGGCCATCGAAGGCCTTATTGCTCCAGCGTTTGTCCAAAAAACTGCTGGCGGAGTATTCCTTACGCAGAGGAAGAAGAAGATTCCGTTCGGAATCGGAAGCCGCCTGCAGTGCCCCCTTGGGGAGAACCAAGGACACAGTTACCGCCAAAATTGGGCTCTTTAAGACCCCACCCTCGGTCTCCAATTCGCACCGCAATTCCCACCGCCCGGGCCGTTCGAAGGAGTGTTGCGTGGCAAAACCCTGCGCTGGGTCGGCATCCTCGGCAAGGAGATTCCATTTGTTGAATCCTGCAAACCGGAAAAAAAAGCGAGCCGAAGATCCAGGCAAATCGGATTTGGCCACCCAAATCGTCATCGGAGTATCGCCGAAGGATTTGAGGACAAGCTCCGCATCCTCATCGGTTGTCCGCGGTGGGAGTGGATCTCCAGCACCCGTGGTTACGGCCACGGATGCCCGGTTGAGGAACAAAAGAGCCATGCAAGTATTCAGTTCGCACATGCGATCTCGACCCAAGTCGTATTTGGAGGGATTCATGACCCAGTACCAATTTCCATCGGGTTTTTGGTCCTTCAAGAGCCATTGCGCTCCCTCGAGATACCAACGATGCTTGCCAATCGTCTCGGTATCCATCCTGGCGCCAACGCGTTCCAAGCCCCAAAGATGAAAAAAATGCCAGGCACGATCAGGGGGATTCTTGCCAAGATTCCAACGCTCATTCAGCCAAGCTAACCCGGAAATCAGGTGTTTATCCCAGATTTTGGCATTGCGAGAACTCATTTTGGAGCCGAGGTGTTTGCGACAGATTTGTGAGATCGTAATCCCTGCCGCCACCATGGAGCCGGATGCCGCGGCGCCCGGACGATAACCAAAGCCCTGGATTCTGATCTTTTTGCCATCCTTTTGCTCAACACTTTCGGTGGGGGATTGGCATCGCTCCACTCCTGCCAGAGTGCGTTTCCAAAACTTGCTGGACATTTCAATGCCGAACACAACTGCCGCATCCAGGGCAAGAACGGCAACGAGGGAATTGGAAAGGTCTTCGTGCCTATTGGGGTAGGCCCAAAGCCCGGAGGATTGTTGCCATTCGCCAAGAGTCGCGGCCAAGTCCTCGGCCCAGCCTGCGTAGGCCTTATTGCGCGTGGCCGCAAGAGCAAGCAATAAGAATCCCGTGTTGTAGGTATGGGCGGGCTCACGCACCTGCAAGTGGGCCAAGCCGCGCAAAATGGCGGGATGTTCAGCGGGAACTCCTGATTTCAGAAGGGCATACAAGCAGACGGGGGTTAGCCCACCGGCATAAGAGTCCGACCAGGATTCCCAGGAGCCGTCCGGTAGTTGCCGGTTTAATAAGAACACGACTCCCTGATCCACTGCCTGGTTGATTTGCTCTTGCAGAGCAGGTGTGACCCCGCTTTGGGGCATGGCCAGCGTACCCAGGGCCAGGGCGGTGAAGATCATGGGCGGGAATCGGTCATTGCTTGACCGGAAGCCTAACTCTTTTATTTATCTCCAGGTCATCCAAATCCAACGCTAGGATGGAGGCCCGCATGGCACGCCGATCCAAGAGTCTGGTTCTCCCCGTTTTTTGCGGCGGTTGTTTTCTTCTGGCTGGTTTCGCCACCCCGGAGATGGACGGGGAACGCTCCCTTCCAGGCACCATGGGACAGGCGGCGAAGGTATTCCTAGCTTCACTTGAGGAGGATCAACGGGCCCGTTGTGTCTTCCCCTTCGACCACGGAGAACGCCAAGCTTGGTCCTACCTACCCGGGGATCGCCGGGGTCTTTGGATGGGCGATCTTTCCCTTGCCCAACGCCAGAATCTCTTGTCCCTGATGCGTGCCGCTCTGAGTCGTTCCGGTTTTCACAAAGCCGAAGGGGTCTTTGTTTTGGAATCCGTCCTGCGTGAGCTTCAACCTTCGGCTGGTCGGGATCCTGGGAAATATGCTTTTACTCTTTTTGGTACACCGGATCGGGGTGCTTGGGGATGGGGCCTGGAGGGGCATCACCTCTCCCTCAATTTCACTACCGGCCCCAAGCAGGGGCAATCCTCGACTCCACTCTTTTTCGGAGTCGCCCCCGCCCGAGTCGCCAAGGGTCCGCATGAGGGGCTCCGGGTCCTGGGGGCGGAAGTGGATTTGGCTCGAGCTCTGTTCCATTCCTTGCATCCCTCCCAACAGGAGCAGGCCAAACTCCCTGGATCCCGACCTCGAGACGTTGTCTTGGGCCCCAACGTGGCCAAGTTGCCGGCACCTGCCGGTCTGCCAACCTCGGAGCTGGAACCCAACCAACGCCAGGCCCTATTTCGCCTCCTTGGGGAGTACACCGGCAACCTTCCTCCCCGCGAAGCAAAGAAGGAACAAGCTCGAATTCAAAAATTGGATCCTGGCGAAATTCGTTTCGCCTGGTTGGGCGATTGGAAGGAAGGTCCTCTCTACTACCGAGTGATGGGTTCGGACTTCGCGATCGAATATGCCTCCATTGCCAACGATGCCAACCACGCGCATTCCGTTTGGCGAGACTTGGAGCGCGATTTCGGCGCTGAACTTTTGGAAGATCACCCCCAAGCAGGGGGTTAGGGAATCCAAGCAGGGGGTTAGGGCATCCAGGACGGGTCGGCCTTCCATTCCGGAAGTGCTGAGAGATCGGCAGACTGCAGGACGGATTTGGAAATTGGCCACCCCCATTCCAGGAAATGAGGACGCAAATCCCGATTCACTTCTTTGGAAAGTCGTAGCACCCATTGGTCGATCTTGTCCGCGTCCACGGAAGGACGCTCCGCTTTGGATTGGTTTTCGAAACTGGCGAAGAAACGGGTGAAGGGTTCCCAGCCGAACTCACGCTGAATCAAGGCGAAGGTCAACAGGGCCACACCGGGTTTTCTTTTCCAAACGGCAAAGTCCGGATTGGCCAAGTAGGCTTCGCCGGATTTTTTCTGGCCTTGGAGCCAAGGATTGTTCCAGGGTTCAATCCCGGCCATTTCTTCGCCAGCGTGTAAGGAGAACAAATTATTGGTGACTTCGCCGGTGCCACCAAAGGTCCACCAGCCACGTTGCATGTTGTGGCCCATCTCGTGAAAATATCCCCAATTCCCTTTATTGCCCAAGGTTTCCAAATCCAAAATCGCGGCGGGTCGGCCTTTGCGGGGTGTGACTACATCCAGCCAAGTCATGATGGGGTAACCGGAATGCATATAACCAGCCGAGATTTGTTGATCTCCGACGAGGCGTTCTGGTCGCACTTTCGGAGGGCGAGCAGCCAATTTGGAATGACCGATGGCGACGTTGTCCCAAAAATCCGTGACGGCTTGAGGATCCTCTAGATGCCGAATGGAGGCGGAGGGCACCGAAAGGATGACGTGTTTTCCAACCAGTTCCGCCCACGGTCCCGGAGCTTGGCGGGCTTGCGGCCATTGGTTTTGGGAGGTGGGATCTCCGGAGACAAAGAATGGTGCTTGCACGCCGCCGGAAACGGAAACTTGGATGGGTCCGGCCCCCTTTCCCGGAACGAAATAAACATTGCCGCCCCATGGTGTGGCCACTTGCGTGGTTTCCTTTTGAAGCCCCACTTCGTGGGTGATTTGTGGCCAACGGCTCCACACTTCTTTGTTCCATAAAGAATCTTTGTGGCAGCCAATGCGCAAACGCCAACCCTTGGGTGAGCCTTCCAAAATCCGAACCGTGAGGACTTCACCAGCGGGAAGGTATACCGGCGTGGATTGCCAACCCGGAGGAAAATCGGAAAAGGAAAGCTGGACTTCTTCGCGGGGAAAGGTTGCCGCCACCCTCCCCGGAAAATCTTCGGAGCCCGCAAAGGCCACGACTTGGTCGGGGGGCAAATCCAGCCAAAGGCGGCTCTTCAGGACCACCCAAAGCCGGCTCAAGGACTGCGAGGCCTTGAGTGGATGAAAAGGTCTGGGTGCTTGTCCCGGAAATTTCTCGAGGAATCGGCTGAGTTGTGGAATCAAGACCTCGTCGTTGTCCGGTACGGAAGCGATGGCATGCTCCAGGGAATTCGAGGAGGACCAGTGGGCATTTTCCGCCTTGGGCTCGCCAATTGCGGCAAGCATGGCTTGTAAAATTTCCCAAGGATGCTGAAGGTGAGCTTGGTTTTTGGCGATTGCATAACCTTCTTTGCCGTGGGGGCTGTTGTAACCACCACCAAAGACCAAGCCCAGGGGAGCAAGGGTTTGATTGTGGGGCATGTGTTGGCGCAAGTTCTTTCCCTTGACTTGGGCCCAGCCCCAAGGGCAGTGTCCAACCAGAAGTCCGCCGCCTGCACCCATCCAATCTCGGAGAGCTTGTTGTTTGCTGGGGGGCATCGCGGGGTCCCCGTTCCATAAAAGCACGTCGGCGTTCTGCCAAGACTCTGGCGAGTCTTTCACTTCTCCAGTGCGTGGATTTTCTTTGTCGTGGCAAACCCAGGCCAATGCATTTTGCATCAAGCGTGCGCCTCCATCTTGGGACGGGTCTCCCTGGAGCTTGCTGAGATAGCCATGAGCCATCATGAAGACGCGACCTTGGCCCCATTCGGCAGCACCCCCCAAGGGGAGCGGATTCTTGCCGCTACCTGTCAGCACGGGAAAAGCGTTGGCGCCAAAGATCGAGACCGTGCCTGGCGTGCCGATGCTGGGAACCCACTCCACTCCGGAAAGGAGGGCATCGCGGGCCACGCCATGGGTGATGGATTCCTCGGAGGGGCCCGAACCCGAGAATTCTCGAATGCGAGCATTGCGCCAAGAAACATCCGTTTTCCCGCCGCTATGCACCTGGAAGGCAAAGAAGCCCGAAGCATCCGCATCGTCCACGTAATCCGCACAAAGAATTCCATTCACCCAAGTGCGCAAGCGATCCCCAAGACAGAGGATGCGGATTCGATTCCATTCTCCCACTCGAAAGGCTCCACGTCCTCGTTCGTTCTTCTTCAAGTCGGCTAACCAGGCCCGCCGACCCTCATCGTAAATGCCGCCGGACCAAGCACGAGAACTTGGGTCCAGCTCAAATTGGTAACCATAAACTTGGCCATTGGCCTTTTGGTGGCTGCGGAATTGGATGCCGGAGTTTCCCCCCGGCTGAATTTTGACCTCCATGGCCAACTCGAAATCTGAATATTCTTTGGGACTCTTCAGGTGGGCATTTTGCCCTGTGGCACCTACACCCCGCAAGGTGCCGGCGTCGAAACTGTACTTGGCCTTACCACCCGTGGCCTCCCAGCCTTCGATTCCATTGGGCCAAAGCGCTTGCCAATCATCCACGAACTGGCAACTCAGGAGGAAAAGAGAGGCGAACGTGGCCGTCAACATGCGCTCATGCTACCTCTCTTCGGTCTAGGAATGGCCCATGGCGGCACGGATGGTCTCGTCCTCGGTCCGTTTCAAATTTCGGGCCAGACCCAAGCGTGCCAAAATCCAGATATACCATTTGGTCGGGTCATATTGATACCAACGAATCCCATTGCGGTAGTCCGATGGAAATCGGTGGTGAAAATTGTGATAACCCTCGCCACCCGTGATCAGGGCCGTGAAGATGCTATTGCGGGCGGATCCCTTTTGGGAGAAGGGTTGAGTGCCAAACCAATGAGCGACCGAATTGACGCACCAAGTGAAGTGCAGCAAAAGCAAGGCGCGCAAAACCCCGGCGACCAACAACCCGCCCAAAGCATCTCCCCACAAGGCAGCCAGTCCGGTGGGCACCGCGAAAGACACCGTCAAACCAATGGCGTCGTAATATTTGTGCTGAAAGCGAACGCCGGGCATGGCAACGAGATCTTGGACATTGTCCAGGGGCGGTTGGTCGTAGCCGTGGCGATTGCGCAGGATCCAACCCATGTGGGCCCACCAAAATCCTCTGCCAACGCTGTGTGGATCTCCGTCGTGATCGACGTAGCGGTGGTGGTTCCGGTGATCCACAGCCCACTGCAAGAGCGAGGTTTGCAGGGCACCGGCACCGCCAATCAAGAAAAGCCAGCGCAAGGGTGCGGAGACATCATAGGCCCGGTGGGCAAAGGCGCGGTGGTAGCCGGCGGTGACCGAGGTGCCCGTTAGCCCATACCAAACTAGGGCTAGGGCAATGGTAGCCCAATGAAACTGCACGGAAATCATGTACCAAATTGCAACGGCGCCCAGCGAGTGCAAGATGACCAAGCCACGAATGTTGATCCAGTTCCATTGGATCTTCCCGCTGATCACGGAGGTGGCGGGGTGGTTCACAATTGCATCCTAATCCGGCCCGGCAGTTTCGTTTCTATAAATTGAGTCGGGTTCCTATCCTGGAAGCGTGCGCATTTGCTTGCTGACGACCCAAGACTTGAACGCAAAACCATTTCCGGACAACGATTGGCCGTGTGATCCGCGTCCGTTCTTGCCCAAGGATGATTGGCATGTCGAGGCCTTGGAGGACAACAAAACTTCCGCCAAGCGGGTCCGGGAACTGATTCGAGAAAATTTTGATCTCTATTTCAACCTCTGTGATGGAGCAGCCGATCAGGACATTCCCGGGATCGAAGTGGTACGCACCTTGGAAAAAGCGGGTGTTCCCTTTACCGGGGCAACTTCCGAATTTCATGAACCGACGCGGAAGCAGATGAAAAAAGCTTGCAAAGATTTGGGCATCGCCACCCCAGCTTGGGTCATCGCCCGCACCGAAGAGCAGGTAGAACGGGCCATGGACAAACTTTACTTTCCGATGTTCGTCAAGCACTACAGCAGTTATGCCAGCGTGGACATCAGCCGCCACTCCAAGGTGGAGTCTCCGGAGGGATTGCACCGCCAAGCCAAGAAGATCATTTCCCGCCACGGCGCCGCTCTCATCGAGGAATACATCGAAGGTGTCGAATGCACGGTCTTGGTGGCGGAGAATCCCAAAGATTCCCGCCGGCCTATTACCTATACACCCATTCAATACCGATTTCCGGAAGGGGATTCCTTCAAGCACTCCGACTTGAAATGGGAAGATTGGAGTGGGCTCTCATGCGTTCCTGTGCCGGATGAAAAATTGGCGCGTCGCTTGCGGCGAGAATCGGTGCAGTTTTTCTTGGCTCTGAAGGGGGCCAGCTTTGGTCGTTGCGACATTCGTGTGGATGAAGAGGGCATCCCACACATGTTGGAAATCAACTCCAACTGCGGCATTTACTATCCCAAAGATGCCGCTGGCAGTGCTGATGTTTGTTTGCTGCACGACCCTGCAGGCCACATAGGATTTACCCAGCTCTTGGTGGATGCTGCCTTCGCCCGCCACCGGCGCAACCGCCGCCAAAAAGCGAGCTGATTCGCATTAGGATGCAGGGGTTGCTGGTTTCTCTTCTGCTTTCCGCGGCTCTTCCCGCCCTCCAGGATTCCCAAGAGGAATCCAGGCGAATTTTATTTGTCGGCAACTCCTATGTGTCCACCAATTCCCTGCCGCGGACTTTTGACGCCTTGGCTGCGGCGGCGCGCCCGGCCATGGACTTCCATTGGGAGATGATTGCTCCTGGGGGCTGTACGTTCGAACGACACTGCAAAGAGGAGGGCACCTTGGATCGGATTGCCGAAGGGAATTTTGATGTTGTGGTCTTGCAGGAGCAAAGCACTCGTCCTCTGGATGATCCCGCCCTGATGATGAAATATGGCGGCCAACTCATCGAAGCAACCTTGGAGTCCGGAGCGCGGCCCATTTTATTTTCCACGTGGGCGCGCAAGGCCCAACCCAGCACGGTGCGGGGCCTGTCTCGGGCGTATTCCGATTTGGCAGAGGTCCATGGCGGGTTGGCTCGCATTCCTGCTGGGGATGCCTTTGCTGCGCTCCGGGGGAGTGGCTTGGGGAGCAAGCTGTATCGGAGGGACGGTGCTCACCCTAGCCCGGCCGGAACCTATTTCGTGGCCTGTTTGCTTTATGGTTTGTTGGCGGATTACCCCGTGGAAACCTTCGGCGATCTTTGGCAAGGAAAAATCTCGGAAAAGGAAGCGGCACTCCTGCATCAAGAGGTGGGCCGTCATTTTTCAGTTTTTGGCTTTCCTTGTCGCGCCACTCTTCGCAAGGCAGAGATTCGTAAGGGGCGATTGATTTTGGAATGGGAGCCGCTGGAACCCAAGCCCCTGCAGTGGTGGATTCTTGGATCACCCGATGCGGTTCTGAAAAAATTGAGAGGCAATCGGAAATCCTGGACTCTGAACTGGACTCGAGAGATCCATGGGGAAAATGTTTCCGTCATTCCCGTGTTTGAAAAAACGCGGATGAAAAAGAATGAGAAATGGACACTTCTTCATCCAGGAACGGTCTGGTTGGAGGAAACTACCACCCAAGAAATTCAAATTCTGGAGCGAAGCCAGCCGGGAAGTTGGCAGGTGATTGCCCCTGAGAAAGGGACTTGGGTTGGGTATTGGGCGCCCACGACTGCCCAAAGTCGCTCGGCAACGGCATTGGACGTGGCTACCCTCTTGAATTAGATTCAACGGTATTCATGATTCGGCTGAGTTCTGCCCACGCGCTCATGAGTTGGTGCCAGGCGTCAAGATGGGCCAATTCCAAGAGGGCGGCTTCTTCCCGAATGGGGAGTACCTCTGCCAGGGAGACGTCCCCAACCTGAAGTTTTGCTTCGATGGTGGTTCGTCGCAGATTCCCAGATGGGATGAGTTTGGATTGATAACGATTCACTTCCTCCAAGGCGCGGGCCAAAGTGGCGTGACGACGCTTGAGTTCCACGAGTGCCTCTTGCTGGCGGAGGCGACCCTGATGAGCGGCGGCGTCTGCTTCCGCCTTGGCGGCCTGATGCTCGGCAGCGGTACGACCGGAAAGGGGGAGGGCAAACAGGATTCCAGCGTCCAGAGCATTGCTTCCCTCGTCTTTCTGCCGGTAAAAGAGCTCCAGATTGACGGTGGGAATTCTCTTGGACTCCGCGAGTATGGCGGTCAACCTGGCCACCTGAGCCTGGGCCTGGGCTTCTGCCACGATCGGAAGGGCTTGGATTTGATCCAAGAGATTTCGCAGATCCGGCAATTGGAGGACATCGCCCAATTTTTCTTGGAGGCGAGGAGTTTCAGAAACACCAATCTTGGAGAACAACGCCATTTTCGCAAGTTCATGATTCTGGAGCATTTCTTGCTGTTGGGCCTTTCGTCGAACCAGGAGATCCGTGGTTTTTGTAAGGTCGGCAAGGACGCCATCTCCGGCCGCAACCCGGGCGTGCATGAGGACGTCCATGGCGTGGGCGATCTCCACGAGATTTGATTGGATGGTTCGGGCCCGTTGCAGGGTCAATGCGGTAGCAAACAGTCCGCGAATTTCTCCCTCAAGCTCCATGGCAAGGCGGTCGTGGCGCAATTGCAGAGTGTGCAATCGGGCTGTTGCCACGGCCAGTTGTTTGCCTTGTTGACCTGAAATGGAAAAGGGCTGTCGGATCCCGGTCAAGGTGTCTCCACCGAGGCCCGAACTGGGAAACGGAGAATCCTCCAGGCGAATGGAGAACTCGGGGTCGGCAAGTCGGCCGGAAACTCCAGTTCGCTCGGATTGGGCCTGAAGTTGAGCTTGCGCGGCCCGGAGTCTGGGGGAATGTGCCCGCGCCCGCTGGAGAGCTTCCTTCAGGCTGAGTTCGGCGCCGACTGGGAAGGGTACAGCTTCTGCTGAAAGGTCCGGGGGTGAGGTCCAATATGGGCTGGGCTTCGACATGGAGGGTGTTGCCGAAGAGCAGGAAAGTGGGAGGATGTTCAACAAGAACAAAGCGAGCAAGATTTTTAGGGAAGTCATGCGGAGATCTCCTGGGCAAGAGGCTTGCCAAAACGCAAGTAAAGTGTGGGCACGACAAACATGTTGAGAAAGGTGGAGCTAACCAATCCACCCAAAATGACCCAGGCCATGGGCGTTTGAATCTCGCTGCCTGGCTCCCCGCCAGCCATGGCAAGCGGAACCAAGGCCAATCCCGAGGCAAAGGCGGTCATCAGAATAGGAACCAAACGTTCCGTGGCGCCGCGCAACACCGCTTCTCGCAGATCTTGGACGCCCTCATGCTTCTGCAAGTGGCGAATATGGGAAACCAGCATGATTCCATTTCGGGTAGCAATGCCAAACACCGTAATAAAGCCAATGAGAGAGCCCACGGACAGGACGCCGTCGGCGAGCCAAACGCCGGCAACTCCCCCGATGAGTGCCAGCGGTAGGTTTGACATGACGAACAAGGCATCCCGGCCACTGCCAAAGGCCATGCGCAGGAGGAATGCAATTCCAAGGATCACAACGAGTCCAAGAAGAAAAATCCGTTGACGAGAGGAGTGGGCACTTTCAAATTGCCCGCCGAATTCCACGCGATACCCAGCGACATTTTCAAAGATGGGCAGGATGGCCGCCTGGATCTCTTCAACAACGGAAACCAAGTCCCGTCCCGCGACATTGCATGCGACGACGATGCGGCGCTGACCATTCTCGTGCTTGATCTGGTTGGGGGTCGGGCCACGGACGATTTTGGCAACGGCCCCCAAGGGAACGACCGCAGAGTCGGGGTGCGGAACCAGGGCCCCGGCAGGAAGATGACTCACAGCCGGTTCGCCCAGGACGGGGATTCGCTCCAAGTTTGCCAATGGCTGGCCTTGGTTCGTCAAGCGCAAGCTGACATCAAAGGCGAAATTACCCTCCAACATTTCGGTGGCTTTGTGGCCCTGCACGGCGGCTTCCAATGTGGTGGCAGCCTCCCTAGGGGATATGCCAAGGCGGCCCATTGCTTGTCGATCAAAATCGATGCGCAGAGCTGGAACGGAGGTTTGTTGTTCCACCGAAAGATCCACAACCCCAGGAATGGATGCCATGGCAAGACGGGCAGCTTCGGCGCGTTGCTGGAGTTCCTGTAAATCAGGACCAAAGATTTTCACGGCCACGGCGGCCCGAGTGCCCGAGAGCATGTGGTCGATGCGATGGGAGATCGGTTGGCCGATCGTGAACAGCATTCCTGGAACCATGGCCAAATCCTGGCGTAAAGCCGCGAGAAATTCTTCCCGGGAACGTTCTTTCATTTCGAGACGGACTTCCAGTTCGCTGAATTCCACCCCGTTGGCGTGTTCATCCAGTTCAGCGCGGCCCGTCCGCCGGGATACAGATGCGACTTCGGGATGAGCAAGATGGATTTGCTCGACCATTTGTCCGAGTCGGTCGCTTTGTTCTAGGGAAGTTCCCGGCAGGGTGATCGCGGAAACAGTCAGCGCACCCTCGTTGAATTCTGGCAAAAAAGAGGCTCCCAAACCAAAAGAGGCCAAGATCGCCAGCAGAAAGCCACTCATGGCCGGGACAA
>CAYXFZ010000021.1:0-576 GCA_964464385.1 uncultured Planctomycetales bacterium
GCGACGTTTGACATGGTCGGCCTGACCCTGATCGTCAAAGGCCATAACAACAATGGCGGCACCATGGCGGCGACACAGGGTGGCGCGGCGGCGGAATTCTTCCTCGCCGTCCTTGAGGGAGAGGGAGTTGACGAGGGCCTTGCCTTGCAGATTCTCAAGGCCCACTTCCAGAACCTCGAAGCGTGAGGAATCCACCACCACGGGGACGCGGGCAATGTCAGGTTCGCTGGCCAAGAGTCGCAGAAATCGGGTCATGGCGGCGGGGCCGTCCAGCAGACCTTCGTCCATGCAGACATCAATCATTTGCGCGCCGTCCTCCACTTGATCGCGCGCAATCACCAAGGCTTCTTCCCAAGCATCTTCCTTGACGAGGCGGGCGAACTTGCGCGAGCCAGACACATTGGTGCGCTCGCCAATGTTGATGAGGTTGCTCTCGGGTCGGATGACCAAGGGCTCCAGGCCAGAGAAGCGGGGGCGCTCCGAATCTACCTTGTGCGACCGGGCGGCGGCCTGACGGGGTGCCTTGCCGCGCACGGCCTCGACCAGGGCGGCAATGTGCGCCGGCGTGGTGCCGCA
>CAYXFZ010000021.1:586-8932 GCA_964464385.1 uncultured Planctomycetales bacterium
AGCAACCGCCAATGATGTTCAGTAGGCCGGAGTCGGCCCACTCGCCAATGGCGGCGGCCATTTCTTCCGGGGTCTGCTGGTATTCGCCGAACTCATCCGGCAGCCCAGCGTTGGGGTAGGCCAGAATGCCGGATTCGGCCAAGGAGGCGACTTCCTCGAGGTGGGGGCGCATTTCTGCGGCGCCCAGCGCACAATTGAAACCCACGGCGAGGGGTTGGGCGTGCCGAATGCTGGTCCAAAAGGCTTCGGCGGTTTGGCCAGAAAGGGTGCGTCCAGCGCGGTCCGTGATCGTGCCCGAAATCAGCAGGGGAATGCGGCTGCCGCGGGCTTCTTGTTCCTCGAGCGCGGCCCATATCGCGGCCTTGGCGTTGAGGGTGTCGAACACGGTTTCGATGAGGAGGGCATCCACACCACCGTTGAGGAGGCCGACGATTTGCTCTCGGTAGGCGGTCGCCAATCCTTGGAAATCCACTTCGCGGAAACCGGGATCTTCCACCTTGGGGGACATGGAAGCGGTGCGGTTCGTGGGGCCCACCGAGCCAAAGACGAATCGGGGTTGGTCGGGCGTGCGCGCCGTCCACGCATCCGCCGCCTCGCGGGCCAAGCGTGCCGCCGCCTCGTTGATTTCCACGACGCGATCTTCCAGGCTGAATTCTTTTTGGCCAATCGCAGTTGCTGAAAAAGTATTGGTTTCCACCGCGTCAGCGCCTGCTTCAAAGTAGCCTTCGTGCACGGCGCGTACTTCTTCTGGCTTGGACAAGTTCCACTCTTCAGCATTGCCGCGCATTCCCCGCGCCTGCAACTCCGTCCCCATGGCACCATCCAGCACCAGGATTCGATCGGCCAAGAGTGCGTCGAGTTTGTCCATGTTCAGCCCAAGCAGGGTTGCCTTAGGGGGCCAAGGCCCGCGCCTTTTCCAGCAGAGCCAAGGCCGGCTCCACTTTATTGAAGGGGGCGGCGATTTGGAATCCTTGGACCGCGTGCGCCAGAGCCTCCATCACATCCTGGGCAATGGCCAGGCCCTCTTCGCCGCCGCGCCCTTGGGCGTCGGCTTGCTCCATGCGTTGAATGACCTCATCCGGGACGACGACGCCGGGCACTTCTGAGGCCAGGAACTCGGCGTTCTTCAAGCTGCGCAGGGGCCAGATGCCGGCCAAGATAGGGGGACAGGGGCCCTCGATGCGGGCCAAGAAATCCAGCAGGACTTGGGCGTCAAAGACGGGCTGGGTGATGGCGAAATCAATCCCGGCCTTGACCTTCCAGGCAAAGCGGGACAATTCTCGGTCCAGATCCACGGAGGTATGGCCGAGGGCGGCACCGATGCAGAAATCGGTGCGACAGCCGACCGGGTTGCCACCCAGATCCAAACCGTGGTTGAGGTGGTCGGCGATGTTGCACAGGCCGATGGAGTCCACGTCAAAGACTGCAGTCACATCGGGATAGTCGCCCTGGTAGGGCGGATCGCCGGTCACGATCAAGATGTTGTGCAAATCCAAAGCGGCCATGCCCATCAAGTCCGATTGCATGCCGAGAAGGTTGCGGTCGCGGCAACAAAAATGCGGCAAGGTTTCGATGCCGATCTCCCTTTGCACAATGACCGCGGAGGCGGAGTTGGAAACGCGGGCGGTGGCGCGCGGACCATCCGGAATGTTGATGCAATTGGCGCCGGCATCTTTGAGTTGCTGTGCCGAGGCGATCAATTTGCCCATGTCCGGGGTACGTGGTGGTACCAATTCGATGCTGACTGGAAATTCCCCTTCAGCTAGGGCCTTGCCCAATTTCGTGCGCTTGGCCAGGGGAAGGGGCTGCAGGGGTTCCGGGCCAGTACGCTCGGATCGGAGTTTGACCGTGGAGGGAGAAATTTCCTGGGCAGTGACCCCAGCCACGGCGCGGGTGACGGCGCGAATGTGGTCGGGGGTGGTGCCGCAGCATCCGCCCAAGAGGCGACCACCGGCCTGCAAGAAGCGGCGCGCGAAGCGAGCAAAGTAATCCGGATTGTTTTCGAAGAAGAGCCGGCCTTCTACGGCGCGCGGCATCCCGGCGTTGGGCCGCGCCGAAACTGGCAAATCACTGGACTCGATCATGATCATGGCCGCTTCCAGAACCGAGCGCGGGCCGCTGGAACAGTTGATGCCAATGGCGTTGGCACCGGCGTCCTCCAATTGGTGGGCGGCCTCGGCAATAGATTCACCCCGCAGGGTGCGGTCATCTTGGTGGACACTGACGTGGGCCAGGATGGGCAAATCCGTTGCTTCGCGTAGGCCACGGAGGGCCTCGACCGCCTCGCCCAAGTTGCCGAAGGTCTCCAACGAGATCCCATCCACTTCGGGCGCCAGAATTTGGCCGACGCGGCGGAAAACGTCCCGGGCCTCTTCTTTGCTGACGCGGCCGACCGGTTCGAGTTCGACGCCAAGGGGGCCCATGGAGCCCAGGACGTAGGCGCGGTTGTCGGCAGCCTCGCGCGCGATGCGTGCCGCAGCCAGCAGGATTTCCTCCAGCCGCTCGGCTACACGGTGGCGAGCCAAGCGATAAGGGTTGGCCCCGAAAGTGTTGGTTTGTATGGCGTGCGAGCCGGCTTCCAGAAAGGAGCGATGGATTTCCAGGACCCATTCTGGCCTTTCCAGGTTGGCCATCTCCAGACACTGATCCAGCGTCATGCCATGCTCATGCAACAGCGTACCCATGGCACCATCCAGCACCATCGGCCCCTGCAGCAATCGCTCCCCAAACGGCGTGATGGAAGAGGTCGTCATCGAAGTAACCCGAAACAGAATAACAGCGCAAATCGTCCCGGGCTAAACCAACAGCCTTCCAAGTCCAAGAAAAAAGTAATGGGCGAAGAGCTAGTCCGTCTCCCATGGGCCCAAGATGCCTTACCGCCGATACCCAGATGCTGAAGGAACCTGGCACCACGTCATGAATCGTGGGATTGCCAAGCGGTCCGTTTTTGAAAACCGACAAGATGTTCGCTATTTTCTGGCCCAACTCGCTCAAGCAGTAAAAAGAGAGGATTTGACGGTCCACGCATTCAGCCTAATGACAAACCACTTCCATCTCTTGATCCAAAGTCCGCACGGCCGCATGTCCAAGGGGATGCGCCGGGTTCAGCAGGAATACTGCCGTTGGTTTAACCGCAGGCGGCAACGAGATGGCCCTCTGTTTCGTGGGCGGTTTCACTCAGTTCCGATCGAATCCCAGAGTCACTGGTTGGCAGTGGTGCGATACATCGATTTCAACCCGGTGGAGGCCAAGATGGTGGAAAACTCGGTGGAATACCCTCACGGGAGTCGCTGGCACTACCGGGAATTTGCGGGTCCTCCTTGGCTCGATCGATCTGTGGTGGAAGGCGTCGTCATGGGCAGCAATTCATTTTCTGCGTATTCGCCGAACAGATACGACGATGTGTTTGGTGATTACGATCCCGGCGGGGTCGGCGGGTTTGTGAAGAAAAGACTGGGTTGCCAATATCCCCAAGCGGACCCCCTAGACGAACTGGTCGGAGCGACGCGAGAAGATGTTCTCAAGTGGATGATTCGAAGGGCGACTTTGGCCGACGGAACAAAACCTGGGATTCCTCTCGTAAGTCCTGCAACTTTGACGGTGGCTCTGGCTGCAGAAGGAAGTCTAACAGAAGCTTGCGATCACAAGTGGGATGCTCCAAAGAAGCTGAATATGAAAGTCCTCCAAGCCGGCCTGCGCCGATCCCTCTGCCGCGATTCCTGCCAAACGATTGCCGTGAGAATGAACTGCAGCATGAGCTCGGTGCAGTCCTGGCTCCGCAAACATGCCAATTGGATGCAATACGATCAGGAATACGCGAGAAAAGCTTCTCAACTTGCTTGGCTTTCCTTCCAGAAAGACCACCCTTATCTCAGTAAAAATCCAGGCCTTCGGATTCCAGTTTCCTTTGCGGAGGCGGAGTCCGCCGCGGTTGCTTGTTGAAAAGGAACCGGGGTGAAACTGTCTGTTATTTTAGTTCGGGTTTATTTCAGGGTCAGGCTAATTCGGAGCATTTGGTTCTCCCGAATGCCGATGCGTTGGCGGACGGAGTTGCCATTGCGGTCGGTGGCGCCGATCATGGCCTTTTCTGCAGGCACGGTGCGGAAACCGAAGACGCCCCTGCGGTTGGCTTGGGCGCGTTGAATGCCGCCCGTGCGTGTAATGATGCCGACGAAGGCGCCCGGAACTGCGTTGCCGCGGGCGTCCAGAACAACGCCGATGACGGAGCCGGTGCCAGCAACTGTGGAATCCGCGGCGACCGTTTGTACGGCCGCGCTGCCGAGGAAAAGACAAAAAGCGGTTAGAAGGGCAAGTCTCATGGTTCCACCCTAGCACAGGGCTCCGTTATGCTCTGCGACCCCCGAAAACCCCCTGAAAACATGGCAAAACACAAAATTGGATGGATGCCCGGTGATGGTGTTGGCAAAGAAGTGATGGCGGCGGCTCGCGTTGTTCTGGACGCCGTTGGCTTTGATGCCGAGTATGTGCCGCTCGACATTGGTTGGGATTATTGGTGCGCCGAAGGCGATGCCTTACCCGAACGGACGGTCGAGGGTCTGAAGGCCTGCGATGCCGCCCTGTTTGGCGCCATCACATCCAAGCCCAAGGCGGAGGCCGAGGCCGAGTTGGCCCCCGCGCTGCAAGGCACGGGCTTGATTTACCGTTCGCCGATCGTGCGCATGCGGCAAATGTTTGACCAGTACAGCAACTTGCGCCCCTGCAAGGCATTTCCGGGCAACCCGCTGAACTATCAGGACAACATTGACTTGGTCGTCTTCCGGGAAAACACCGAGGGCATGTACGGCGGGGTGGAGTGGCATCCAGTTGACGGAAAAATTCGCGAGGCCTTGGAAGCGCACCCCAACTTTGGCCGCTTTTCCGCCGTGCCGCCGGATGAAATGGCCATGTCCAGCCGCATCATCACTTGGAAAGGCGCCACCCGCATCGTGCGCGCCGCTTTTGAATATGGCAAGAAGCACGACTACCCCACGGTGACGGTGGTCGAGAAGCCCAATGTCTTGCGCGAGACCAGCGGCATGATGATGGACGCCGCCCGTGCGGTTGCCGCCGATTACCCCGACATCGAATTGTGGGACACCAACATTGACGCCATGGTTATGTGGCTGGTGAAAAACCCGCAAAACTACGGTGTGATCGCCACTAGCAACTTGTTCGGCGATGTCATCTCCGATCTTTGCGCCCAATTGGTGGGGGGCCTGGGCTTTGCCGCTGCGGGCAGCATTGGCGAAGGCATTGCCGTCTTCGAGCCCACCCACGGCTCTGCCCCCAAATACGACGGCCAAGACAAAGTGAACCCTCTTGCCTGCATCCTGGCCGCCAAAATGATGTTGGATCATCTCGGCGAGGCCGAGCAAGCCGAGCGCATCTACGGCGCCGTCAGCCAAGCCATCGCCGAGGGCAAGGTCCGTACCTATGACATGGGCGGATCCGCCAAGTGTTCCGAAATGGGCGCGGCCGTAGCTCAGGCGAGCATGGCCGCCAAGGCTTGAGCCACGGCCTGCGGCTGCTCCAAATGCACGGGGTGGCCGCAGGCGACGATGTCCACGCGTTCGGCGTGACGGAGAGCAGCCAGGCGGGAAGCCGCTGCAGGATGTCGGGCCAACACGCCGTATTCGGGAATCACCACGGTGACTGCGGCCGTGATGCGGCCCAGCAATTCCAGCCAATGTTCCTCAGGAAAAACAAAGGGGTTGGGCCCTAGCAAGCGCGGGTCCAAGCGCCAGCGCACCGTGCCGTCCTCCTGCGTTTCGCCAATGGAGTCCAGCAAGCGCTCGGACGCGTCCGCAGGCAAATGCTTTTGCCGTTTTTGAATGCGTTGCAGGGCCGCTTCCCGATTCGGTGCAACCCGAAACGGCGGTCGAATCTCTTGCGAGGCCAGCAACATCTTTGCCCAGCGATCCCAATGCAGGGCGGCGTCGCCCGGAGTCCCACCGAGCGCATCCAGCAACAGGATTTTGGGCGGGCAACGATCCGGCAGAGCTCCGGCCAGTAGGCAGGCCAAGATGCCGCCCATGGAATGCGCCACCAAGACATCCGGCGCCTCATTCTTGGCCCGTAGACTTTCCAGAAGCCCGAGCAGATCCTTCAAATGATCCAATTGATGAAAGGAGGCCCCCTCACCACCCGAGGAACTGGCCCCATGGCCGCGCCAATCCAGCGCAGAAAGGCGACAAAACGCGGCGCATTCTGAGGCCAAAGCGGCGAAACTCCCGGCGCAATCCAAAAAACCGGGCAGGGCAAGGACGCGGGGCCCGGTTCCGGGCCAGCTCTGGACAGCAAGGGGGATCAAGGACACGGGTTCCATGGTAGTTTGGTGCCATGTTGCGTTTCCTTTTTCTCCTCTCCCTCACTCTTCCCGTTCCTCTTTTTGCCCAAGTGAATGCCGGTGACGGGTCGCCAGGTAGCGGCGGTTTTGTGCCCGAGCTTTCTTCGCCGCAACCCTGGATGGGGCGACCGAATTACGCTCTGCGCATTGAAAATGGCCTCGGCGGGGCCAACGCCCTCTTCGGAATTTGCGCAGCGCCGGCGGCCTTCACTTGGAATGGCGCGCCTGCATGGATCGACACCACACGTTTGGTCTTCAGGCTTGGCTTGGTCCTGGGTGGCACGCCCGGCACCCCCGGCGCAGGGTTCTTCGAGATCCCCATCACCTTGCCCGTTCCCAGCAATGCGCTGGCCGGCCGCACGTTCTGGGCGCAAGCCGCCATCCTTGATGCCGGCGCTGCCCCGGCGGGCGTATGCACTTCCAACGCCCTTGCCCTCACGCTGACCTTGCGTCCCAAAATCTTGGTCGGCACCAATATGGGGACCCCTTCGAATTGGTATTCGGTGGACGGCCCCAACATGGCCACCGGCGCAAGCGGCAATTTTCCTTTCAACTTGATGGGCAGCGCTTCCCGTCTCGGAGGCCTGGACGAATACTTGGCCGTGGACGGCGACGGCATTTACCACGGCGACTGGAGCTCCGGCTCCTTGGTTTGGAATTTGTTGTGGTCCGACTACCCGTCCATTGTCGAAGGCCTCGAGCTGGACGAAGCCCGCAACTTGATTTGGACCATGGTCAATGACAGCACGGGTCAAGAAGAGTTGGTGGCCATTGATGTGGACGCTGCCTCGCCGACCTACGGGCAAACCGTCGCCATGACTTCTGGCGTGGGGGCCGTGGGCATTGTCCAACCTTGGGCCCTGAGCGCCGACGGCAACACCGCCGCTGTGGTCAAGATCCTTTCCGACTCCGTGTACCTCTGGGATTTGGATCCTGCATCACCCACCTACTTGCAGAACACCGCCCTCTTGGATGTGCCGGCGCACAACAATTCCATCATCCATTTGGTCGTCACCGTGGCCTTTTCGCCCGATGGCCAGGAACTCGTGGCCTTGGTGCAACATGCGGGCATTACCAATGCCGAAGTCGGCCGCTACGACCGCGGCGCCGGCCTTTGGATTGACCACGATCCGGCCGCCCTTGGTGCGCAATGCCTCGGCGACCTCAGTGTCCCGCAGGTTTCCATGGGCTCGGCCCCGACCGGCGTCAGCATTTCCCGCGAGGGCTGGTTCATGGTCTCCGGTTTTGGCACTCCCCTTGGCGGTGGCCTGGGAAGCGCCGGATGGGTGGGTCGCATGGATTTGACCTCATTGAGCGGCACCGGCTTTTCCTGGACTCCCTACACCGGGGGAACCGTCAAGGACTCTTGGCGCATTTCCCTAGACCGCGACGATGCCATCCTCGCAGTGGGAACCCCGGGCGACTCCGTCGGTGACCTCCAATTTTTTGACGCCGCCACGCTTGCTTTTCAAGGCGCCGTCAACCTCCCCGGCATTCGCAACATCAAGCACCTGACCTGGCGTTGATCGAGGCGACCCCCAGGCTTTATGAAGCTTGAATTGGCGGGCTCCGGGACGCTCGGCTACGGTTTCGCGCCATGGGATCTTCCACCGACCTTCCGCACGACGCTCACGTTTCTCACCGCCTCGCCCGCTGGGTCGAGGCCCTGACTTGGGAACAAGTTCCGCGCCAAGTGCGCGATGCTCTGCGGCGCTTTTTGTTGGACTCTTTGGGTTGCGCCTTTGGCGGTTGGCGCACTCCTGATTGGGGAATGGCTCGCGACCTAGTGCGCGCCGAGGGCGGGGTGCGCAAGGCCAGCTTGCTGGGGGAAGGCGGTAAGATCGCCCCTCTGCAAGCGGCGTTTTTGAATTCTCTGGCCATTCGTGCGCTGGACTACAACGACATTTATTGGCAACAAGATCCCAGCCACCCGTCCGACATTTTGCCGGCCGCATTGGCGGCCGCCGTCTGGCCGTGGCATGCGGAGCCCCACCAAAGCA
>CAYXFZ010000021.1:8942-29429 GCA_964464385.1 uncultured Planctomycetales bacterium
TCTCTCCGGAGGCGGCGGCAAAGAGTTTTTGCTCGGCGCTCTGGTGGGATGGGAAATCGAACAGCGCTTGTGCGAAGCGTCCTTCCCTGGCATTCGGGAATTGGGTTGGCACCACGCTTCCTTGACCGCCTTTGCGGCTGCCTATGCAGCCGGCAAAAGCTTGGGCCTCAATGCAGACACATTGCAACACGCCGTTGGCATTGCGGGTTCTGCCAACTGCACTTTGGGTGCGGTCACTGCCGGGCATCTGACCATGATGAAAAACACGGTGGATCCCATGGCCTGTCGCGCCGGACTGGAAGCCGCACTTTTGGCGCAACGCGGCTACAGCGGCCCGGCGCACGTATTCGAGGGCAAGGAATCCTTGGCCCATGTCATGAATTCGGAATGGAAATGGGAGGTCTTTGACGACCTGGGCGAAGATTGGCGCATCTTGCGCTGCGGCATGAAGTTTTTCCCGACCGAAGCCCTGACGCATGCTCCGATTTCCTGCACCATTTCCATTTGTCAGGACAACGGTCTGCAAGCCGACGACATTCGGGAAATCCGCATCCGCACTTTGACCAAAGCGGCCGACATCTTGTCCGACCCGGCCAAGTATCGGCCGACTTCGCGGGAATCCGCCGACCACTCTTTGCCGTACTGCATTTTGATGGGGGTCTTGCATGGCCGCGTCACGCCGGAGCTCTTTGACGATGACGTCATTGCTGATACCCGAGTGCTGCAGCACATTGACAAGATCAAGGTCTTTGCCGAGCCCAAATTCGAGGCCGCCTTCCCCAAGATTCAGCGCTGCCATGTGGTCGTCGAGACGACCGACGGCCGAACCTTTGAGAAGCAAATTGACTGGCCAAAAGGAGATCCCCGTGATCCGCTGAGTGACGAGGACATTCGTGCCAAGTTTGATGCTTTGGCATTGGGGGTCTCGCAAGAACGCCGCGACAAGATTTGGAAATCGGCCAAGCGGATTGCTTCGTTCAAACGGGCTTCCGGTTTTGCGCGCTTGTGGTCGATTGACGAAGATTGATCGGCAGCGGACGCAATCCCAGCGCCGGAATGGCGAAGCGCTAAGAGCCGCGTCGGATGCTCTTGGCGATTTGCCGGTCCAACCAACGGGTCGGCAAGTAGCGCGCCAAGCGCACGGCGAGTTTGGCATCTTTTCCCACCAAAATGCGGGCTTTGGGTTTGGAGGAAATCAGGGAATGGTGCACGACGCGGGCAACGGCCTCGGCGGGCAGGGCGCGATTCTTGGCAAGCTGCACTTGTCGCATCATCCACGGCACCAAACTGCGGTACTGTGCCGACTCGGGATGATCTCCTAGGGATGTGTCGGAGGTGGGGGGGCCCTTGTCCCAAATGCGACTTTGGATGGCGCCGGGCTCCACCAAAACGAAATCCACGCCTTGGGCCAGAGTTTCTCGGCGCCAGGCTTCGGTCATCCCCTCCAGGGCCCATTTCGAAGCGTGGTAAGCACCCAACATGGGGCCCGCCACGCGACCCGCCATGGAAGAGATGTTGATGACCTTGCCCTGGCCCTGGCGCAAGGCTGGCAAGAGGGCCTGTGTGACGCGGTGCACGCCAAGGACATTGACCTCGAGCTGATGCTGAAGCTCATCCGAATTTAGGATTTCCAGGGGGCCGGGTACGGCAATGCCGGCGTTGTTGACCAGCCCGCCAAGCCCTTCCGGGGCGACGGCCTGAATCCAGGGCTGGAGGGCAGCAACCGAGGCCTCTTGTGTCACATCCAGGTCATGGATTTGGATGCCCTGGACTCGTGCTAGGGAGCCCAAATCCGAAGGCTGGCGGGCCGTGGCCAAAACCCGCCAGCCCCGAGCTGCCGACCAGCGGGCGCAAGCCTCGCCAATCCCACTGCTTGCACCCGTAATCAGGAGGGTCTTGGGAATCGCGGACACGGGGCTCATTTTGCCCCTGAGGAGGCCATTTGGCAATTCTCCACAATCTTTCCACCCCCTATTTTCCTTTTCAGGTTAGGATATTGGTGTTGGGCATCCCCTTTATTCGCCCCAACATTCTTCCTAAAGCATCCCCCACCCTTCTCCCTCCCCCCTCATGGACCCTGACCTTCCCCGTGTTGAACGCAGTGATGGTTTTTTTGTCGTAGCCTTCTTGACCTTGCTCCCCCTCACTTGGCTCGTGTTCCAGTGGGCTCGGCAGAGCAATGACCTGCGAGCTGCTATTACAACCTCGGACCAGCCGGTAGCGGTGGCGACCGAAGAAGCCGGAATCTGAGCGGAGCTTCCGGCACACTTTTCCGGCGCGGCTAGGATGCCGCGTCCATGGTCAGAAACTTAGCCATCATTGGGTCCGGGCCGGCCGGTTACACCGCCGCCCTGTACGCCTCGCGCGCTGGTCTCCAGCCCCTGCTCTATGAGGGCATGCAGCCGGGCGGGCAACTGACGATCACCACCGACGTCGAGAACTACCCGGGATTTCCAGACGGCATCATGGGACCGGAATTGATGGAACGCTTTCGCGCCCAGTGCGCCCGCTTTGGAACTGAACTCCGCGAGTTCACCGCTGTCAAGACGGTCGATACTTCAGCCCGCCCCTTCCGTATTTTGGATGAGATGGGCGGCGAAGAAGAAGCGCACGCGGTTATTTTGGCCACGGGCGCGCGCGCCAAGTTGCTGGGTTTGGAGCAAGAGGCGGCCCTGATGGGTCGCGGGGTTTCGGCCTGTGCCACCTGCGACGGCGCTTTTTTCAAGGATGTGGATGTCGCGGTGGTTGGCGGCGGCGACACCGCCATGGAGGAAGCCACTTTTCTGACGCGCTTTGCGACCAAGGTCACGGTGGTTCACCGTCGTGATGTCTTTCGAGCCTCCAAAATCATGATGGAGCGGGCCGAGTCCAACCCCAAGATTGAACTCCTTCCTTTTCGGGTTGTGAAGGACATTCTTGCCGGGGAAAGCGGCAAACTGCAGGAATTGCTCTTGGCAGATCCTCGAGATGGAAAGGAGGAGACCTTGCCGGTCGCCGGCATGTTTACGGCCATTGGCCACTCACCCAATACGGATTTCTTGGGGGACGAGTTTAAGAAGGATGATGTGGGTTATCTCAAGGTCACGGACGGCACCCGTACCAGTGTGGAGGGGGTGTTTGCCGCCGGCGATGTCCACGACCCGACTTATCGCCAGGCTGTTACCGCCGCCGGCATGGGCTGTGCCGCTGCGCTGGACGCCCAGCACTGGCTGGAAGATCAAGGGCTGGCCTGAGTTCTTTTCAGGAGTTCCTCCCAAAGGCGGATCTCTGCTCCTGGATCGTGGTGGGTGCGGACCACTTTCTCTTGGCGGGTCCTTTCTTTCCCCCAAAGCTGTGGATCCTCGAGGAGACCCAAAACCCGGGCCCGGAGATCCTCGTCCTCCCCAAAGAGGGCCGGGCTGCCGGGGAAATCGTGATGGGCCGGAATGTCGCTGGCCAAGGTGGGGGTGCCACTCAAGGCCGCCTCCAACAATGCATTGGGCGCGCCGCCCTCGTGGCGGCTGGTGGAAAGGACGATGCGGGCGGCTTGCACCCAAGGGAGGAGTTGGGCGTGAGGAACACCCCCGACCCAAGTGGCCCACGGAGCGTCGGCCAAGAGATCTTGGAGTTCTTGAACGGCGTCTGTTTCCAGTGGAGGCCCAGCAATCCAGAGACGAAACCTCGGACGCGTCTTGGCCAATGGGCTCAGGGCGCGCAGGGCTCGCAGCGGATCCTTGATGGCGCGAATGCCGGCTAAGACGAGAAGGATTTCGGCGTCGTCGGGAGTTTCCGGTAAGGGAACGATCCCCGTCGAGATGGGTAGTGGCAGAACGGCCTGGGGAATGACGAGGATAGAGGCCGATTCTGGCGACAATCGAGCACGTACTTGAGCGGCGGCCGCCAGACTCAATGCCACCCGGGCCGAGGCCACAGCCAATGCTCGGGCCACGACCGGCTCGGTCACTCGATCCAAGTCCGTACCCGTCAAGAGAATGACCAACTTGGCGGTCAGGCGTTGGGCCAGAGCGACGCCACGCGGTCCGCAGCGCGCAGCGTGCAGGGCAACCAGGACATCGGCGCCGCTGGGGTCGGGGTCGTTCGGCCCATGCAAGGAAATCTCCCAGTCTCGGCCGACAAGACCTTGGGCTAGGCGTTGCGCGGTGGTGGCATTGCCGTGCGGCGCGTCCGGTGCGCAGGGCAGCAGAAACGCGACCCGCATGCTGCGTTTAGCCGACCTGTAGATTGGCCAGGAAGTCGGTGTTGTCCTTGGCCTTGTGCATGCGATCCACCAACAGTTCCATGGCCTCAACTGGATTCATGTCGTTCAAGACCTTGCGCAACAACCAAACCCGTTGCAACTCTTCTTTGGTGAAGAGTAAATCTTCTTTGCGCGTGCCGGAGCGGTTGATGTCAATCGCCGGCCAGACGCGGCGATCGGCCAGCGAACGGTCCAGCACCAATTCCATGTTGCCGGTGCCCTTGAACTCCTCGAAAATGACTTCATCCATCTTGGAGTTGGTGTCCACCAAGGCGGTGGCCAAAATAGTGAGGGAGCCGCCGTCTTCGATGTTGCGTGCCGCGCCAAAGAAACGCTTGGGCTTTTGCAGGGCATCGGCCACCAAGCCGCCGGTCATGATCTTGGAATTGCCTGGTGCCTCGTTGTTGTAGGAGCGAGCGAGTCGAGTGATGGAGTCCAGGAGGACCACAACATCGCGGCCCTGCTCGACCATGCGCTTGGCCCGGTCAATGACCATCTCGGCCACCTTGATGTGGCGAGCGGGGGGCTCGTCAAAGGTGGAGGCCACGATTTCGCGGTTTTTGCCGATGACCGTGCGGCTGAAGTCGGTGACTTCTTCTGGCCGCTCGTCCACCAGCAGGATGATGAGGTGGCAATCGGGGTCGTTCTCGACCACGGCGTTGGCGATCATCTGCAAGAGGACCGTTTTGCCGGTGCGTGGTGGGGCCACGATTAGACCGCGTTGGCCCTTGCCAATCGGGGAAATCAAATCCACGATGCGCATCTCGATTAGATCTTGTTTGGTTTCCAGCGAGAGGCGATCGTCGGGATAGAGCGGGATCAGGTCCGAAAATGGCGCAATGGCGTATTGCTTCTCGGAATCTTCGCCGAAGACGGTCAGGACTTCGTGCAGGACCAGCAGGGACTTGTCCTCTTCTGGTAGCGGAGCCAGCACGCCGGAGACTTCCTGACCGGACACCAAGTTGTGCTTGCGCACCAAATCCGCGTGCAGGAGGGCGTCGGTGTCCGTGTTGGCGGTGTAGTCATTGCTGCCATGGCGGAGGTAGGCGTGGCCCTCGGGCTGGATGTCGAGGGTGCCCTTGGTGAAGAACACGCCACTCTTCTCCATCCGCTGGCGGATCAAGCGCCGCAAGAGCGGACCACGCGCGAGAGCGTAGGAATCTTGGATCCCTTGTTCCTCGGCGGCCTCTTGCAGGTCTGGCAAGGAAATGAGCAACAAAGGGGAAAGATGGAACTCGTCCTTCTTGCGCTTGGTGGCGAAGGATTTGACGTCCTTCTCGTTCCAGGGCGCCTGCGGTGCCGGCGGCAACTGGGAGGAAGTGGGAAAGGCGCCGTAAGTCTTGTGGACTTGGAATCCACCACCGCCTCGGCGGCGACGACGACGGCGTCGGCGAGAAGATTTTGCGGCTGCTTCAGGAACCATGATGTTTTGGATTGCGCACTAGCCGAGAGCGTCAGGCCTCGGGCCGGGAATCCGGCGGCGGCCAACGATCAAGAAGGGGCCGCGGAGGCAGAGAAAGGAGGCGGGGGAGGAGGCTTTGGACAGCCGACCGGAGGGGGTCTTCACCACCCGCGTTGTCCAGGATAGCATCCGCGGCAGCGCGTTTTTCCTCCAACGGGGCTTGGGTGGCCTCGCGGGCCCTCCAATCTTGCCGGCTCCAGCCGTGGCGGGCACAGGCGCGGGTGGATCGTTGCTCTTCAGGGGTGTCCACGAAGAGGAGGAAATCGCAGACTCGGTCCAGGCCCCCCTCCAGCAGGAGTGGCACATCCAAGACCGCCCAAGTCGGTTGGGCCTGAGCTTCGGCCTCTTTGAGACGGGTCCGGATGCATTCCCGGACCGGGGGGTGGAGAAGGCCTTCCAAAACCCGCCGATCTGCTTCGGATTCGAAAATTCGGCGGCCCAGTGCCGCACGATCCAAGGACCCGTCAGGCAGGAGCAAATCTCCTCCCAACCCGGCGTGGACCCTCTGAGCGGTCTCAGGCTCGTCCAGGAGCTCTGAAACTAGGGCGTCCGCATCCAAAAGGAGGCCCTTGGGCAGTTCTACGACGAGAAATCGCGCAACTGTGCTCTTTCCGGAACCTATTCCGCCCAGGACCCCTAGGGTCCGCAAACCGGGTTCCTGCTCGCCGATCCTGGTCACGGGCGAATCATGCGCTTTTCTTGACCGCTCGGCAAGCATCCCATAAAACTTCGCATTCCACCTTGGCTCCCATCCCTCCTGATGGGCCACCCCTGTCCCCCACAAATCTGCCATGTCTGCTCGCAACCGCGGTGCTGCTCAAGTCAACGTCATCTGGATGATCGCCATCTGTGTCATGCTCGTTGCCACGGCCCTGTTCGCTTTCCTTTCCCAACAAACCGCTGCTGAACTGGAAATCGAGATCCAATCCGCCAAAGCGGATGCCGTTGCTGCCAATGCTTCGGCGGACGTCAGTTTTGACAAAATGAGTGAGTTGTCCGCTGTCGTCGGTTTTTCCGGCGAGAGTTCTGCTGGCCATGCCTCGCCGCAAACGGTGCAGTTGGCCTTAGAAGAAATGCAGGGCACTTTCCCGGGTGCTTCGGATTCCGCAACTCTGGAGTCCGCCGGGACGGCTGCCATCGGCGACTACAACCAAGTCGTACGTCAAGCCCGGGACTTGAAATCGCAGGTTACTCAATTGCAGAACGATTTGCGTTCCCGCCAAACCGCCCATTCCTCTTCTTTGGGCGATAAAGAACGCACCATTTCTACGCTCCGGTCGGACATGGATGACCTGCGTTCTTCCATGAGCGCGGCCAACGTGGATTTGGAGGGCCAACGCGATGGTTTGCGAGATCAAGTCCGCGATCTTGACCGCCAGGTTTCCGAACTCCGGCTTCGCCTGGAAAACCAGGATCGTTCTTACACCGAAGATGCCCGAGTTGCCAACCAACGTCGCGACATTCTTGCCCAGCGATTGGCCGCCGTGGCCCGTCGCGCAGAGACCCAAGACGGCACCATTCTTTCCGCCAACATGCGCATTGGCAAAGCATGGATTGATTTGGGCCGCATGGATCGCGTCCAGCCCGGCATGGAGTTTGAGGTTTCTAGCCCTCTGACCGGGGACTTGAAGGGCCGCATTCGTGTCAGTTCTGTGGAGGACAATCGCGCCGAGTGCGTCATTCTTTCCTTGGCGGACAAATACGACCCCATGATCCAAGATGACCCCATCGCCAACGCCGTCTTCGATCCCACTCGCCAACCCGTGGCCGTTCTCCTAGGCGACGGCTTCGGCTCCTTCTCCCGCGAGGATATGCGCATCAAGCTCTCCGAAGTCGGGATCCGTATCGCCGATGAAATCAGCAACGAAGCTGATTACCTCATTTTGGGCACTCCGTTCTTCGATGAGGAAACCGGAGATGTTGTTCCGTGGGACAGTCTGGATTCTTACAAGCTGGCCCAGTCTATGTCGGTGACCGTGCTGCCCTTCCGGGACACCATGTCCTGGCTTGGACTCTGAGTTCCTCTTCAGAATCAGCCCGAATGCCCATCGCGGCGCATTTGGAGGAACTGCGCCGCCGCCTTTTTCTGGTGGTCATGGCGACCGCAATTTTGTTTTTGGTGGGGTGGGGAGTGTTCAAGGCGGAGTTGGAACAGATCTTCGTCCGGCCGCATCAACTGGCCGTCGCTGAACTGAAGGCGGAGGGCATGGTTCTCTCCGAAAAATTGGTGGTACTTTCGCCGCTGGAGTCCATTTTTTTTGATCTTCGGATCTGTTTGCTCGTGGCTGTTCTACTCAGTTTGCCTTGGGCGCTCTTTCAAGGGTGGATGTTCATTGCTTCCGGCTTGCGTTCGTCGGAACGCCGCGCCGTGGCTCGCGTGGTGCCATTTTCCGTTGCTGCCGGCGCCCTTGGTCTGCTCTTTGGCTACTTTTTCATGATTCCCTTGGTGTTGCGATTTTTGTATGCCACTGCCAATCCGGAGGTCATGCTGCAGTCCTATCGACTTGCCGACTACTTGAGTATTTTCCTTTTGTTCACCTTGGCCCTAGCCTTGCTGTTTCAATTGCCGATTCTGCTCTCGGGCCTAGGAGCGGCTGGTCTCGTCAGCGCGAAATCCCTGCGCAAGCATCGGCGCCACTTCATTCTTGGCGCTTTTGTCATTGGTGCGATTGTCACGCCTCCGGACCCGGTCAGCCAATTGTTGATGGCGGTCCCGGTCGTTCTCCTTTTTGAGTTTGGCATTTTCCTAGTGGCCTTCCGCGAACGCCGTGCAACGGCCCCGGTGGCGTGACCGCGACTCCCACGGCCCATTTGCTCTCCATTGGAGAGGAGCTCTTGGAGGGTCGAATCTTGGATCGCAACGCGGCTCGGTTCGCCGCCCGCTTGTTGGAGCTTGGCTTTCGGGTTGTAGGCAAAACGACGGTGGGGGATGAGCCCGGCGCCCTGCGCCATGCCCTGGACGCATTGCAAGGTCGAGCGGATGTGATCCTGTCGACGGGAGGATTGGGCCCGACCACCGATGATCGCGTTCGGGCGGAAGTTGCGGAGGCCTTGGGCGTAGCGCTTGTTGCCAACCCGGAGGTGGAGGCGCGTTTGACCTTGCTTTATCAATCCGTTCAGGGGAGTTCTGTGCCGGATTCTTTTTTGGCCCAGGCCCGGGTGCCGCATGGGGCCAAGCTCTTGCCCAACTCGGCTGGTACCGCCCTGGGATTTGCTTTTGATTGGGGTGGTGGCCGGGTGCTTTGCTTGCCCGGGCCACCCGTGGAGTGCGAGGCCACCTTCGAGGGGGGCGGTGGTCTACAAGATTTGGCCGAACGATTCCCGGACATGGGCCGGGTTGCGCACGGTTTGTTCCATACTGTGGGCGTACCGGAAGCCGTGGTCGAATCGCAAATTCGCGATCTCATGGAACCCACGCCCAGCCGTCGCTTGGGCATCACGGCCAGCGCCTCGCGGGTCACGATTTCGGTTGTTGTTCTTCCTTCTTCGGACGGTAGGACTGCGGAAGAGGAATTGGCCGAAGTGGCTGGGCAGCTTCGACAACGATTGGGCGTGTGGTTGGTGGCGGAAGGGGATTCCACTCTGGAGCAGGAGGTCGTCGCCGCTCTGCAAGATGCCGGCCAGACGGTCGCCACAGCCGAGTCCTGCACGGGCGGGCGCCTTGCCGCCGCCCTGACTTCCGTTCCGGGATCCAGTCGAGTTTTCCCGGCCGGCTTTGTCGTTTATTCCAACGAGGCCAAGGTTCGAGATCTTGGTGTGGATCTTGCCCTTCTGGAAAAGCATGGTGCCGTGTCCGCCGAGGTTGCGTTGGCTCTGGCCGAGGGTGCTCGTACTCGGGTGGGGGCGGACTGGGGAATTTCCGCCACCGGGATTGCCGGGCCGGAGGGCGGCACTGGGGAAAAACCGGTGGGCACGGTCTTTCTGGGCCTGGCCGGACCCGAGGATGGTCATGCCCTGCTACGGCAGCAATGGATCCGGGCCGGCCGCGAGGCCATCCAGGATCAAACGGTGCGCGACGCCCTGGAGACTCTTCGCCGCGCCGTCCTCGGGCTGCCGCCTCTTCCAGAAAAGCCGGCATTCCTTGCCGACCCCCCGAAGCGGGCCTAAAATCCCCGCCATTACCCGATGGTGTAATTGGCAACACAACAGGTTTTGGTCCTGTCGTTCCAGGTTCAAGTCCTGGTCGGGTAGCCAAACACCCTCCCATTTCCATTTTTCCATTCCTGGCTCCATTTCAAGCCCTATTTTGACCCCTACCGTGGGCAAGAATTTGTAGGGTGGGAGTTAAGAAATTCGCCCTTGCCTCCATTTTCTTCCTCCTGGCAGTTTCCTCCTTGCCTGCTCAGGGTAATCCGGTTCTCACCGTCCGTGATCTCATAGCCGGAAAAACGACAACCCTCGATGTCAACAATGGAAATGCTGGCGACCTCGTGTTGGTGGCCTACTCCTTAACCGGACCTTGCCCAACTTCCACACCACTTGGGACCGTTGCTCTTTCGCCGCCGATCCAAAAATTTCCGACCTTGACTGCCGATGCCACCGGCCTTGCTTCCCTGCAAAAGACGGTGCCCAATGGCACGGCTAGTCTTGCCGTCTGGTTCCATGCCGCCAACCTCACTTCCGGATTGTTGAGCAACAACCTGGCTCTGGTCGTGGATTCTTGGCCCTCGGCGAATATGGTCCCGGTACCCGCTGGTAGCTTCGTCATGGGCGATCATGCCGGGGTAGGGAACGGCGACGAATTCCCTCTGCACTCTGTGTCCTTGGATGGATTTTCCATGGACGTGGTGGATCTCACCAATCAGCGGTACGCCGACTATTTAAACTCGGCCTATTCGCAAGGCGATCTTTTCGTCAGCAACAATGTGGTGACTCAGTCTGGAGGCGCTGCCATGGCCCTTGCCGATACGACCTCCAGTTCGGCTTGGACGCGGATTCGTTGGGATGGCGTTTCTTTTGGTGTGACCGCCAACTTTGAAAATCATCCCGTTGTGCAGATCAGTTGGTCCGAGGCCTGCCTCTACGCCAACTGGCGGAGTCGTGAAAATGCATTGACCCCTTGCTACGACGAGACCACTTGGTCCTGCGACTGGTTCGACCCCACGTACTACGGCAAGAGTGCCAGCACCAATCCCATCGGTCCGATCAACGGTACCGACCGCGTCTTCCGAGGTGGCGGCTGGTGGCACAGCGCCGACCACCTGCGCTCGGCGGACCGAAACTGCAACGACCCCGTTGGCCGTTACGCCGGCATTGGCCTCCGCCTAGTGCAATGACCCAAAAAGCACCCGAACTAAAATAACAGAACTTTTTGTCCGGGGTCTTTCTGTCTGTTATTTTAGTTCGGGTTTGTTTTGGTACATGGCTTTCGATTATATATGCAGAAAGAAAATTGGACCCCGTCTTCCTCTTGCGGTGGAGTATCTGATTCCAGTTCCCATTGACTTTCATCCGGCAGGAAGAAAGTGTCGCAGTCGAAAGTGGCGTGGATGGCAGTCATGAAAATCGAACGGCAGGCAGGGTGGCGGGCGGCCTCGGTGTAAAGAGCCCCGCCGCCAATGACGAAAATGTCGTCGTAGTCCGGAGCCAAGGCTAGGGCCCGATCCAGGCTGTTGGACACGTCTACGCCGTCGGCAAGGTTCATCGTTGCCGCGCGCGTCAGCACGATGTTGTGGCGTTGCGGCAAGGGCCGAAACTTGTCCGGAATGGATTCCCAAGTCCTGCGGCCCATGATCACGGCATTGTTGCCCCCGCCAATCGTGAGCTCACGAAAATGCGCCATGTCAGCCGACAATTTCCAGGGCAAATCCCCGTCCTTGCCAATCCCGCCGGCCTCATCCATGGCCACGACGATGGCGAAGTGGGGGACCGGGGCGTTTTTCTCGGCCTCGCTCATACCGCGACCTCGAAGCGGATGAAGGGGGCGTGAACGTAATCGTGTAGGACGATGTCGTCGAATTCAAAATCGTCCAATGCCTTATCGGCCAATTCCACTCGAGGCAGGGGGCCGGGTTCCCGCTCCAGTTGGGCCCGGATGCCGTCAAGATGGTTTTGATACAGATGGGCGTCACCGATGGTGTGCACAAAGTGACGGGGCGTCCTGTCGACTTCCTGCGCCACCATCATCAACAACAGTGCATAGGAGGCAATGTTGTAGGGAACGCCCAGGGCCAAATCCGCGGAACGCTGGTACATTTGCAAATCCAACTCGCCGGAGTTTGTGGCATAAAACTGGAACATGGTGTGGCATGGTTGCAACTTCATTTGAGGCAGGTCTGCCACGTTCCAAGCACTCACGACATTGCGGCGACTGTTGGGGTCCGAGCGCAAGAGATCCACGGCGTTTTGAATCTGATCAATGCCCCGCCCACCCCAACTGCGCCACTGGGCCCCGTAAATCGGGCCCAGTTCGCCCTCGGAATCGGCCCACGCGTCCCAAATCGGGGTGTGCTCAGTGAGGCCGTCGTGAATGTTGGTCGAGCCGCGCAGAAACCAGAGCAACTCACGCACCACCGCCGAAAAGAGAACTTTCTTGGTGGTCAACAAGGGGAAGCCTTGACGCAGGTCATAACGCGCATGCGTGCCAAACACAGACAGAGTGCCCACACCGGTGCGATCCTGGCGGTTTTCGCCGTTTTCCAGCACGTGTCGGATCAGGTCAAGGTAGGGCTTCATGAGGGGGATTTGTGGTAAGGATAGAGATGCCCACGCATCCCCCAAAAATCCCCTCCCATGATGCTCATCCCCTCCTTGTTTGCTTCTCTCTCTTTCTTTGTTCAGCTCGGCACCCTTGGTGAGGTTCCCCAGGACGCACGTCTTTTGAATCACAGCGGGGTCATGGCCCAAATGTGGGAAGACGATGGTGTTTCCCATTCTCGGTTTTCTCTAGATGGCGGCTCCACTTTCAATGGGCACGCCTTCGATTTGGGCAAGCCCGTGACCATCCTGTTTCAGATTCCTGCCAATCCCACGGGTATGGGATCTTTTGGCGACGTGGTTCCCTCCGGGGCCTTTGGCCGGACGGTTTACTTTGAGGTTGCCGGATTGGATTCCACGGGAACCCTAGCCGATTCCAACATGATGAAGGTCACCATCAACTGACATTTCCTCTCCGGGAGAAAGCTGTTACGCCGGGAGGATTTATCCGTCTTCCTGGCGTGATGCACATCTCCCTCCTTCTACTCTTGGCGGTGGCTCCTGCCCAGGATCTCCGCCCCCTCCTTCCCGTCGGCGGTCGCCAGCAAGTCCCAGTCGAAGAAGCGCGGTCGGCCGTGGATCCCACGACAAACGTGGGTGTTGCCGCCTGGTTGGAACGCGATCTTGCCGTCGGCATGGTTGTGCGGGCCTCGGTGGGTCTTGGCCCGGATGGGGGCAAGTCCTTCGCTCCTTCGCAAAAATTGAACACCGACGGAAGTTCCGCCGACAAGCGAGCGCTTTCTCTTGTAATCCAGAAAGGGTCTTTCCACGTGTATTGGCTGGATGATCGCGCAGGCGCCGGGGCCACCACTCTCTATCAAGCCTCTTCCTTCGACGGTGGTTTCACGTGGTTGGAGACCGCCCTGCCGGACGGCTCCGGCGTTCCGAGTGGACGGGACTTGTTGGCCTATCAGGCCATGGCCTGCGGTGGACGAATCTTCCTCCTGCAACGCACGCGCTGGACCGGGGGTGGCGATGCCCTGCATTTGTTGGTCAGCCAGGATGCCGGCCTGACTTGGCAACCCCCACTTTTGGTGCCCTCTGGGTTTTCCCCAGGATCCGTGGATGTGGATGGCTTTGCCATGGCCGGATCCGGATCCGCCATTCATCTGCTTTGGGTAGACGCCCGCCTGGGTCATGATGATGTCTGGATGCGGCAATCTACCGACGGCGGGGTTAGTTTTGCCAGCCCGGAAATCCGCATAGACGATCCTTTGTTGGGCGGGGACTCCGGTGACGGGCTGGTCTTGGTGGCGGAAACCGCCGGCCCCCTGCACGCGCTTTGGTTGGAAACCCCGGCCGGATCCACCGGCGAACAACTCCACTATCGAAGCTCGGCCGATGGTGGCCTTACTTGGGCACCTGGCTTGGTCCTGAATTCCGGAGCAAATTTGGGCAGTGATGTGGATGGGCCGGTGTTGTGGGCCGAGGCCGGGCAGGTCGTGGCCGCATGGGAAGACAATCGCAGCGGCTCGGATCGAGTCTGGTTGCGAAACTCCACGGATGGGGGCATGACTTGGACCCAAGCAATTTCCTTGGATTCCGGCAAGGGTGGTCGCCCCTCTCTGACCGGTTCCGGCTCTCTAGTGGCCCTTTCTTTTCTCCAGGGTGCGTGGCCGGAAGAAGCCGCATTGGCCTTCTCCTTGGACGGGGGAGGGTCCTGGTTGCCAACTGTGGATGCCAGTGCCGCTGCTGGGCTGGCCGGGGATGCGGATCAGGCCACTGTTACCGTGGATTCCCGTTATCGGAATGTCCTTTTGTCGGTCTTGGACGATTCCTCGGGAGACAATGAATTCCTGGTCGGAGGATGGCGTCCTGGCCAGTTGGTCCTGGAAGGTACGCCGACCGCTGGTGGTGTGATTCGCTTTCGTCTCGACCATGTTCCCGCCGACTTGGAAGGCGAGGCCTTCCGGGTGTTTGGTTCCGGCTCACCGGGCCTTTGGGCCCTACCCTTGGGCGGCCTGGCCGAGTTGAGTCCGACGCACCGTTGGTTTCTCAGCAATTTTCGCCGTCTTTGGGGAATGATCACTCAAAGCACGGGAACCACCAACGACTACTTGTTTGGCCCCAACGCCCCGGCGGGTTCACCGCTCTGGTTCGTCGCCATCAGTCAATCCCAAGGATTGATCAGCGACCCAGTTCTGACAGCAATTCAGTAGGGCGACCGTGAGGACACCTTGCCCATGTGAATTCCGGATCCTCGTACTTTTCGCGCAGAGCGGCGAAATGTCCGGTTTCTTGCAGATTCCATTCCCCAAGCAAAAACGCCAAGCCTGTGGCCTGCTCGATCCCCTGGATCAGGGCTTGGCAAGGGCGGGGATCCGTCCTGGCCACTTCCAAGCCGGCAATGTTCGGAGTTTCCCGTGGGGGAGTCCGAACCAAGCTACCATGAAAAAGAATCCAACCCTTCTTGCGCCGGGCGGCACTGCCCATCAACTTCCGCCCGTGGAGACCCAAATCCAGGGGCGAAGAGTCCTCAAAGCACCAAGCCGATCCGGGGCGGTCACTCGGCCAACTTGCTTCTCGGCGCAAGCGGACTTCACCTGGGTCCACCAGCGGGGACAAGGTGGCGGCCAAGGATTCATGCAAAATTTCTATGGCCCGACCGGGACCCTGAGAAAACATGCCGGTCTCGGGCATGCATAAAGACCAGGTCCATTCGTGCTCGTGCAAAATAGCCTTGCCTCCCGTGGGGCGGCGCACCATTTCCCCACTCCGCTCCAGAACGGACTGCCAGGGGAGGAGGGCGGGGTCCTGAAACCAGCCAAGGGAAAGGCTCGGCTTGTTCCATTGGTAGAGCCGCAAAGTGGGTTGCATGCGTGTGTAGAGCAGGGCCTCGTCCCGGGCCATATTTTCCGCGGCGGGCAGGGCCGAATCGCGAATCAGTCGCCCTGCAGGCATCAGGAGCGGGGGTGTCGGAGCAGGGGCTGTTTGACGGCACGGGCCTCGTCCACCCGGCCGACTGGGGTCGTTTCCGGGGCGGCCCGCAGGGAATCGCCACCGCTCAGAGCCTCCTCGGCGATCGTCTTCATTGCCGCGACGAAGCTGTCTAACGTTTCTTTGGATTCCGTTTCCGTGGGTTCGACCATGATTGCTTCCGGCACAACCAGCGGGAAATAGACCGTGGGCGGGTGGAATCCCAAGTCAATCAAGCGCTTGGCCACGTCCACGGTGTGCACTTCGTTTTCTCGCATTGCCTTGGTGGGTCGAGCAACAAACTCGTGCATACAGATGCCATCAAAGGGAATTCGCCACGATTTTCCCACCTGAACTCGCAGGTAATTTGCGTTGAGGACAGCGTTTTCAGCCACCCGGCGCAGACCATCCTGGCCCAAGCGAAGGATGTAAGCGTATGCGCGTACCAACACGCCGAAATTGCCGTGGAAAGCACGAAGTCGCCCAATGGAGTTTTTTTCGGTGCGAAGTGCGAAGCCTTCGCCTTCCGGAACGGCCCGGTCGCCGGGCAAGAAAGAGGTGAGAGCCTCTGTGACGCAAATCGGGCCTGCTCCAGGACCACCACCGCCATGTGGAGTGGAGAAGGTCTTGTGAAGATTGATGTGCATCATGTCCACCCCGAAATCTCCGGGGCGGGCAACACCCACGATGGCATTGAAGTTGGCACCGTCCATGTAAACCAGACCGCCCGCCTCGTGGACTGCGTCGCAAATCTTGCCGATGTTTTTTTCAAACAATCCGAGGGTGTTCGGGTTGGTGATCATCAGGCCGGCGGTGTTCTCACCCAACTGTTCTCGGAGATGCTCCAAATCCAAGAGTCCTACTGGATCGGTGCGCACGGGCGCCACTTGAAAACCGGCCAGAGTGCAAGAGGCAGGGTTGGTGCCGTGCGCACTGTCGGGGATCAAAATGGTGCGTCGTTTGGGTTGGTCTTGGCTTTCCAGCCAAGATCGGAGGATCATCAAAGACGCCAATTCCCCTTGCGCTCCCGCTGCGGGGTGCAAGGAGACCCCGGGCAATCCCGTAGCTTCGGCCAAGGCGTTTTGCAGGCCAACAAGGACGGCCAAGGCCCCTTGGGTTTCCTCGTCACTTTGCAGAGGATGCATGCCTGCCCATGGCTCATGGGCCGCGATCCCATCTTGCACCACCGGGTTGTATTTCATGGTGCAGGATCCCAACGGATAAAAGGCGGTGGTGATGGCGGTATTCAGTTGGCTGAGCCGGGTGTAGTGCCGCACCAAATCCAATTCGCCTACTTCCGGAAGGCCTAAGGATTGCGTTCGAATTTCTTCCTCGGGAAGGCCCTCCGTGGCTCGAGTGAGATCTGTCCCAGGGGTGCCCGTGCAACGCCGACCTGGCGAAGACTTCTCGAAGATCAAGGCTTCGGGCCGCCGTTTCATGGTTCCAGGTCCGCTGCAAAAGTGGCCTTGAGAGCCGTTAGATCCGCAGACGAATTTTTTTCGGTGCATGCCAAGGTGAAGCACGATTCGAATTCCGGGCCTTCGTCCGCCAAGGGGAGGACGGCGGCAATGCCAGCATTGCGGCAAGCAGAGCGCAGGGCGAGGATTCCCTTGAGGCCACTTGCTAGGCGCCAACAGGTTTCTTGGAAGAACGGGGCCTCGGGAAAGGCCAATTCCAGTCCGGGTAAAGTTTGCAGGCTTTCGACCAAATCCAGGGCGCGTTCGCGGGACGCGCAGGCCATTTCTTGCAAGCCTTGGGGCCCGAGGGCGGCAAGCTGCAGGCAACCCCGCAGGGCCATCAGCGAATTGTTGGTGCAAATATTGGAAGTGGCCTTTTCGCGACGAATGTGTTGCTCTCGAGTTTGAAATGTGAGCGAGAAGGCCCGTTGTCCACGATTGTCCACCGTAGCCCCCACGAGACGGCCAGGCATGCGGCGAACGTGTTCGAGGCGGGTTGCAAAAAACCCGAAACCGGGGCCGCCGAAGGCCATGGGTACGCCCAAGCCTTGCCCTTCTCCGACCACCAGATCGAAGCCGGCATCTCCTGGCGAACGCAGCAATCCCATAGCAACAGGTTGAATGCTTGCCGTCGCCCAAGCTTCGTGCTCACGGCAAGTTTCGACTACGGGAGAGAGGGATTCCACCACGCCGAGGTGGTTGGGTTGCTGAATCAGGACGGCCGCGGTGTTCTCGTCCACATATCCCGTCAAGTCAGTTTTGCCGTCCACCAGGGGGGCAATGACAATCTCTGCCTTTTGATGGCGCAAAAAGGTGGCGATGGCTTGGCGGCTATCGGGATGAACCCCTTGGGAGACGACCACTTTCTTGCGGCGAGTGGACGCGAGTGCCAAAAGCATGGCCTCAGCGCAGGAAGACGCACCGTCGTACATGGAAGCGTTCGCTACTTCCATGCCGGTGATTTCGGCGATCATCGTTTGAAATTCGAAAATCCATTGCAATGTTCCCTGCGAACACTCCGGCTGGTATGGCGTGTATGCGGTAAGAAATTCCGACCGGGTGGAAAGATGATCCACCAATGCAGGCCAACCGTGGTTCCACGTCCCACCGCCCAAAAAACAAGGGCCTGCGGTGGCCGGTTGGTTGCGCTTGCCTAAACTGGCCATGGCCTCGACTAATTGGGCTTCGGAAATGCTACTAGGCAAATTGAGAGGACCCTGCAGACGGAACTCCTCGGGAATGGACTCAAAAAGCCCTTGCAAGGATTCCACGCCAATGTCTGCCAGCATGGCTTGCTGGTCCTGTTCCGTGTTCTGAACCCAGGGCATCTTGGAAATCAGTCGCTGGCTTCGACGAGTGCTTGGTAGGCCGCGGCGTCCATCAGATCTTTGTCGCCTTCCTTGGATTGCGGCCTAATTTTGACCAGCCAGCCCTGCTCGAAGGGATCACTTTGCAAGGTGTCCAAGGACTCCGCCAAGTCGGCATTGACCTCGACAATTTCCCCGCTAATGGGAGAGTTGAGATCGGAAACGGCCTTGACCGATTCAATTTCGCCCAGCGCTTCGCCCTGGTGCACTTGGCGCCCGGCTTCCGGTAGGTCGAGATAAACCAACTCGCCCAATTGTTCCAGGGCAAAGTCCGTAATTCCAACAATGGCAGTTTCGCCCTCGTGGCGAACCCATTCGTGGCTTTCCAGGTAGGAGAGGTTGTCAGGACGCATTTCTATGGGGGGTCGGGGTCAGTCGCGGGAGCGATGGGCAATGAAGGGGAGTTCCATCTGTCGCACGGCAAGTCGCTTGCCGCGCAAGTCCACTTCCAATTCGCCGTCGGCATCGTTGGCCAGCCAGGCCGTGGCGATGGGATGGTCGAGGTGGGGCGAGAAGGTGCCGGAACAAACCACACCCACTTCGCGGTTGCCTTGAAATAGAAGATAGCCTTCTCGAGGTACGCGCTTTTCGGAGGCCAGCCCAACTAGGCGACGGTTGGGTGCAGGCAGGGCGCGGAGAGCATCTCCCCCCACGAAGTCGCGTTCTTTCCAACCGCGGACTCCGAAACGGAGGCCGGCTTCGAATGGATTCACGCTCTCATGGATTTCATGTCCATAGAGGGGCAGGGCAGCTTCGAGCCGCAGGACATCGCGGGCACCTAGTCCTGCGGGGAAGGCCCCAGCTTCCAAAAGAAGGTTCCAGAGTGCTGGGCCCTGGCCCGGAGCAAAAAACAATTCAAAGCCAGCTTCGCCGGTGTAGCCCGTGCGGGCGATGGCAAGATCACCTTCTGTGCCTAGGGGCAAGGTGGCTAGGTCCAGAAAAGAAGGGCAAAAATCAGAGGCGCCGGTGATTCGATTCAAGATCGTTCGGGCTTGAGGACCCTGAAGAGCGAGGATTCCGCCGCCGTCTTCGGTGAGGTCTTCCAGCGACTCGGGATCTATGCGTGCCAGTAAAGTTTCCCAATCGCGCTTGCGGTTGGCGGCATTGACCACCAATAGGAAAGATTCTTCAGCCTGTCGGTAGACGATGAGGTCATCCAAGATGCCCCCATCCTCGGCGAGGAGCAAAGAATACCGTGCCTTGCCGACCTCAAGATCCGTCATGCGAGCGCCCAAAGCATGGTCCAATTCCGCTTGAGCACCCGCCCCTTGGCAAAGGAATCGGGCCATGTGGGAGACATCAAATACACCTGCCGAACCTCGAACTTGGCGACTTTCTTGCAGGATCGAACCGTAATCCAAGGGCATGCTCCATCCGGCAAAGGGGACGAGATTGCCCCCCGCTTCCTCATGGGCGTCATGGAGGGCAGTGGAGAGGATGGGCGGGGAGACGGTCATGGTGAGGAACCCATCCAGTTCGGAGAAAACCGTTCTGGAGTCCGTCTAGCCGCGGTTCTTGGACCTGAGAGTTTGGCGAGCAGAAGCTCGTTTGCCCCTTCGGTGCCCGGCGAAAGCCAGGACTCTCCCGCGACCGTCTCCCGGGTGGATGATTTTGCCCTTGCTGTCCTCGTGCGTCAAATGCTCCGTGAAATGGCATAGGCAGGCCATCCTGCTGGACCCAATTTGAGCGGCGCCCGTTGACGCTATTCCTTCCCCTCTTTACAATGTGTCGCTTCCCCGGCCGAACCCGGGGCCCAAAACCATGACCCGCAAATGTGAAGTCACCGGAAAAGGAACCCGCAGCGGCAAGTCCATTGCCCGCAGAGGTTTGCCAAAGAAGAAGGGCGGTATCGGTCTGAAGACCACCGGCCATACGAAACGCAAGTTCAAAGCGAATATTCAGAAAGTTCGCGTGCTACTGCCCAACGGTACGGTTCGTCGCATGCGACTCGCCACTTCCGTGATCAAGTCAGGCAAAATTACCTTGGTTTTGGAAGGAAGGGTGCAGACGATTCCATTGGTGAAGGCCTTGCGTGGTCGAAATCGCGCCTTCACTCGCCAAGAATCCTGAGTCCGTTTTTTATAGACGGAAGCGAATTTGGTTTTTTTTTCCAGATAGGGGGGGATTTTGTTTCTTTTGCAGCCGAAAGGCCCATTGACGGGGTTCCGACTGTCGTTGGGGCTCCTTGTCTAGATCTAGAAACCCAATTGGAGTAGAAATGGCTGCTAAAAGAAAAACCAAGAAGCGCAAGGCCGTCAAGAAAAAGGCGACCAAGCGCAAAGCTGCGAAACGTAAGGCCAAGCGCAAGCCTGCCAAGCGCAAAGCTGCGAAGCGGAAAGCCAAGCGCAAGCC
>CAYXFZ010000022.1:0-28585 GCA_964464385.1 uncultured Planctomycetales bacterium
CCGGCGTGGACCCATGCCGCCGCCCTGACTTGGGCGGTTTTGTGTGGCGTGAATCTTCTCGTTTTGTACCACGAACTGAAGGGCAAGGCCGAAACGGACCATGCCGCCCGCGCCCGCGCTCGTTTGGCCAAACGGATGGGCCCCTTGGCCTTTGCCTTGGGGCTGTCCCTTTCCTTGGGGATGGCGGTCTTGACCCTCACCGGCAAGCCCATCGATTGGATTGCCTATCCGGGAACCGCTTTGTTCACTGTCCTTTCCATGGTTTGGTTTGAAAAGGCTTGGATCCATGCTGGCCAAGAGGAATCCAACGCATGACGACCAAGCCTCCGCTTTCCTCCACGCCGACCCAAGACCGCGCTCCTTCCGGCCAGGAGTGGATCACCACCCCGCTGGAATCTTTCCCGCCGCTGGACCAGTGGGACGATTGGGTGGAATTCGACGCAAAAGCTTGGCCGCGTCGCGTCGAAAAACACTACCGGTTGGTGCCGACGATTTGTTTCAACTGCGAGGCGGCCTGCGGCCTTGTGGCCTATGTGGACAAAGAAACCGGCAAGGTCCGCAAGTTCGAGGGCAACCCTTTTCACCCCGGATCGCGTGGCCGCAACTGCGCCAAGGGTCCGGCCACCTTGAATCAGGTCGAAGACACGCAACGCATTTTGTATCCCATGCGGCGCGTGGGTAAGCGTGGCGAGGGCAAGTTTGAGCGCACCACTTGGGACGAGGTCATTGCCACTCTCGCGCCGCGCATCCGTAAGGCTCTGCAAGAAGATCGGCGCACCGAAATCATGTATCACGTGGGCCGCCCAGGGCACGACGGTTACATGGACCGGGTGTTGCAAGCTTGGGGCGTAGATGGCCACAACAGCCACACCAATGTTTGTTCCGCTGCCGCGCGCTTGGGTTATATGCTTTGGTCGGGCAGTGACCGACCTTCTCCGGACCACGCTCGCGCCAAATTTATTTTGTTGTTGTCGGCACACTTGGAAACCGGCCACTATTTTAATCCACACGCCCAGCGCATCATCGAAGCCAAAATGGCCGGCGCAAAAATCGCCACTGTGGACATTCGGCTTTCCAATACTGCTTCGATGAGTGATTGGTGGCTGGCCACGAAGCCTGGCTCGGAGGCGGCTCTTTTGTTGGGTTTGTGCAAGGTGGTTTTGGATGCCGGTTTGGAAGACCGCAAATTTTTGCGCAACTGGATCAACTGGCGAGATTGGATGCGGGCGGAAAATCCAGAGGCTGCCCCTTCGTTTGATCAGTTCATGATTCGATTGAATGATCTTGTGGCAATCTGGACTCCTGAGCGCACAGCCGAAGAGACAGGAGTCTCCGCCGACCAAATCCGAGAAATTGGAGCGGCCATCGGCGAGGCCCGCGGCGCCTTTGCCTCGCACGTTTGGCGCAACGCTGCATCGGGTAATCGTGGCGGTTGGCAAGTGGCGCGCTGTTTGCAATTGCTGACCGTCTTGACGGGGTCGGTGGGCACGCCTGGCGGGACGGTTTTGCATTCCGATAACAAATTCGTCGCTGCACCTTTTGCCAAGCCGCCGCCGCAAGAGGTCTGGAATGAGTTGCTCTACCCGCAAGAGTGGCCCATGTCCCATCATGAATTGAGTTTCCTTTTGCCGCATCTGTTGCGCGATGGTCGCGGCAAGTTGGACACTTACTTTTCCCGCGTTTACAACCCCGTCTGGACCAACCCCGATGGTTGCATGTGGATGGATGTTCTAGCCGACGAGTCCTTGGTGGGTTGCCATGTTGCGCTGACTCCGACTTGGAACGAAACCACTCTCTTTGCAGACTGGGTTCTGCCCATGGGCTTGGCTTCCGAGCGGCATGATCTGATGAGTCAAGAAACGCACGCGGGCCGCTGGGTGGGTTTTCGCCAGCCGGTGTTGCGTGTTGCCAAGGAGGCTGACGGCGAAACCATTGAATGGACTTGGCAGGCCAACCCTGGCGAGGTCTGGGAAGAGGACGAATTTTGGATTGCCCTATCTTGGGCGATTGACGAAGACGGTTCTCTCGGAATTCGGAAGTGGTTTGAATCTCCGTATCGCTCGGGTGAATGCATCACGATCGAGGAGTATTACCGTTGGATTTTTGAAAACTCGGTGCCTGGTTTGCCAGAGGTCGCGGCCAAGAGAGGCCAAACTCCAATGGATTACATGCGCACCCATGGCGTTTTCGAAGTGGAGTCTGATCGTAGCGGTCCGAGTTACCTCAAGCCTGCTGCGGCCGATGCCCCTGGCGTCGAAGTGGCTGGTCAGCGCGTCTCGGGGTTTCATACCCCGTCTCGGCTCTTGGAGATTTGGTCGCCCACCATGGCCGAGTGGGGCCTGGAGGACCACGCATTACCGGGCTACTTGCCGAGTCACATTCATTCCCAGGAATTGGACGCTGAGGCTGGTGAAATAGTGCTGGTTTCTACCTTCCGTTTGCCAACTTTGATTCACACGCGTTCCGCGAATGCCAAGTGGTTGGCGGAGTTGTCCAACACCAATCCAGTTTGGATGCATCCTGATGAGGCGAATCGTCTTGGTGTGCAGTCTGGCGATCTTTTGCGCGTGTCCACGCGCATTGGTCACTTTGTCAATAAAGCTTGGGTCACGGAGGGCATTCGGCCCGGCGTGGTTGCTTGCTCGCATCACATGGGGCGTTGGCGTTTGCCCGAAGCGGACAAAGGCTATGGCAACTGGGCCGCCGCGCCGGTCAGCATGGAAAACCCCGAGCCCGGCGTGTGGCGCATGCGCCGCCAAGGAGATGTTGCGCCCTTTGCCTCCGAAGATGCCGACTCCTCGCGCATTTGGTGGTCCGATGGGGGAGTTCACCAAAATTTGACCTTTCCAGTGCAGCCCGATCCGGTGTCCGGCATGCATTGCTGGCACCAAAAGGTGCGCGTAGAGAAGGCCCACCAGGGCGATTGCTACGGCGACGTCCAGGTGGATACGGCGCGCTCCATGGAAGTGTTCCGCGAATGGTTAGCGGCCACCGAGGCGCGACCGCTCAATGGCCTGCGCCGCCCTTTGCACTTTGCCCGCGCCGTGCGCCCGACCGAATCCGCTTATCGCGTTTAATTTCCCCTGCTTTTTCCCATGCCAAAACCTCCCCTCGAACTTCAAACCACGACCCTTTGGTCCTACCCTTCTCAGCATTACAAGGAGGGCGCACATGGCAGTGCCGATTACAAGGGCGCCACACCGTCCTGGGTAATTTGGAATCTGCTGCAGCGCTACACCAAGGAGGGCGATGTTGTTGTGGATCCGATGTGCGGCTCTGGCACCACTCTCGATGTTTGCCGCGACCTAGATCGCAAGGGAATTGGTTTTGATCTTCAGCCGCACCACCCGGAAGTGCAAGCAGGGGACGCACGGAAGCTTTCTTTACCGGCTGACTCCGCCGATTTTGTGTTTGTGGATCCTCCCTACGGGAAAAACCTTCGCTATTCCGGCCAAAAAAAATGCATTGGCGAGTTGGATGCCCGAAATACCGCCTATTTTGAGGCTATGGGCAAAGTGTTTGAGGAAGGCTGGCGCGTTCTCAAGCCCGGCGCCTTTGGTGCGGCCTATGCCTGCGACATTTGGAAGCGCGACGCCTTCGTCGGCCTCGGCGCGCAGTTTTTCTTTATGCTGTCCCAGATATTCAATGTCGTGGATCACGTAGCGGTCATCCGCGGCAACAAGGCCCTCGTCGATCCTCGTTACCGCCAGGCCGCGGAAGACACTAATTTTTTTCTTCGTGGATTCAACCACCTGATTATCTTCCAAAAGGAAGCTCCTTAAAAAGAAAAGCCCGCTTTGTCCTGGGGCAAAGCGGGCTTTTGCTGGAGTTGGATTTTCTACATGATGGTGAAAGGGGCAAGATCCGTAAGGGATCCAAAAGACACGCCACCGGTCGTGGAGAAGAATTTATTTCCGGGAAATTTAGAAGCCGCCCACGCCGCCCATGCCGCCCATGCCGCCCATGCCGGGCATGCCGCCGCCACCCCCGCCTCCAGGAGGCATGGCGGGGGCTTCTTCCTTGATCTCGGTGACTAGGGCCTCGGTGGTCAACAGCAAAGTGCTAACCGATGCGGCGTTCTGAAGCGCGGAGCGCACCACCTTGGTGGGATCAATGATGCCGGCCTTGACGAGATCCACGTAATTGTCGCTGGCGGCGTCGTAACCCCTAGCAAAGGCCTTTTCGCTGCGGACGCGGTCCACGACGATGGAGCCGTCTATGCCGGCGTTATGGGAGATCTGACGGATCGGAGCCTCCAAGGAGCGCTGGATGATTTCAGCGCCGAGCTTCTCGTCGCCTTGCAGATCCAACTTGGCAATCACGGCCTGGGCGCGCAACAACGCGGTACCACCACCGGGGAGAATGCCCTCTTCGGAAGCGGCGCGCACGGCGTGCAGAGCATCGTCCACGCGAGCCTTCTTCTCCTTCATTTCCGCCTCAGTGGCGGCGCCCACATTCAGGACAGCGACTCCACCAGCCAATTTGGCTTGACGCTCGAGGAGCTTCTCCTTGTCGTAGTCGGAAGTAGCCTTCTCGACTTCGGCGCGAATTTGACCCATGCGAGCCTTGAGGTCGGCCTTCTTGCCAGCGCCCTCAATGATGATGGTGTCATCCTTGCCAATGACCACGCGCTTGGCTTGGCCAAGGTGCTCAAGGCCGGCCTTCTCCAGGGTAAAGCCCATGTCCTCCATGAGGGCAGTGCCCCCCGTGAGGATGGCGATGTCTTGCAACATGGCCTTGCGGCGGTCACCAAAGCCGGGCGCTTTCACGGCACAGCATTTGAAGATGCCACGCAGTTTATTGACCACCAAGGTGGCCAGCGCTTGGCCTTCGATGTCCTCGGCAATGACCAACAGCGGCTTGCTGGACTTGGCGACCTCTTCGAGGATGCCGAGCATGTCGCGGATGGAGGAGATCTTCTTTTCGAAGATGAGGATGTAAGGGTCTTCCAAGACGCACTCCATGTTTTCCATGTCGGTAGAGAAGTGCGGCGAGAGGTAACCCTTGTCGAACTGCATGCCCTCGACCCAGTCAATCTCGGTCTCGAGCGAGCGGCCTTCCTCGACGGTGATGACGCCATCTTTGCCAACGCGCTCGAAAGCTTCGGCCAATTTGTCGCCAATCTCGGAGTCGTTGTTGGCGGCGACAGTGCCGACCTGGCGGATTTCTTCGATGTCTTTCACCGACGCGCTCTTCTTGTGGAAAAACTCGACGACGGCCTCGACGGCGGCTTCCATGCCGCGCTTTAGCGAAACAGGATTGGCACCGGCAGTCACCGAGCGCAGACCCTCTTCAAAGATGGCTTCTGCCAACACGGTAGCAGTAGTGGTGCCATCGCCGGCCACATCAGCCGTCTTGGAAGCGACCTGCTTCACGAGCTGGGCGCCGATGTTTTCGTACTTGTCCTCGAGTTCCACCTCGCGGGCGACCGTCACACCGTCTTTGGTGACGGTGGGGGTGCCGAAGCTCTTCTCGATGATGACGTTGCGACCGCGGGGGCCAAGGGTAACCTTGACCGCGGCGGCGAGTTTGTTGATGCCGTTGCGAATGTGCTCGCGGGCATCCTGGTCGTAGGCAATCTTTTTAGCAGCCATGATTTACTCCTGTCAGATCAACCGACGATGCCGAGGATGTCGTCCTCGGACATGATGAGATACTCTTCGCTGTTCCATTCCACTTCGGTGCCGGCGTAAGAGGTGAAGAGAACCTTGTTGCCCTTCTTCACTGTGAAGTTGGCGCGGGTGCCATCGTCGAGCAGTCGGCCTTCACCGACGGCAACAATGACGCCTTCTTTGGGCTTCTCTTTGGCGGAATCCGGAAGGACGATGCCTCCGGCGGTCATTTCGGCGGCCTCGAGACGTTGCACGAGGACCTTGTCGCCCAAAGGGCGGATTGCGACTTTTTTGGCAGTTTTGGCCATGGGGGAATTCCTTTTTTTCTGGTCAGGCCCGTTGCGGGCCATCGAAATCTGTGAGTATCTGACGAACCGTGATCCGAAGGATCTCGGCAGGGACGGGTTTCCGCAGCAGGGTGAGGGCGCCCACTTCTAGAGCGGCGGCCTCAATAGCATGCGAGGGATGGCCCGTCATGAGGATGCTGGGGACGCGCACACCGACCGCCTGGGCCTGGGCGAGGACCTCGACCCCGGTCAGGGCCGGCATGTGCATATCCAGAAGAGACAAGTCCCACACCTCGTCTAGGAGTCGGCGCAGGGCGGAGGGCCCGTCCTCGGCGAACTCGACGCGACAATCGGCCGCCTCCAGCAACGCCGCTAGGGCGGAGCGGGAGTCAACGGAATCGTCGGCAATGAGGACGCGGTAGGTCATGGGCTCTTCCAGCCCGCAAGGTGCAAGCCTTGTGCCACCGGACCCCGTTTGGAGGAAAATCTCCTAAAGCACTTGAAAATCGTGGTTTAGGGTTGAAAATAGGCCTTGCCAACAGGCCCGGACTGCCGGAAAGGCAGGCCCTACTGCACTGTTAGGGCTAGGGGGCTTGAACAAAATCCCGGGTTGAAAGTCCACGCCGTGGAACCAAATGGGAATACCCGACGCGCTACCACCGACCTTATGGAACGTGCCTGTGGAACCATTGGCGTCTGCGGTAAAGCGAGCAATAGAATAAGGCGGACTGACGTAACCGGCTCCATAGGGTGTGTTGATCGGGCCACTGCCGGCAACGAACAGGTTGCTCTCGGGCGTCCAAGCATGCCCAGTACACCAGATGTTGCCATAAGCCCAAACCAAAACACAACCCTATCAAAGAACGAAAAAGAGGGAGGAAGCGCTTGAAAGAAGAGTTAGAGCGCGTTTCGCTAGAGTGCCTCTTCCTCATCTTCGCCCTCGTCCCCGAAATCCGGGACCCCCTCAAAGAGAGCATCCTCTTCGGCAACCTCGGCTTCGTCGGCAGCGCGTTTTTCGCCTTCTTGGAGAAGGGCGCTGTCCTTCCAGCCGTCCACGGCCTTGTTTAAGGCGATGGCATCCAAATCCTGACTGCACAAGAGGCAGTGGGCGCCGCTTTCCAGGGCTTCCAAGGCCTCCACGAAAGTCTCAATTTCGTAGCCACAGTGGGTGCATTCAATCCTCGGACGGGGCATCTTCCCATCCTACACCGGGACTCAAGCCGACCAAGGTCGGGTTCAGGCGGCCAAGGGCTGGCCTAGTTCGGAAGGGTCGGCCCCTGCGGACAAGCCAGAAATTAAGAAATGGGCGGCGTCTTGGGGACGGCCGAGCTCTTGCAGCACTTGCCCCAACCAAATCAAGGTAGTGGACTCGGTTGGGTCCATGTGGTGGGCCCGAATCAGGTAGTCACAGGCCCCATCCAGGTCGCCCACGGCGTGGAGCACCAGGCCGAGGTCTCTGGCAACCCCGGATTGCTCCGGATCCTTCCGGAAAGCGTCCAAGAGAAGGTCTGCGGCAGCGACGAAGCGCCCTTGATCGCGGCAATCACGGGCTTGGTCCAGAAGGGAGTGTTGGGTTGGCATGCCCTTTTCTCGGCTATTTCCGGCAAATTACTGAACCCCACCCAATCCATGGAACGAAAAAGACCCGGCTGGATTCCGAGGAATTAAGCCGGGTCCAAATTGTCTGTTATTTTAGTTCGGGTTCCTTTAAAGGATGGAGACCGTGATGGGGTTGGAATCGAAGATTCCAGCCGCTGTTTGGGTGCCAATTTCCAGGTTGACGGTCAAACCGCTGGCATTGGGGGTGGTCAAGCTGAAGGTCGCATTGCCGGAAGCGTCCGCGGCCGTATTGGTGACAACAAACCAGGGTCTGCCAAGGTCGAAAATATGCCCCATGATGGTCGAGCCGTTCAGGTTGAAACTCCGAATCATGTACACCTGCGAGTTGGCAGGGGCATTCGAAACATTGAACACGGCCAAGGAGCCAGGAAAGACCAAAGTAGGCCCGGAGAGGGAGATGGTGTTCAGGCCTGGGACACCGCCGCCGTAATCGAAAGGTTCGCCTTCCGACAAGGCGCTACTCCCCGTACCCACTTTGACATGGAGCGAGCCGCCCTCAATACCTGTTGAAGGCACGGTGAAGGAAATCTGGGTGCCGCCGTTGGAGGAGGCCAAGCCCGTCAATTTCGTGACATCTCCGCCCGCCTGTTGGCTGTCGAGGAGGTCGTTGTTGAACCAAATCTCGTTGCCGGTAGTGCCGAAGCCACTGCCGTTAATGATGCAAGTCCCACCCGGATCCAGGGAACCACCCAAGCTGGTGATTTCGGGCATGTTCGAGGACATGGCGCCGTAGATGCCCTGTTGGACACCGGCGGAGTCATCACTGTGGATGGAACGATCTGCAACACCATTGCCAGACATGTAGGCGTACATGGTGGCTTGCGAAACATTGGAGTGTCCCAGACCAAGCGCGTGGCCCAACTCGTGACAGCTGACGCCTTGGAAGTCTATGTTGTTGTGGTTGCCGGGGCCGTCATCCCAAGTCCAAGACTCGTAGAAACGAATGCGCCAGCCGTCCGAAATCGGAGTTTCGCAGTACGCGAGCACACCACCGGACGAACCACCCAGGGGCGAGAGGATATTGGCATTGGAACCACCCACGGCGCTGGCTTCTCCATTCCAGAAGAAGTTGAAATTGCCACCACCGTCGCCAATTTGAGTTTGGGTGGGGTCACCGGAACCATCTCCCAAAACCCGAGCCCCCCATTCCGCACCGGACTTCCAGGCGGAAAGCTCAATTTCTGTGTAATTGGGCCAGTTGGGATCCGCGGTCGTGTTGTTGTGGGAAGCCGTGTCAATGAAGTTGTCGTAGATGCGGAAGTCGCGTTGGCTCAGGCCCAAGCTGCCACCAATGGTGGACCAACCCGAGGCCTCTTCCGGAACGACCAGGAGAGAAGTGCCGGCAATCAAAAGAGCACCGAAGGAAGCGCGGAGGATGTTTTTCATCGCCGGGCCTCCTTGGCACGCAGTTCGAAAACAATACGCGGTTGCAGATCGGTCATCGTGACGTTGGTTTCAATCGCAGTGTCTTGACCCTTGCCCAGCACCACGGTGCCATGGCGGGTCTCGACCGTGCGGAAGATGCCACCCATGGCGGCATAGACGCAACGTTCCACGTCCGGACCCCAACCTTCGACCGGGGCGCTAAAGATCACCACATCATTGCCCACGCGGTAATCGCCCGGGGCAGGCATGCAGGTGACGTTCATGGTTTCGCCTTGGTAGGTGCCACCCAGGAAGGCGGCTTCTAGAGTGCGGGCATCGCCTGTGTAAAGGTCGGTGCCCTTCACAGTAACCAAGGTGTAAATGCGCCGGTCGTCATCCGAGACGGCGTGCAAGGTAGTTCGGACATTTGTGATCGTGCCAAAGATGGCAGCGTCGGTGCGCTCCACCATCTTGGCGAGATCCAGAGCCTCGATGCAGGCAATTGCGCCGCCGGTAAGGGCAAGAGCAGCTACCGTGGAGGTGGTCCAGCGGGTGATTCTCAGGGACACGGGGTTTCCAGGTGTTGAGGTTGAGGGGAAGGGTTTCGACAGGTCGACCCTTCGGAGGAGGACTTCCTCTACCCTAGTTTTACACGAAAACCCCGGTTTCTGCGCAGTTTCGTCCGGAAAACCGCCGCTTTCCGCAGTTTGGCTCCGGTCAAGCTCCCAGATGGTCGAAATGAGGGATAGAGTGGAAATTCGCCTTGGATCCGGGGAACCCTAGCCCGCGGCGGCCCGTCTCCCCAAGGTAGTCTTCCCTCGACCCCTCCCTTCCATCCCATGATCACAACCCTGCTCCTCTTCGCGGCCCAAGCCTCGCAACAGGCTCTCCTTCCTCTTTCCGAAACCGATCGTTACCAGGAACCTACGCGTCTGGTCCTCCAGACCCTGGACTGGGACAGTAGGTGGGGCATTCCGCAACCCTCCGGCGGCATGGGCTACCCGCTCGAGCAGGCCGCCAGCATTGGTTATTTTTATGTGCAGGCCAGAGAAGGCTCTTGGGCATCCTTGCGAGATTTGGTTTGGGCTCAGGGTGGTCAGGTTTTTGATTATCTCCCTCACAATGGATTCGAGGCTTGGCTTCCCGTCTCCGCCATGGGCGCAGTGTCTTCCCAAGCGCAATTGGTCGTCCCTGTACATCCCGACTGGAAAATTTCTCCGGACATGGGCGTGAATGGAACCGCCGCCAATTCCTTTGACGGCCGCATGGAAATTTCGGTCGAGTTCTGGCCGGACCGGGACCTGACCGCCGAAGAGGATGCCATCCGCGGCCTGGATATTCAGGTCGTGGAGAGTTTTGATTCAGGCCGTTACCTCCGTGCCGATGTCCGCGCCGACTTTTTTGAAGTTGCCGCTTTGGCGTTTTTGCCCGGCATCAAGTGGATTCAAGAAGCCCCGATTGCCGAGCAGCGGAACGACAAATCCATTTGGGTGATTCAGAGTTTCGTTTCCAACAACACTCCTCTTTGGGATCAGGGCGTTTTGGGAACCAATGTCACGGTCGGTCATATTGACGGCAAGATTCAAGAGTCCTCTTGCTACTTCAATGATCCGTCCGGCGCTGCCGTCGGACCCAACCACCGCAAGATCAAGTGGTGGAGTGGTGGTGGTGGGGCCGACTCTCACGGCACCCACACCGCGGGTTCCGCAGTCGGCGATCAAGAGCCTGTCACGGGTAATACCCTCCGCAATGGCATGGCGCCGAAGGCCTTCGTGGTGCACCGCTCCGGTTTTCCCGGTGGCAGTGGCCTTTTGTCCTGGTTAAACACCGCCCATAGCAATGGGGGTCGTTTGCACACCAACTCCTGGGGCAACGACAACACCCGCAACTACGACGCTTGGTGTCGCGACATTGATGCCTACTCCCACGACAATGAAGACGGCGCGGTTTTCTTTGCCGAGACCAACGGCTCGACCTTGAAGAACCCGGAAAACGCGAAGAATGTCGTGGCCGTGGCGGCAACCAGCCGCAACAACCCTGAAAACCACGGCAGTGGTGGGGTCGGTCCGACCAAAGACGGTCGCCGCAAACCCGAGTTGTTTGCTCCAGGTTGTTCTACCATTTCCGCAAGCACGAGTTCTTGCGGTACAACTTCCATGTGTGGCACCTCCATGGCCTGCCCGGTCGTGACCGGTGGCGCCGCGCTTCTCAAGCAGTACTTCGAGTCCGGTTACTACCCGACGGGTTCCCCGATTGCCGCCAATGGCTTTACTCCTTCTGGCGCTCTCTTGCGCGCCTGTTTGGTGAATTCCGCCATGGACATGACCGGCATATCCGGCTACATCGGCAACAAGGAGGGCTATGGCCGCATCAACTTGGACGATGTAGCCTATTTCTCAGGCGACAGCCGTCGGACTTATGTCGCTGACGTTTCTCATGCCAACGGGATGAGTACCGGAGACACGAAGGTCTTCAGTTTTTGGTTGAATAAGGTCACTCCGGAAATGCGCGTGACCTTGGCGTTTACCGATGAGCCTGGGGCTGCCAATGCCAACGACCCTGTCGTGAACGATATGAACCTTTCGCTCATGGCGCCAGACGGCACGATTTACCGCGGCGGAATCTTCAGCACGAGTGATGGAAGCGCCACTCCGAACCCTGGCCAGCAAGACGCCAAAAACTCCATTGAGCAGATTCTCCTCAAGAACCCTGCCCAAGGTAAGTACTGGATCCAAGTCGAAGCCAAGAGTGTGCCGTCTGGCCCGCAGGGTTTCGCTGGCGTGCTCAGCTTCTGAGCCGATACCCGACGCCCCGCACCGTAAGGAAGTGTTGCGGGGTGTCCGGCTCGGGCTCGAAAATTTTGCGGAGGCGGACGATGTAGTTGTCCACCGTGCGCGTTGTCGTGCGTTCGCCGTTCTCCCAAACCAAGGCGAGTATTTTCTCGCGGTTGACGATGGCGCCCTCCGCCTCGATCAGCAATCGCAGGATGCCGCACTCTTTGTTGCCCAGTGCGCATTCTTTACCGTCGGCGCCCAAGGCCTCTTGCGTGGCCAGGCATACCCAGCCGTTGCCCAAGGGAAACTGATGGCGAGTGGGCGTTTCATTCCACAGAGTACGGCGCAAAATGGCGTGGACCCGCGACAGGAGTTCATCCAAGTGAAAGGGTTTGACCAAGTAATCATCTGCCCCGGCCATGAGGCCGGCGACCCGGTCCGGCGTTAGATCGCGCGCCGTTAAAAAAAGAACAGGAGTGTGCAGACCTTCCTTGCGCAAGGTTCGACAAACTTCCAGCCCGTCCGGACCCGGCATCATGATGTCGAGCAGAATCAAATCCCATTCGGAGTCACGGGCGGCGCGTAGTGCGGCGGTGCCATCGCCAACGGCAGCAACGAGGTAGCCTTCGGCTTCCAAGTTTTCACAAACGAGTTTGGAAATGCGAGCCTCGTCCTCAGCCACCAAAATACGAGCGCCCTTGTTCATTGTTGGGGTCCTGTTGCCGGCCAACTGACGCGAAACTCGGCGCCCTGACCCAAGCCGGCAGAGTGCGCAACCACCTCGGCGCCTTGGGCGTGCGCCAAGGAGGCCACGATGTGCAAACCCAAGCCGGAGCCGGGTTGCGCTTTCACTTCGTTTTGTTCACTCCGCCGAAAGCGTTGCCAAAGGGTGCGGTTGAGCTCGGGTGGGAAACCAATGCCTTGATCTTGGACCGACAACACGATGCGGCCTTGATCCCACAAAAGTTGCACTTGCAAGGGCGGCGCCCCGTATTTGCAGGCGTTGTCCAGAAGATTGGCCAGGATGACCTCCAAGGCGGCCGGATCGGCCTCCGCCCAGCAATCGGGGGCGATGCGATCTTGTACTGCACCGACTCCGGAGTGGGAGGCCCGCCAATTTGCCAAGGCGTTTTCCAGGGCTAGGCTGAGGTTAGTGGGGGCGGGCTCTGGGTGCACGGCTCCCGATTCCAGGCGACCCGCATGCAGGGCATTTTCTACCATACCTTCCAAGCGGGCCAAGTCTTCCAGCATACCGGCCGAATGATCCAAAAGCGAAGTCGTTTCCGGTCGGCGCCGCACGGTCTCCACCGCGAGTCGAAGGGACTGCAAGGGCGTGCGCAGTTCGTGGGTAATGGTCTGCAGGAAGAGCGTTTCTTGCAGGGCCAATCGCTCTCGCGTGCGCAGGGTGCGTACGAGTGCCACGAGTGCTACCAACCCGAGAGCCAGAAAGACCGAGCCTTCCGACAGCACCATGCGATGGCTGGCCGCGCGCCGCTCCTGGATCACGGCTCGTTCCTGGAAGCCGGCCTCGGCGCTGGATTCCACGGCGGCAAAGGAGGCGTCGCGGATCTCATCCGCCTGCCGCCATAGGGAGAATCCCCACCAGCCGAGCAGGGCCAAGTAGAGGGAACCCAGACAGGGAATCCAAACGAGGGGGGAACGCAACACTTCGGCTCTTACAATAATCGCGCATGCCGAATCGCATTCCCCAAGATTGGTCGCCCGTGGGCTGGATCGAAACTCCCGCCGAGCTGACCGCTGCCCTGGAAGTCTGGGAAAAGGCATCCGTGATCGGCATCGATACCGAATCCAACTCCTTTCACGCCTATACCGACCGTTTGTGCCTCTTGCAGGTCACGGTAAAAGATGAAGATTGGATCGTGGACCCGCTTGCCCTGGGTGAGGATCTCCAGCGGATCAACCCCTTGTTGGCCAATCCCGACATCGTCAAGGTTTTGCATGCGGCGGAATACGACCTCATGCTCCTCAAAAAGGACTTGGGCGCGAAAATGTTCGGCCTCTTCGATTCGCAGGTGGCCATCACTTTGTTGGGCTACGAAAAAACCGGCTTGGCCTTTTTGTTGGAATCTTGCTGTGGCATCACGTCTTCCAAGAAGGAGCAGCGCTCCGACTGGGGGGCCCGGCCCCTGACGCAGTCACAGTTGGACTATGCCCGAACGGACACTCACTTCTTGCCGGGCCTGCACACGCAACTGGTCGCCGAATTGGAGGAGAAAAAACTTTTTGCCGCCGCCGAGGGCGAGTTTCGCCGGCTGGAGCGTGAAGTCTTGGAGCCCAAGCCGCCCGATCTGGATCGTTGGCGGCGCTTAAAGGGCGCCTCCCGTTTGGATCCAGTAGCTGCGGCGCGTTTGCGGGCGCTCTTTGCTTGGCGCGAGGGCCTGGCCTGCGAGATGGACCGACCCTTGTTTCGGGTCATGTCCAACGAAACTTTGCTGGACTTGGCCGCCAATCCCCCCCGCACCTTGAAAGATTTTTCTGGGCGCCGGGGTGTCGGTTGGAATCGGGGTCGCAAAATGGCGGACTCGATGTTTGCTGCCCTGGAAAGCGCCAAGGGTGAGCGCGTCGAAGCTCGACAAGAAGCGCCGGTGGATCCTGCCGAGCGCCGCCGCCGCAAACTTTTGCGAGCCAATCAGGACCGCTTGCGTCAGTGGCGCAAAAACAAGGCCGTCGAATTGGGATTGCCCAGCGAGCGCTTGATGCACCGCCGGCATCTCGAGGAAATTGGCAAGAAGCTGCCCCTCACAAGTGAAGCGTTGCTGCGCATCGTTCCCCTCACCGATTGGCAGCGGGAAAACTTGGAGTCCTCTCTCCTGGATTGCCTCGCCGCCCTCCCACACCCGGAACCCAAACCCTAGTCCTCCGATGAAAACCTTCTCCTTACTTTTGGCCGTTGCTTTGTTATCTTTGTCCTCTTGTGACCACAGCCAAGTGCACATGGACACGGATTCCGATGTCGTGCAGGCGACCTCCCTTGCGCCCTGCTGCGCAGATGCTCAAAAGCTTGGCAAGGATTGCGCCGGCTGCAAAGAGGACTGATCTGTTCGGGCTCAGGCCCTCGCGGCCGTCAAGCCTCGACGCAGCATGGCTTCGTCGAGGCTTCTTCCAATGAGAACAATTTCGGTTCGGCGCGGCGCCTCGCCCCAAGGGTCTCCGGCGGACACGGTATAGAGTTCATAAGTGCCCTGCAGTACGCCGCGGTGGGAGACATCCTTCAAGTTGAGGAAGCCCTTCCAGCGCACCAAGCCCTCTTGCTGCAATTTGGCTACGCCGTCCAGCCACAAGTGGGCCTTGAGTTCGTCCAAGGGGGCATCTTCGGTGAGTGTGATGGCAGCCAAGTTGCCATGGCCAGACGATGGTGATTGGGAAGGAATAGCGCGAGGCTCCCGATCTCGGAGGAGATCTTCGGTCGCAACCGAGGAAGTCATTGCCAGCCAGGATCCGGGGAAATCCGTCTCCAATCGTCCGTGCAATTTTGCCAAAGCCGGCTCGGAAACCAGCGAAGTTTTGGCGAGCAGCAACCCATCAGCGAGGGCCATCTGATCACAGGCCGAAGGCTCGGCAAAGGCCCGTTCCGCATGCACGGCATCCACCAGGCAGAGGGTGGAGGCAATACGCCAGTGCATAGCCACGCTTTCTTCCACCAAAAAGGTTCGCAAGAGGGGTGCGGGCTCGGCAATGCCGGTGGTTTCCAGCAAAGCGTGATCAAACTTGCGTGCCGGCAATAGCCCACCGAAGCGGCGCTTGCGCAAGCGTTCGAGCGCTTGCACCAAATCACCGCGCACGGAGCAACAAACGCAACCATTGGAAAGTTCGACGATGTCCTCATCCGCACGCACGATCAAGCGATGGTCAATGCCAATGTCGCCAAATTCGTTGACCAAGACGGCAAAACGTCGCCCGCCCGGATCCGCCAAAATCCGATTGAGAAGCGTTGTTTTTCCAGCCCCCAACCAACCCGTCACCAAGGTGAGCGGCGTTCGCGCATCGAAGTATGTCGTGGGCATGGGAAAGCCAGAGTAGCGACGGGGAGAGTGTCGGCTTGCGTTAGGATGACCCGATGCCCCAAGGCCAAGGTTTGTTTGACGAGATGGATGCCGCCTCCTCTGGCGCAGAGGAATCTGTCCCGGTTTCCGCCGTGGGTCCATTTGCCCACGTGGCCCTAGATTTGCCGCTGCGGCGTGAGTTTTCCTATCGCATTCCGCAGGCCTTGGTGGATCAGGATTGGGTCGGCTGTCGGGTCCAAGTGCCCTTTGCCTCGCGGCGCCTGTTCGGCGTCGTCGTCGGCGTCGAGGAGCACCCCCCCAAGGGTGTGCCCGTTTCCCGCTTGAAGGCCATTGGCCGGGTCCTGGATCGCGAGCCCTTGTTGCCTCTCCCCATGCTGCGCTTGGCCAAACATATGGCTGACCAGTCCTTTTGCGCTTGGGGCCAGGCGCTGGCGGCCATGTTGCCCGCTGCTCTACGCAAGGATCGGCCGCGCCGCAGTGTGGCCACGGTGGAAATGGCGCGCACTCCCACCGATGAAGAGTTGGAAGAACTCGCCAAGCGTTTCCCCAAACAAGAAAAGGCGTTGGCTTGGTTGCAGCGCGCTGGCGGCCCGGTGGAAGTACGCAATTTCTTGGGTCGCACCGGGCTCTCGAAATCTCCCCTAGATTCCCTGGCCAAGAAGGGCTGGGTACGCTTCGCCCGCCGCCGCGAGTTCTTCGATCCCTTTGCCGAAAGCGAAGCCGTGCCGGATGTGCCTCCCACCTTGACCCAGCCTCAAGAAACGGCCATCACGGCCATTCGTGGCGCCATTGACGAGGCTCGGCACGCCGATTTCTTGCTCTATGGCATCACCGGCTCGGGCAAGACCGAGGTTTACTTGCGCGCCTTGGAGCGTTGTTTGGAATTGGGCAAGGGGGCCATCATTTTGGTGCCGGAAATTGCCCTGACCCCGCAAACCGTGGCGCGCTTTCGTGCCCGTTGCTCTGAGATCGCGGTTTTGCACAGTGGATTGACCGATGCCGAGCGCCACGACCAATGGCAGTCCCTGCGCTCGGGGCGTTTGCGCGTTGTGGTGGGGGCACGTTCCGCCTTGTTCGCACCCGTTCCCAATCTAGGTTTGATCGTCGTGGACGAAGAACACGAAACGTCGTTCCGCCAAGAAAATGTGCCGCGCTATCACGCGCCGTCCATTGCCCGCGAGCGTGCCCACATTGAAGAAGCCGTCTGCATTTTGGGTTCCGCGACGCCGTCCTTGGAACTCTGGCACCAGGCGCAAGAGGGAAAGTTGGAATTGCTCTCCCTTCCCGAGCGCGTCGCCGGCGGCAGTCTGCCCCCGGTGGAGGTGGTGGACATGTGCGTTGAAAAGCCTCCAACAGGCCAATGGCTGGTGGTGGCCGAGCCCCTGCGCCGGGCCTTGGAGCAATGCTTGAAGCGCAAGGAGCGCGCCATTTTATTTTTGAACCGCCGCGGTTTTGCGCCAGCTTGGCATTGCCGTGCTTGTGGCTCCACCGTGAAGTGTCCGACTTGCGATGTCGCCGTGGTCTATCACCGTTGGCGCAAGCGGGCCATGTGCCACTCTTGTTTGTCGGAGCATCCCACGCCGACCTCCTGCAAGGACTGCAGGAGTGCGGTTTCCCTGGTGGGGGTGGGTACCGAGCGCGCCGAAGATTCCTTGCAGAGACTTTTTCCCAGCGCCCGCATTGCTCGCATGGATCGCGACACCATGGTGCGCCGCGAGTCCTACGAGAAACTGCTTGCCGCCTTTGGACAGGGCGAATACGATTTTTTGTTGGGCACGCAAATGGTTGCCAAGGGTCTGGATTTTCCCGAGGTGACCGTAGTCGGGGTTTTGGATGCCGACACCGCCTTGCACCAACCCGACTTCCGCGCCTCCGAGCGCTGTTTTGATTTGTTGGCCCAGGTGTCGGGCCGCGCCGGCCGCTCCAGTCGTGGCGGGCAGGTCGTGGTGCAGACTTGGTTGCCAGAACACTTCGCCATCCAGCACGCTTCCCGCCACGATTTCCAATCCTTCGCCAAAGAAGAATTGCGCGAACGAAAAGCGTTTCAATACCCACCCTTTGGCCGTCTGGTGCGGGTCTTGATCGAGGACGAAGAAGCTTCCCGTGCCGACAAGCGTGCCGATGCTGTCGCCGATCAGTTGCGCGCCGTAGAGGCGCCCGGCGTCACCATTCTGGGTCCGGCGCCACCGCCCATTGAGCGCATCCGGAAGCGTTGGCGGCGACAAATCCTGATCAAGTCTCCCGACAACAAAACTCTGCGTCCCCTGCTGCCTCTGCTCTTCACGCTCTCCGAAAAGTTGGCATTGCGCGCGGATTAGGCGCGGCCCCAACTACTGAATCGTCGCAGCAAGGCCGTTGGAGAGGCGGAAGCGGGGGGTGCCGGGGGGCGGCGGAGCGCTCAGGATTTCTACCGCTTGCATCCAGATGGGCGTGCCCAAAGGAACCCTAGGAGGAACGGGCTGATTTAGGGTCACTTCTCCGAAGGTGTTCACCAGGGCCAAGGGGGCGCGCAAGATCGGCGGCGAGAGAGCCAGGGTGAACCCGAAGGGGGTCGAAGTGGGCCCCGGGCCGACGAGGGAATAAGCCAGGATCATGAATTCTCCTGGGGCGGCATGAGATATTTTTGCCGTAGCGAGAAGTCCGGGAGAAAGGTTAGCCACCGAGATCTGGATGGGCACCTTGGCCAAGACCTTCTTACTCATGCCATACCAAGACCCCAAGGAGACTATGAAGTTGTCGAGGTTGTCGTGGGCAAGAAATCCAGGCGGCGGGGTGCCGTCGTGCCGTTCCAAAAAATAATGCCGGGTGGAACTCCACCAACGGGATCCAGTGCGCATGCACATTGCTGAATCTTGGTAATTCGGAAGGCCGATGGCATCGCAAAACTGAGCGGCTGTGCCGGTGAAGTTGGCGACGATGTCATCCCAATCGGCAAGGACGGCTCCGGCGCCAAACTCGGCAATTACCAAAGCGTCCAAGTTGTCGGTTTCGGTATAGGCATTCTCCGTCAAGGCGTAGCGATAGCTTTGACTTTGAGAAACCGCCGACGAAGTCAGCAGAACGAAAACTAGCAAACTCGCGGCACAAAGAGGGGATTCCAGTCTAAACATGGCAAGCACCAGTTTACACCGTACGTGGCCAGGCCCAGCGGAGGAGGGTGGCGCCGATTGCGGCGCAGAGACCAAATGGGAGAGGGTCCTGGCCCAGGATCCAGGCGCCGAGGCCAAGCATGAGGCCGAAGATGAGGCCCATGCCGCCCAGCCATCCCGCCAAGAGGGTAGCCACGGGTGCAGATGGTGCGCCAGAGGGGCGAATGCCTTGCCACCAGCCCCAGGGCCGGACCGTGGCCCAAAATTTCTGCAGGTGTTCTTTGCCCACGGGCTGAGTCAGCAAGGTGGCGGCCAAGAGAATGGGCAAGGACACCGCGGCAATGAGGAGAAAGCGACCAGAAAAATCCCAAGGAGTACCAGCGATCCAAGCATTGAAGGGCGCCGCCGGCCACCAAGCGTCAGGGACCACTTGCATGCCAAGGGCCAAGATAGTGCTGGTAATCAACCCGGAAATTTCGGTCCAAGCATTGGCCCGCCACCAAAGCCAACGCAAGAAGAGGGCCGGGCCCAGGCCGGCAACCAAAGTCAGGGAAAAGGTAAAGAGATCTTTGATGGAGTCGGCCACCAAGGCCAGAGAGGCGGCCAGCACGCCAACCAAAACTTCTACCAAGCGGCCGACACGAACATAGTGGCGCGGCGCGGCCGTCTTGTTCCAAAAGCGGCGATAGACATCATTGACGGCATAGGCGGAAGCGGAATTGAAATGCGTATCCAAGGTGGACATAAATGCGGCCAAGAAACTGGCGCACAACAAACCAAACACGCCTGGCCCCAACAACTGCCGCATCAAGACTGGATACGAGGCCTCGTGATCCACGACTCCGTTGCGCATCAACTCGGCATCCGGCAAAAGAATCAGGGAAGCGAGGCCGACCAAGATCCACGGCCAAGGCCGCAAACAATAATGCGCGATGTGAAACCAGAGGGCGCCGCCACGAGCGTGGGCTTCATCTTTACTGGACAGGAAACGTTGCACCGCTTGGCCGGAGCCATCGGCGTTCTTGTTCAGCCAGCCGACCAAGGTGATGGTGACGAAAAAGGCGGTGAAACTCTGCGTCCAAAAACTAGCCGAGGTCCATCCACCTGGGCCGGGCGCCGGCACCAAAGTCAACTTTTCGCCGTGCGTTTCCGCCAAGCGGCCCATCATGGCCCGCAAGTTCTCCGAAAATCCGGAGCCCGGGCCGATGACCTCGGCGCCGGCCGCTTGCACGGCGGCGAAGGCCAAGAGCAGAGCGCCGGCCAAGGCCAAGACAAATTGAAACAAGTCGGTCAGGACCACTCCCCAAAGTCCGGCCATTACCGAATAACTCAGGGCAAGGGTGACGGCACCGCCGACGATCCAAAGATCGGCACTGCCGTCGTCCAAACCCAAGACTGCACCCACCACCTTGCGCATGGCCAACAAGACCCAAACTAAAACGATCGTGTTGGTGATCAGAGCGTGGTAAGCGCCGTAAAAACCGCGCAACGCTTTGGCTTGTGGTCCGTCGTAGCGCAGTTCGGCAAACTCGGCATTGGTGGTGATGGGCAAGCGCCGCCACCAAGCCGCCAACACCACGAACCACAGGGCGCCACCGATGACGAAGGACCACCACAACCAGTTGCCGGCAATGCCGTCGGTGCGCACCAAGCCGGCCACGAACAAGGGCGTGTCGGCGGCAAAGGAAGTGGCCACGAGGCTGGTGCCAGAAACCCACCAGGGCAGGGTTCGGCCGGCTAGATAAAAATCGTCGGTAGACCGGCCGGCACGACGTGACATCCATGCGCCGACCGACAAGGCCAACACTAAATAGCCCAGGATGGCCAGCCAGTCGAGAGGGTGGAGGGCGCTCACGCCCCCAAAACTCTAGGCTTCCGAGGCGGCTTCTTCGTCCTCGGTGGCGAAGAGCAGGGCCAACAAGGCAGGGGAGAGGCCGGGGATGTGCAGGCCCTTGGAGCTGGCGGGAGCAACATCGGTCGCCTCGGGGCCGCCGGCGGTATAGACCACAGGGTGTTCATGCACCAGGGCGTCAAGCCATTTACCGGGAAGGTTGGGGAGGCCGCGCCCCTCGCGGGCGCCACATAGAACCAGGACGGCCTCGGGCATGGGGTCTGGCGGGCTGGAATCTGCGGGTAGGACCGGGATGCCCCACTCTTCCAAGAATGAAACCGCGTCGGGAGTGCTGGCCAAGTCCAGAGCGATCCCGGGGCGGGGTGGTTTGCGGCCGGGACTGCCGCCATGAAGCGGGCGCATCAAGCGTTTCGTCGAAGCACCCAAGACCAGCGGGCGGGGGGCAGCGACCTCCAGGTCGTCCGTGCTCTGAATGAGGGCCTCCAGGCGGCGGGTGGATTCGGCGACACGCTCGGGATCCAAATCCCCGCGCTCGACTGCGGCCCGCAGGGTCGTGGCCAGGACGACCGGATCTTCCGGGTCCAACAAAATGTCCACACCAGCATTCAAACAATCCACCGCCATTTCTTCGGGGGGGCCGTCGCCGAAGCCGGACATGTTCAAGGAGTCGCTGATGACCACACCGTCGAAGCCAATGTCCTTGCGCAGGATGTCCATCATCACAGGGGAGCGCGAAGCCGGACGCATTTCTTCGTCCAGCATTGGGTATTCGACATGGCCGACCATGATTGTGGGGAGTTTCTGGGCCAGCGCGCGGAAGGGTTTGAGGTGAGGTTCGGGATCGTCGAAGGAAATCGCGTGTTCGACGTGACTGTCTTGCGCACACCCCCCATGACCCGGGAAATGTTTGCCGCAGGGGATCCCGCCGGCATCCATGGCCCCCTTGGCCCATGCGCCGGCACATTCCAGAACGCGTTGCAGATCACCGCCAAAGGCGCGGTTGGAAATGATGGGGGAGCACACTCCATCCGTCATGTGAAGATCCAAAACCGGGGCGAGCAACCAGCGCACTCCGGCCTGGGCGGCCTCGGCGGCGGTGCGATGGCCAGCGTCATAGCAGGCCTCGGGACCCAAGAGCCCAAGAGCCCAGGCATCGGGCAATGGGGTCAGGCCATCGAATTGTTGCCCGGCGCCGCGCTCCAAATCAGCGGCAAACAAGAGGGAGTGCCCGGCCTGATCCTCCAGTGTTTCTTTCATCCAAGTGACGTCCTCGGCATCGCCACCAAAAATCAAGAACACGCGCGGGTCGAACTCGCGCAGGAAACGAAGCCCTTCCGCCAGGCCCTCTCCTTTGTCGAGCCGCAGGGTCGGGGCGACCAACCAGTCCGTGGGTGCGTGGGTCACACTTGGATTTTAGCTTTGCCGTGAAAACGCGAGCAGAGCCAAGATGGCTAGAATTCTCAGTCTTGTCCGTTCCTGAACCCCTCCTCTTGGTGCACGGCGGGGCGGGTGACATCCCCGAGGAGTCCCGTCCCCGTCACCGCGAAGGCTGTCTGACCGCGGCCCGCGCTGGTGGTGCCGTGCTGGCCGAGGGCGGCACGGCAGTGGATGCGGTTTGCACCGCTGTCGAAGTGCTGGAGAACGACTCCGTGTTCAATGCGGGCACGGGCTGTGCACTCACCCAGGAAGGCAAGGTTGCCCTGGATGCCGCGGTCATGTGTGGCGCCACTCAGCGCTTGGGCGGCCTGGCGGTCTTGCGTGCCTTTCGCAATCCGGTGCGCATTGCTGCGGCCATGCTGGATCCAGAGATTGTCTTGCTGGCCGGCCCGCATGCCGATGCCTGGGCTGAAGCGCAAGGTTTCGAGCCCTTGGAAGATTCCGAGTTGATCGTGCCCCGCTCGCAAGCGGCTTATGAAAAAGTGGTGCGCGAGGGCGGCGCAAGCAATTGGGCGGGCGGCACGGTGGGCGCGGTGGCGCGGGATGTGCAAGGGCGTTTGGCCGCTGCAACCAGCACCGGCGGCACCATGGGCAAGCCTCCTGGCCGCATCGGCGATTCGCCCTTGGCCGGAAGTGGCACTTGGGCCGATGGTGGCGCTGCCGTTTCTTGCACCGGAGAGGGTGAAGCTTTCATTCGCTCTGCCTTTGCGGTGCGCTTGGCCGATGCGGTCGAGCAGAACCCGACTGGTTCCGATGAGGAATGGCTTGCCGTCTTGGCTCGCCGACTCAAGGCCATGAATGCCAAAGTGGGCGGCACCGGGGGCGTCATTTTGCTTACCGCCATCAGTGGACCGATTGCGGCGACGATAACGAACACCATGTCGCACGCTTGGTGGACGCCCTCGGGCGAGGGATCCGACGACTGATGGTTTCGTTGGTGAGCCGAAGAGCCGAACTCCCTTAAGGGTCGGCGAAATCCGCTACGGTCAGGGCGGCGCCCATCCAGCCCGCTTGGTTTCCGAGGGTGGCGGCAAGAATGGAAAAGTCATTGGCATCCCGGCCAAAGGCGCGGGCTGCCAAGACTCGCAGTGCCGGGTCGTGCAAGAGGTCCAGAGTTGGGGCGCCACCCCCCCCCACAAGAAAGTGCCGCACGTCCAAGAGCAGGGCGACTTGCGCGAGCGCTTCACCGATGGCGTTGCCAGCATTGCGCAAAATGGCCCGCGCGTTCTTGTCGCCGCCACGGGCGGCCTTGGCCAATTCTTCCAAGTTGGCTACGCCAACGCCTTGCTCGCTGGCGAGACGCACCATGGCCCCGGCAGAGGCGATGGCCTCCAAGCAACCTCGCGCGCCACAGCGACAGAGGTGTTCATGATTCACCGAGATGTGGCCAAACTCGCCGGCGAGGCCTCCGGGCCCGCGCCAAACTTGGCCATCCAGAATCAAGCCACCACCGATGCCCGTGCCCAAAGTGAACATCAAAAAATGATCGGCCCCGTCACCAAAGCGAGCCTCACCAAGAGCGGCCGCGGTGCCATCATTTTCCAAAATGACTTCGCAATCCAGGAGTTTTGTCAATGCTTCTTGCAAGGGCTGGTCTTCCAAGAACGGTAAGTTGGGGGCATCCAGGACGCCATTGCGCTGGGCAGTCAAGACCCCGGGCACGGCTACCCCCACATGGGTTAGGCGGGCAAGCCCAGCCTTTTCTTGCAGATTTTTGGCGGCCTTTGCCAAGGCTTCCGCGCAGGCATGAAAGTTGTCCGGCGAGGAAGAAGTGGTTTCGTGCGTGGGCTGACCGTCCACCAACACGCCACCTTTGATGGCCGAGCCGCCCAGGTCCAGGCCGATCAGCACGTTGGCGGGGGAAGTCATGTCAGGGTGGGTTCGCTGTCTTGAGACGTTAGAAGTCGAGTCGATCTTCAAATTTCACGCTCCAAGCAAGGATGGGTCTAGGGGAACGCCCGAAGATCGGAACAAGCCGAGCATAGCCGTCCTCAAAGGGTGGCGGCGCTGCAGCGTTGGCCAGTTGTTGGGTAAGGCGGCGGGCCAGGACGGTAATGGCCGACATGGCGGAATAGTGCAAGCGGTCGGCCGTGTCCTGGGGCGTGTGGTAGTCGGGGTGTTCGCCGGTATTCAAGAAGAGGACTGGAATGCCCGCTCGGTAGAACACCGCTTGGTCACTACGCTCGAAGAATTCTTCGTTTTCCAAGTCGGGGTGGAGGCCAAGGCCCTCCAAGGCGGTCTCCAATATGCGGGCGAATTCTGGCGAAGAGTGACTGCCCAAGATCTGAATCTCGCCATTGCGGGAGCGGCCAATCATGTCCAAGTTGAGTGCTGCGCATGGACGAACGACCTTGTCCAAGTTGCTGGCGGCCCCGAGCTTGCCGGCGAGAAAATGGGCGGCACCCAAGAGACCCAATTCTTCGGCATCGGTGGCCAGGAAAAGCACGGGACGACGCGGCGGATCTTGGGCCAAGGATTCGGCAATGGCCAAGAGGCCGGCGATTCCCGAGGCGTTGTCATCGGCGCCATTCCAAATTTCGCCGGCAGTGGATTGGCCGACGTGGTCGTAGTGGGCTGAGACCAGCACGATTTCATTGGCCACGGCCGGGTCACTGCCGGGCAACAGGGCGACGACGTTGCGGCCGAGGCGCCGGGGCGCTTGCCAATGGACTTGCAACTCGGCTTGGATCCCGAGAGGGAAACCATTGCCGGCACCGGCCATGTCAACTTCTTGGACCCAAGCGGTGGGGTCTTGGCCAACGGCGGCAAACAAACTGCGGAGGAGGTCTTGGCCGAGGAATACCACCGGCACGGAGCTTTGCAGTGGGCCTTGGGCCTGCAAGACCGAGAAAAACTGATTGGATACGTCCGTCGGAGAAAAGTTGGTCTTGGCCAAGTCCAGCGGGTCGGCCTGCGCCCGAATCAAGGGCATGACCTGGTGAAAGAGTTGCGAATCGGCCGGCCACCAGAGTTTGCCCGGGGCTTCTTCGTGTTGGGTCCAGCCGGGCGGGGACGCCACCAGGACAGCGCGGGCCCCGCGTTGCGTGAGTTCTGCCACCTTGTGGGCCAGCCGAGCATGTTCGGTCAGGGTCAGTCCAGCAAAGCGGGCCTCGGCATCTCCGGCGCGGGGTTCCCATCGAAAAACGAGGGCAATGGCTCCCTGGAGGTCGAGACCGTCCAAGTCGTCGTAGTCGTATTCGGGCGCGGAGATTCCGTAGCCCGCAAACACCAAGGGACCCTGCGCCGTGCCAGGTGGGGCCCCGGGGTGGGCTTGCAGGTCCGGCCCTGGAGAGAAGCGCAAGGTTTTGCCCTCTGGGGATGGGAAAGAGAAGGCGCATCGTTCGGCATCCAGATGAATGGGCTCGGCGGGGAAACTCTGCAAGAAGCTTGGCCCCACGGGCTGGAGGCCAAGACGGCGAAAACGGTAGGCAACCCAGTTCGCCGCAAGGGCCGCTCCCGGAGTGCCGGTTTCTCTTCCTTCCAGGGCATCTGCTGCCAAAAATTCCACATCCGCACGGAGGCGACGCGGGTTCGCGGGATCGTTCGGCAGAGGTGCCGGGAAAACCGCTTGCAGGAGGGGAAGAAGGGCGAGAAGCAAGGGAAGCAAGGCGAGGAGCCAAGGTCGGCGGGCCTTCGCGCGGGCGTATCGTAGGGGTGACGCGTTTCCCCTCGTCTTCGCAAGCGTCGTGAAAAAACGACCCACTCTCCTGATCGTGTTGGACGGTTGGGGCCAGTCCGACGCTGGCCCTGGCAATGCCATCACCTCCGCCCCGGCCGAGAACTTTCTTGGCTGGCAGGAAGAATGGCCTTCGACTTTGTTGTCGGCCAGCGGCAAAGAAGTGGGCTTGCCCGTAGGCATCATGGGCAATTCGGAAGTGGGCCATACGACCTTGGGTGCTGGCCGACTGGTGCGCCAGACTTTGTCGCGGATTAACGCCTCCATTCAAGAGGATTCCTTTGCCCGCATCGCTGCCCTGCGCGGCGCTGTAGAGCATGCCCGTGCTGGCGGCGGGCGCTTGCACCTCTTTGGGCTCGTGGGCTCCGGCGGGGTGCATGCCATGGACGAGCATTACCGGCAACTCTTAAAGTTGGCCCAGTCCATGGGCCTCCCCGGGGATCGTCTTCACTTTCATGCGGTTTTGGATGGCCGGGATACGCCCCCCATCAGCGCTCCGGGTTTTTTGGAAGAGTTGGAGGGCATGCTGCAGGAGTTTGGCGGCAAACTTGTGGGTCTTTGTGGCCGTTACTGGGCCATGGATCGGGATCAACGCTGGGAACGCAATCAACTTTGGTGGGATGCCTTGGTGCACGCTCGCGCCGATACGCACGCCGATTCTTGGCAAAGTGCATTGGCGGCGGCGCGTTCTCGAGAGGAAACCGACGAGTTTATCAAGCCCATCTTGATCGGCGAGCCCTGCCCGATGCAAGATGGCGACTCGGTGTTCTCCTTTAATTTTCGTGCGGATCGGGTGCGCCAAATCAGCAGAGCATTCTTGGTGCCGGAGTTTTCTGGGTGCGTGCGGGGCGCGGTCCCAAAAGTTTTTTATACGACGATGACTTCGTATCAATCCAACTTCTCCTGCCCGGTGGCCTTTCCTCCCGAAGAGCTGCACGCTTTGTTTGGCGAAGTGGTGGCCGCCGCCGGTCTCCAACAATTCCGTTGCGCCGAGACCGAAAAATATGCGCATGTCACCTTCTTTTTCAATGGTGGCCGCGAAGAGGTGTACGAGGGCGAAGAGCGCGTCCTGGTGCCCTCACCCAAGGTGGCAACCTACGACCTGAAACCCGAAATGTCGGCTCCGCAAGTGACCGCAGAAGTTTGCTCCCGTTTGGAACAGGGAGAGCATGATCTTTATGTCATCAATTTTGCCAACCCGGACATGGTGGGCCACACTGGAAATCAGGTCGCTGCGGAAGAGGCGGTGAGGGCCGTGGATGGCTGCTTGGGCTTGATCGTGGAGCAGGCCCTTCAACTTGGGGGCACCGTTGCTATTACCGCCGACCACGGCAATACCGAGCAAATGCGGGATCCGATTACGGATGCGGTCCACACCGCGCACACTTTGAACCCCGTTCCCTTTGTGCTCATCGGCGAAGAGTTTCAAGGCGCACAGCTACGCAAGACGGGAATTTTGGCCGATGTTGCCCCCACCCTCTTGCAAACCATGAAACTTCCCGTACCCGCCGTCATGGATGGATGTACTTTGTTGGATGGTTAAATTTCTTCTGCTCGCATTTGTGGCCCTATCCGGCCCCGTTTTTTCCCAACAGACTTGGTATGTGGATCCAGATTCCGGCGATGACAACAATGATGGCACATCGACCAGTGCGCCCTTGCGGACCCTTGGCTTTGCCCTGTCCAAATCCGGCAACGGAGATCAAGTGCAGCTCCTGCCTGGCACTTTGGATAGTGCCAATGATGGCGAAGTGTTTCCCATCGTTTTTGTGGATGGGGTGGATATTTTGCAACCCTTTTCCGATCCAATATCGTTTATTTTTAGCGGCAACAGCAATCCTGGCCCCTGTTTCAGACTGAATTCCGTAATGACCTCCTCGATTTCCTTGACGGGGGTCACGATAACCGGTTTTGATTCCGGGGTGGAGGTGGTCAGCGGCGCCTCCTCTGGAGGCCAACCCTTTCTGTTGGACAATTGCGTCTTTCAGGGATTTGTCTCTTCAGGCGTAGATATCAAACTGGATGTTCCTGCGGTGGGCGGCGTATTGACCGAAATTTTTTGGATCACAAATTGCACCTTCGCTCCTTCGACGGGCAATTTCGGGGTTCGGATCCGCGTTGCAGATGGTGCAATTTTGGCTACGGGTTTAGTGGCGGATTGCACGCTTTCCAACTGCGACGTTGCAATTTCCATGGAGGCAGAACCAGGCGGTTCCATCACCTCCACAACGTCCGTGTTGCGAAATTTTCTCAGCGGGGTTGGTGTGGAAGCCGCTGGCATTCTTTTCTCTGCCGAGGCTGATTTTTCGAACAACGCCAGCAATTCCTGTTCGGCTGTAGCCAACGGCATTGGGGGTTATCTTAGTAATAGCACGGGTGGATTTTTGGACGCTGGGCTCAAGCTGCACGCCAAATCCGTGTCGGGCAAGACGGCTACCATCAGTGGTGATATTTCTCACAACTTGATTGCTGAAAACGGGACCAATGTTTGGATCCAAACGGAAAACAACGGCAATTCCTTTGCGGATGTCACGTCTTCCTTTGTTGGCAATGCCATTATCAATGCCAAGCTCCAACCCTTTGGACAGGTAGGTGGTAGCGGCAACGGGATTTTTCTGGATGTGACCTTACCGCGATTTTCTGCTTCCAATATGGCTCCAAATTTTGGCGACACCAACATTTCTTTCGGTTTTGGGGCGAACGGTGGCCGCAACACCATTCATGGAAATGAGAATTTCAATATCGTGATGGATTCTGAAATGCAAAATTCGGTTCTCATGGAGAACAACTTTTGGAGTCAGGTGACCATTGCGGGAATCCAAAACACGATTTCCGATTTGGGTGCCCT
>CAYXFZ010000023.1:0-10926 GCA_964464385.1 uncultured Planctomycetales bacterium
GGGTTAGGAGGATCCAATCACCCCGAGGATTGCGGCTATCCCGCGCAATCTCCAACCAAGCCTGGGTGCGACGCAGGGCCTCACCGGCAAAGGGCACCAGGCGTTCCTTGCCGCCCTTTCCCAAAACTCGCAGGAGGGCAGTTTCATGGCCTCCACCCAAACTCAAGTCTCCCAGACCGACATCACATGCTTCCGAAACCCGCAGGCCGGCGCCGTAAAGAAGGGCGAGCAGGGCCCGGTCCCGGAGCCCGCGCCATCCCTGCTCCGGCGGAGCGTCTAGAAGAGCGAAGGTGTCCTCCGTCGAGAGGACATCGGGAAGGCGGCTCCACAAACGAATGCGACCACCTCCTCGGGTGGGATCTCGCTCGGGGGCGCGTTGTTCCAATCGAAGGTGGTTGAGGAAGGATCGCAGGGCGGAAAGGGCCCGTGCCAAGGTGGCGGGGCCGCAGCCATTACGGGTAGCAGCGGCCAAGGTGGCGGCCACATCCTCCGCCGTGAGCTCCGCCCAGGCCCGACCTCCACGCTCTTCTAGGATGGGCTGAAAACGGGCCAAATCCCGGCGGTAGGCCTCCACCGTGCTGGCCGCACGGCCCCCCTCGCCCGCCAGGGCGGCCAGGAATTCCTGGATCTCCAATGTCAGTCGGGAGGAGGCTGGGGCTTGACCTGAATTTTCCACAGCCCCTAGAATGCCGCGCCGATCCTTTCGGTTCCAACCCCCATGCCAAAGATTACCGCTGCCCAAACCCGCAAGTGCCGCCAACAGCTGGTCGAGATCCTGGATCAAGTGGGTTCCAAAATGGAGCATATTGAAGAATCGGTCTTGAAATCGGTGGATGCACCCATTTCCGAAGACGGGGACGATTCCGGTTCCGCCGGCACCCGGGAGTTCCAAATCGGCCTGATCGCCAATGGGGAGGAAATCCTCAAGGACGTCAGAGCTGCCCTGGAAAGGATGGAACGCAAGGTTTTTGGCCTTTGTGAGGCCTGTAATGAGTGGATTCCCATTCGTCGCCTGTATAGCTTGCCCTATGCGCGATACTGCGTGGCTTGCAAAGAACTGGATGAAAAGGGGGAACTTGTCACCGACGACTAGGCTTCGTGGGCCCGCCTTGGCTCTCTTTTGGTGTTTCGCATTGGGTTTGGTCGTCATCGATTTGTTTTCCAAGGCTTGGGTCTTTTCTTTGACCGCCGAAGGCCCTGTTTTTGTGGCCGGAAACTGGTTGGTTTTGCACCAGACCACCAATCCTGGCGGAATTTTTGGCTGGGGCCAAGGATTGACGGTTCCCTTGACCTTCTTGCGCTTGGTTGCCGTGGCCGTCCTCATTGCTCTGGTTTTTCGCCAGAACCCGCAAAATCGACGTGGTCTCTTTGTGTTGGCCCTCTTATTTGGCGGTGCAATGGGAAATCTTTGGGACAACTTGTCTCGTTGGTTGCCTTGGTCCGGCAATGGGGAAGTCCGAGATTTTCTCCGGCTGGATTTAGGGTTTTGGCCTTTCCATCCTTGGCCCTCCTTCAATTTTGCCGACGCCTGCATTTCCGTTTCTTTTGTTCTCTTGATTTCCGGCTTGGCGAAAATTGAACTTAGCTCAAATCCGGCGGATTCATGCTGACCACGACCGTCGGTTCGCTTTCTCTGCAAAGCCCCTTGATGACCGGCTCCGGCACCTTTGGCCATGACCCTTCTGGCTTGGCATTTTTGGGGCCGGGGGATTTGGGGGCATTGGTTCTCAAGACCGTCACTCCGAAACCGCGGGCCGGAAACCCCATGCCCCGCATGGTGGAGACCCCGGCCGGAGTTCTTAATTCCATCGGCTTGGAGAACCGAGGGCTGGAGGCCTTCCTTACCGATACCGTGCCGGCCTTGGCCTCCTTGGAGGTCCCCGTCGTGGCCAACGTCGGTGGACATTCGGTGGCAGAATATGCGCAAATGGTGGCGGCCTTGCAGGGAACCGATGTCTTCGTCGCCCTGGAAATCAACCTTTCTTGTCCCAATGTGGATGGTGGTCGGCTTCCCTTTGCCACCGATGCCGACAAACTTTCCGCTGCAATGCGTGCTTGCCGGGAGGAAACCGATTTGCCTCTATGGGCCAAGCTCTCCCCCAATGTTGCGGACATGGTCCCCTTTGCGCAAGCTGCCGAGACCGCCGGGGCCGCCGCCGTAACCGTGGCCAACACTCTGCTGGGCTTGGTGGTGGATTGGCAAACGCGTCGTCCCGTCTTGGGCACCGGACAAGGCGGATTGGCTGGACCTGCCGTGCGCCCCATCATCCTGCGATGGGTGCATTTGGTTTCGAAGGCGATTTCCATTCCGGTCCTGGCCAGCGGTGGTGCGAGCTCTGCCAAGGATGTCCTGGACTATCTCGTGGCTGGTGCCGCTGCCGTGCAGATCGGAGCCGCATCTTTCTCTGATCCTGGTTTGATCGGCAGGATTGCAGCGGACCTCCGCGGTTTGTTGAATGTCGAAGATATTGGGATTGCCGAGCTCGTTGGATCTCTTCAGGAAGGAGAGCCCAGCGCCTGATAGAGGGATCAGGCCGGGCTATACTGACCGCCCTTTGCCCGCCTCCGGAGGCACGCAAAGGCCTCGCATGGTGGATTTTGAGAAGATCAGCGATTCCCTGGGCCTGTTGGGCTCAGGCTTGGGCCGCATGTTGCGTTTGGTCTTCGGTTCGCAAAATGCTCGACGTTTGCGGCGTATGCGCAAGTCCGTGGATGCTATTAACGATTGTGCCGATTGGGCCGCCGACTTGGATCAGGCCGCCATGCGTGCTCAGACTCAAGCTTGGCGGCAAGAACTTGCGGATGGTGGCAAGGTGGACGCCATTCTTCCTCGCGCCTTCGCCATGGTTCGCGAAGCGGCCGACCGATCTCTAGGTTTGCGACCTTATGACGTCCAATTGTTGGGCGCCCTGGCCCTGCACTCGGGCGGCATTGCCGAAATGGCTACCGGCGAAGGCAAGACCTTGGTTGCTACTTTGCCGGCCTATTTGAACGGTCTCTGTGGCAAGGTCTATGTCGTCACCGTCAACGACTACTTGGCGCAACGAGACTCCAACTGGATGAGACCTGTTTTCGACTATTTGGGATTGAACGTGGCGGCGATTCAGTCCTGGATGTCGCCGGCCGATCGCCACCCAGTGTATTCCGCCGACGTGATTTACGGCACCAACAATGAATTCGGCTTCGATTATCTGCGCGACAACATGAAATCCAGAACGGAGGATCAGGTGCAACGAAATCTCGATTTCGCGATCATTGACGAGGTGGATTCCATTCTTATTGACGAAGCCAGAACCCCCCTGATCATCAGCGGTCCGGCTACGGGCGATGCCGACAAATATCGCCAAGGGTTGCAGGTGGCGCGCCGGTTGCGAAATGAAACCCATTTTGAACTCAAGGAAAAAGAGAAGCAGGCAATCTTGACGGAAGAGGGCATCGTCGTTGCCCAAAAAGCTTTGAACATCGAGGATTTTTATAGCGGGGCGGCCAACATGGAATGGCCGCACGTGTTGGAGACTTCTCTGCGCGCTCTTCATCTCTATGCCAATGACGTGGATTACATGGTTCGGAATGGGGAAGTCATCATTGTGGATGAATTTACGGGGCGATTGATGGAAGGTCGGCGTTGGTCAGATGGTTTGCATCAGGCAGTTGAGGCCAAGGAAGGGTTACGCCCGCGCGCACAAAACCAAACCTTGGCTACCATTACTTTTCAAAATTACTTCCGCCTTTTCAAGAAGCTCTCTGGCATGACAGGGACGGCCATGACCGAGGCCGGTGAGTTTGCTTCCATTTACGATCTGGATGTGATCAACATCCCGCCCAATCGTCCCATCGTTCGGAATGACCAGAAGGACGTCATTTACCTCAAGGCCGAGGACAAATGGAAGGCGATTGCCGAGGAAATTTCGGAGAGTCATGCGCAAGGGCAACCAGTCTTGGTGGGGACCATCACCATAGAGAGTTCCGAGATGCTTTCCGGCATGTTGAAGCGCCGCGGCGTCCAGCACCAAGTGTTGAATGCCAAGCAACATGAGCAAGAGGCCAGCATCGTGGCCCAAGCCGGCCGCAAGGGTGCCGTCACGGTGGCCACCAACATGGCCGGTCGAGGCACCGACATTGTTCTGGGCGGGAATCTGGAGGGCTTACTGTCGGCCGAAATGTCCCGCCAGGGCTGGAGCGAGGAAGGTGACGGGGAAGCCATTGCCAGCCATCGCCGTCAATTGGAAGTCCAATGTGAAGCGGAAAGAACACAGGTCTTGGACGCTGGTGGTCTTTATGTCTTAGGCACCGAACGCCATGAAGCCCGCCGGATTGACAACCAATTGCGCGGCCGTTGTGGTCGTCAAGGTGATCCCGGCCGATCTCGATTCTTTTTGTCCCTGGATGATGATTTGATGCGGCGGTTTTATCGGGATTGGGTGAAGAACTTCCTGGGTCGTGCTGGGATGGGAGGTGGCGAACCCGTGGAATCCGGAATGGTTTCTCGAGCTATCGAAAAGGCCCAAAAGAAAGTGGAGAGTTACCACTTTGAAATGAGAAAGAATCTGCTTGAATACGACGAGGTCATGGACAAGCAGCGCCACTTGGTTTATGACCAACGGCAAGATGCCCTGGAGGCAAAAGAGCTTCGACCCAAGATTGAGGAGATGTTTCGCGAAGTGATCGAGGAAACCGTTTCTCAGTCCCAGGGGGATGGGCAGGATATTGCTCCGGACTACGACTCTATTTCTCAATGGGCCCACCGCAAATGGGGTTCCGCTGTGGCCCTCTCCGATTTGGAAGAAGTGGGCCTTGACGGTTGTGCCGTTGTTTTACGAGAGGATGTGGATCGTCTCTTGGCTCATCGGGACGCGGAAGTTGGCCAGGAAGGCATGCGTGAATTGGAGCGCTTTCTTCTCTTGGATGCGATTGACAACAAGTGGAAAGACCATCTCCACAACATGGACGCACTCCGGGCAGGCGTTGGTTTGCGGGGCTACGCTCAGGTCGATCCTAAAAACGAATACAAACGGGAGGGATTGGAGGCCTTTGAAGGCATGCTTTTCTTGATCGCCGATCAGGTCACGGATTACATTCTCAAAGTGCAGATCCGGCAAGAAGATCAATCTCGATTGGGATCTGCTTGGTCGTCCCAGGAGGCGAGTCATCCGGCTTTCGCCCCCGCCTTGTCCCCCTCGCAAACCGCCGGCCCGGCAACCTCGGCTCCCCGGCCGGTTGCCGTGGGTTACGGCACCGCGCCCAGTCCAGGCACGACCCCGGAAGCACCCTCGGCCGGTAGTTCCGCCCCTCCCGGACGGAACCGAGGGAAGGTGGCACGGAACGCTCCCTGTCCTTGTGGTTCCGGGCGAAAATACAAGCAGTGTTGCGGCCGCGCTTGAAATGACCGTTTCGTCGCGTGGGGTTTATTGGCTGTACAGCGGCCTTCTTCATCTGGCCGGTCTGCTCTTGATCCCTTGGGTGTTGCTTCGCCTCCTTTTTTCGGCGAACGCCCGCCAATCCCTACCGGCTCGGCTAGGTCGTGTTCTTGTTCCAGACGATGCACGAGGCGGCTGTTTGTTTCACGGCGTTTCGGTCGGGGAAATCATTGCCCTGGCTCCCCTTGTGCGTGCCTATTTGGCTCAAGGGATCGGGCCTGTCATCCTCAGTTCAACGACCCCGGGAGGGAGGCAAACGGCTCATCGCTTGTTTCCCGAATTGCCCGTGTTGGCCTTCCCATTGGACCTCCCGCTCGCTTGTTCCGCTTTCCTCCGTCGGGTTCAACCGAGCTCTGTGGTTTTGGTGGAGTTGGAAATTTGGCCCAATTTCCTTCGGGCTTGCCAAGACCGGACCATTCCCGTGGTGGTTGTCAACGGCCGCATTACGCGTCGTTCCATGACTGGCTACCGGCGCGTGTTGCGTCTCTTGCCAGAATTCGATCGCATCGAGGCATGGGGAGTGCAAAATGAAAAATACGCGGAACGATTCCGGGCGCTCGGCGTTGCTCCGGAACGAATCACGGTGACTGGCAATTTGAAATGGGAAAACCTACCTTCGGATCCTTCTTCCCCAGCGGAAGCTCGGTGGCGAACTTGGGTAGGGGAGCAACGCGTGGTGGCCCTTGCCAGCACTCATGCGGATGAAGAAGTCCAGTTGGTTTCCGCCCTTCGGGATTTGGATGCCTTGTTGCTTGTGATCCCTCGCCATCCGGAGCGGGCGCAGGGGCTTGTGCATGGCTTGCGGTCCGCGTCAGGAGATCGCCCGATCCTTCTCCTCTCCCGAATCTCCACCTCCCCCTTGGCCCGGGGTGCCATCCTCCTGGTGGATGGATTTGGCGAATTGGAGCAGGTCTATCGCTGTGCGGACGCAGTCTTTGTCGGCGGATCCCTGGTGCCGCATGGCGGCCAAAATATGTTTGAACCCGCAGCCCTTGGCAAAGTCCCGGTGGTGGGCCCTTACGTCGAGAATTTTGAACTCGAAGTGGATCTCTTGTCGGCCGAGGGTGGGCTGATCCAAGTCTTGGATGTTGCCGGTGCCGCCCAAGCCCTGCTGCACCAGCTGGCGGATCCGGAAGAGAATCGGAGAGCAGGCGCCGCTGCTCAAGCTGCGGTCTCTCAAAATCGTGGGGCGGTGCAAGCAACCATGGATCTCATGGCGAAATCAGGCCTGATCTCGTAGAATTCACCCTTCCCTCATGGAAACCAAGCTCTTCACATCTGAATCCGTGTCTAGGGGGCATCCAGACAAGGTCGCTGACCAGATCAGCGATTCCTTTTTGGACGCCTGTCTGGCCCAAGATCCGCAATCCAAGGTGGCCTGCGAAACCCTCGTGACCACCGGTTTGGTCTGTCTTGCCGGTGAAGTTCACACCAAGGCATACGTTCCCCCACAGGACATTGCTCGGGCCGTGCTTCGCGAAGTTGGCTACATTTACGAGGGCATCGGCTTTGAAGCTGACTCTTGTGCGGTCATCAGTTCTCTGCACGCACAGAGTCCCGACATCCGACAGGGAGTCGAGGATTCCCAGGATGAGCAATCCACGGGTGCCGGAGATCAAGGCATGATGTTTGGCTATGCCTGCGACGAGACTCCGGCCCTCATGCCGGCGCCGATTCATTGGTCCCATTTGCTGATGGCGCGACACGCCGAGTTGATGGATTCCCAGGAAATTCCATGGCTCCGCCCGGATGCCAAGGCGCAAGTGACCTTCCGCTACGAGGATGAGCGTCCGGTGGCGATTTCAGCCGTCGTTCTTTCCACCCAACATGCCGACGAAAGCCACGTCACCATCGACGAGGTACGCCGTGTCGTGGAAGAAAATATCATTCGCGCCGTGTTGCCCGCCGAGCTGATTTCCGACGAGACTGAGTTTCACATCAACCCTACCGGCCGTTTTGTGATCGGGGGGCCCCACGGAGACGCTGGCCTGACCGGCCGAAAGATTATCGTCGACACTTATGGTGGGGCCGCTCGTCATGGTGGTGGCGCCTTTTCCGGCAAAGATTGCACCAAAGTGGATCGCTCGGCAGCCTATGCCGCCCGCTGGATTGCGAAGAATATTGTTGCCTCTGGCCTAGCGAACCGTTGTGAACTGCAAGTCGCTTACGCGATTGGTGTTTCGCGCCCGGTTTCGGTGCGCGTGGACACCTTCGGTTCTGCTGCAGAAGGATGGTCCGATTCCCGCTTATCCGAAGTGGTTCGTCATTTGGCCCCGTTCGAAGATGATCGTGGCGTTAGCCACGAAGTGTTGACGCCGGATTGGATCATCGAGCGCCTCAACCTCCGCCATCCTTCTGGCCTCCATTCCAAAGATGGCCAAGGGTGGACCTACCGCCAAACGGCCGCTCATGGCCATTTCGGTCGTCAGGGTTTTCCTTGGGAAGAGCTGGATTTGGTCCCGGAGATCGAGTCCCTCGCAGCATCCGTTACCCCAGTCTGATTCCCCCTTCTTCCCTCCATTGCTTCCCACATGAACCCCTCCACTTCTGTTGACCACAAGGTTGCTGACCTTGCCAAGGCCGAGGAAGGCCGTCTCCTCATCGCCTGGGCAGAATCCCGCATGCCCGTGTTGTTGGCCCTGCGCGAAAAATTTGAAAAGACCAAGCCCCTTGCTGGGCAACGCATTGCTGGTTGTTTGCACGTTACAAAGGAAACCGCCGTTTTGATTCGCACTTTGCGTGCCGCCGGCGCCGAGCTGGCCTGGTCCGGTTGCAACCCTCTTTCCACCCACGATTCCGTGGCCGCTGCGCTTGCCGACGAGGGCGTGCATATGTATGCCTGGTACGGTCAAAATACCGAAGAATTCTACTGGTCCATTGATCAGTGCATTGCCTTTGCGCCCACTTTGACTTTGGATGATGGCGCCGACCTGATTTTTCGGGTCCATGCCGAATTCCCCGAAATTGCCGCCACCATTGTCGGTGGATCCGAAGAGACCACCACGGGCGTGCACCGCCTACGGGCGATGGCCGCGGATGGAAAGTTGAAATACCCGGTCATTGCCGTCAATGATGCCGAGACCAAGTGGGATTTCGACAATGTTTACGGAACGGGCCAGTCTAGTTTAGATGGGATTATTCGGGCGACCTCTGTGCTGCTTGCCGGTAAGAATTTCGTCGTTGGCGGTTATGGCCACTGCGGCAAAGGATGCGCCATGCGAGCCCAAGGCGCCGGGGCCAATGTCATTGCTACCGAGGTCAAGCCCACGGCTGCTCTCAAGGCCACTCTGGATGGTTGCCGGGTCATGCCCATGGACGAAGCCGCCGCCATCGGCGACGTCTTCATTACCGCCACTGGAATGAAGGACATTCTGGTCAAGCGCCATTTCGAGGTCATGAAAGACGGGGCCATCGTCTGCAATACCGGGCACTACGATTGCGAGATCAACCTCAAGGATCTCAATGCCATGACCGCCTCCAAGCGAGAAATGCGACCCAATTGCATTGAATACACGCTGCACGATGGTCGTCGGATTTATGTTCTGGCAGAAGGCCGCTTGGTCAACTTGGCCGCTGCAGAGGGACATCCCTCGGAAGTCATGGACATGAGTTTTGCCAACCAGTTCCAGGCAATGATGATGTTGGCCAAGGATGCTTCTTCATTGGGTGCTGGCGTGCATGTCCTGCCCGAGGAATTGGACCAGGAAATTGCCGGCATCAAATTGGCCGCGATGGGCATGGACATTGATACCCTGACCGCGGATCAAGTCACCTACGCCACCGATTACTCTCAAGGAACCTGATCTTGCTGAAAACCGCCCTTCGATCCACCGCCCGCGCAGGCTTCACTCTGCTGGAGATCATGGTTGTGGTCATGATTATCGGCATCTTGGCGACTTACTTGGCGCAGTCCATTCCCGAGATGATTGACCGGACCAACATGACGGCCAATGAGCAGAACATGAGCCGGGTCTTCGGCCATTTGATGGCCTATCGGCAGGACCACAACCAATCCTGGCCCCGCGACAATGGACAGAAATTTTTTCTTCGGCTGTGGAAGGATCGCTACGTGGACCGTACCGAGCGGAATGCTCGCATTTTTTTTCACCCCAAGGTCGGTCCCGAGAGTTACATGTTGGAGGGGCAGACCCCCGAAGATTATTTGGATGACTGGGAGGGGATGACACCCGGTTTCACGTCCTATTCCGGTTTCGACGACTTTGGCGACCGACAGGCACGCAAAGCCTTGCGTAAAGATCCTGGCCACACGGCCATTCTGAGCGACGCTGAGTTGATCCACCGGAACGCAATCATTTATTTGACTGCGGATGGTGCGACTCACCGACTTTTGCTTGCCGATTTGGCGGAAGAAAAAGGCTTGGATTTGGATCAGTTGTTGCTTGACGGCATTTACCCGGGGCCTGGTTGCATCGCCGAAGAGTTGGCAACGGTCTCCAACGACTAGGGCAATGGAAGCGGTGGGCTTCTCCGGTTCCGAGCGCAACTTTCATCTGCGCGTTTTTGGGTGCCAGATGAATGTTTATGACGGCGAGATCATTCGTGCCGCTTTCCTCGCGAGGGGTTGGCAGGAAACCCAAGACCTGGAAAACGCCCAAGCTGTCCTCTTTCATACTTGCTCTGTGCGGGAACAGGCCGAGCAACGAGTGCACTCTTTACTCGGTGAAGTTAAGCGTCTCAAGAGGGCTCGGCCGGAGTTGGTGGTTGTGGTTGGCGGTTGCATGGCCGATCGCGAGGGGGAAGAACTCTTCCATCGCGAACCACACGTTGATGTGGTCTGCGGATCTCGACATTTCCCACGTTTGGTCGATTTTGTGGAGCGAGTTCAAAGTGGCGAAGAGCAGGTCCTGCAAGTGGGCGAAGCTGCCTTTCCGGTGGATTCTCCGATCCGGGATTTTGCTGGACGATCCCCTGGCCACGCCGCTTTTGTGGGCGTGATGCGAGGTTGTGATTTGCATTGCACCTTCTGCATCGTGCCGAGCGTGCGCGGGCCGGTGGAAAGTCGCCCTTCGCACTCTGTATTGGACGAGTGCCGACGCTTGACCGATCAAGGCGTGACGGACATTACTCTCCTGGGGCAGACCATTGATGCCTGGGGTCGAGATCTACCCGGCAAACCAAGTTTGGCCCGTTTGCTGGATGGCTTGGCTGAAATCCCAGCCATCGCACGGGTTCGGTTGATCACTTTGCATCCTTCTTACTGTGACGCTGAATTGGCGGATTCCATGGCCCGATCCCCCCAGTTTCTGCGTCTTCTTCCCGTCCCCTTGCAGTCCGGTTCCGATTCCGTGCTGAAGCGCATGAAGAGGGGCTACAACCTTGACCTCTACCGGCGCCGAATTGATCTTCTTCGAGACCGTATGCCCGACTTGGAATTGGTCTCAGATTGGATCGTGGGGTTCCCGGGTGAAACCGAGGAGGAGTTTGCCGCCTCTGCCGCGGCCATGCGGGAGTTTGGTTTTTTGCAGTCCTTCGTCTTTCAGTACTCCCC
>CAYXFZ010000023.1:10936-23007 GCA_964464385.1 uncultured Planctomycetales bacterium
CTCCCCTCGTCCTGGGACGGTCTCCGCCGAATTGCCGGACGACGTGCCTGCTGCGGAAAAGGGCCGCCGGAACCGCCACCTCTTGGACCTACAACGAGAAATTGCCGTGCAGCGAACTCCTTTGCAGGTCGGAAAGTCCAGCCGGTTTTTGTTGGAGGAACCCAGCGATCGCAACCCAGGATTTTGGCGGGGTCGCACACAAACGGGTTATCGTTCGCTTTTGCCGGAGACTGCGGGTTTGGTGGCTGGTACCGATTTGCCGGTGCGGATCCAGGAGTGGCATGGCCGCGAGCTCATTTTGGCCCAAGAAAAGGGCCGCATCATCTTGCCCCAACCCCCCTTGCGGGTGGCTTCGGTGTGACGGACCGAACGTCGGTCCTTCTTGAAAAAGCTTTTCTCGAAGCCCGGCGGGCAGGTTGGTTGTGGACGGCACCAAACCCAAGGGTTGGCGCCTTGGCCCTGCGGCAAGGCCAGATTGTGGGCCGGGGGTTCCATGCGGAATGGGGTCAGGCCCACGCCGAGGAGCAAGCCTTGCGGGATGCGGGAGCTTGGGATGAAACTGCCCAACAGGCCAGGTCGGGTCGAGTGGATGAAATGGTCGTGACCTTGGAACCCTGTTCCAGTTCGGGGTCCAACAAGAAGCGAACGCCTTGCACCCGGCATCTCTTGGATGCTGGGGTGTCCAAGTTGACGGTGGGGGCCTTGGATCCGGATCCACGCCACCAGGGCGCTGGATTGGATTTTCTGCGCAAACAAGGGCTGACTGACATCCACTTGGCGGAAACGGCGAGTCATTTTTCTGCGGACAACGGCGCATTTTTGGCGTCTTTGTCCCAATCGGACCGTCCTTGGACCTTGGCGAAATGGGCGGCCAGCTTGGATGGGAAAATGGCCTCTTCTTCTGGGGTGAGTCAGTGGATCACGAGCTCGGCCGCGCGATTGGAAGGCCACGCCTTGAGGGCCTCGGTGGATGCGGTTCTGGCCGGCCCGGAGACCATTGCTCGGGATGATCCTGCTCTCAGTGCTCGCCCAAGGGGGGACGACTCCGGACATCAACCCCTGCGCATTGCCTTGGCCCGGACGCTTCCTGGACCCAATTCCACCCTCATGACGACCTCCAGTCCCTTGCTTTTGGTTCTTCCGGAGGAATTGGCCCACCACGGCTCTGGGAGGGCCAAGCAGGTGGAAATTTTGGCCCAACCGGTGGATTCAAACGGGCGCTTCCTGCTGGATTCCCTCTGGCGGAAACTTGCCGCGGATTACGGAGTTCGTCGCTTGTTGGTGGAGGGTGGATCCCGTTTGCAGGGCGCTCTCTTGGGGCAAGGCCTGTTGGATGCCTTGGTGTCCTACCAAGCTCCTCTGCTCTTGGGTGGGTCTAGGGCGGCGATGGACGGCCCGGGATTCCCGGGCCCACAAGAGGCCCCAATTTTGGTGGATGAAGAGCGCAAGGATCTCCCCCCGGATTTGCGGCGCGCCTTTCGTTTGTCCCCAGCGGTTTCATGCTGATTCGCTTGTTCCTGCTGTCTGCGATTCTGCTCATTTCTTGCAGTGGGCCCGTTTTGGTGAAGGAGGCCCGCCGCCTGGAACACCCGGAACGAACCCTCGGCGCCGCCCTGTTGCGTGGCCCGACTTCCCAAGATTTGGAATTGGCCAGAGCCTTGGGCTGGGAGGGCCAAAGATCGGTCGCGGGGGAACGCTTGCGCCAACAGATGCTTGTGGGTATTGGCCGACGGGGCGAGGCCTTTGCGGATCTGCAGCGCTGGAAGAGGGACGATCCTGGACATGCCGACTTGGCTTACCTTGAAGCACGGCTTTGGTCCGATACAAAAATGCGGGGCCAAGCCTTTCGCGAGGGGGTTCGTCGTTGGCCGCACCACCCATGGTTCAACCTCGGCTTTGCAATTCAATTTGTGGAGGAGGTTGGCATGCGTGCGGAGGTCCGGCGGGCCTTGCTTCGGGCCGGACGGTCAGTGGATTCTGCTCCCTTGCGTCGCCGCGCGCGAGCCATTCTCTTGCAAGCGGAAGGAAACCCGGGAAAAGCCCTGGAAATTTTGCATGAAGATGCCTTCCACCATTCCTTAACAGGTTCTTTGGACCTTTCCCATCGGATCGCCCAAACTTCCCAGCAAGCCGAAGTGGTTCGACAAATTTCCTCGGAACGTCAACGCTTGATATTGCTTCCTTCGGATTCCGAGGAACGGCGAGTGCGGGTCGTGTTCCATCGCTTGGCTGCTGAATTACCGATCCGGTCCGATCCCACTCTGGATTCCCTCTTGTTGCAACTGGACGAGTGGTGTGAACAAGCGGAGTTGCCGAGCGGATTTCACTTGGCCCCTCGTTTGCAGATGGGGCCTTTGGCTGAATTGGTGCGGCCCGAAGCGGTTGCCTCCGAACCTTGGGCCACTTTCTTGCGCCACGGATTCATGCCCCTGATGGGCTCTCGGGCGGATCGGGGTGTGTGCGTGGTCTTGTTGTCCGGGGTGGATGTGTTGGAGGTCCCTTGGCCGGGCAGTGAACACTCTCTGGTTTTGTTCTTGGCCGATTCCGCGGAAACCTTGGGTATGGAGAGGGCCGCAGGTGCCTCCCTCTTTCGCGGCTTTTTTTTGCGCGCGGACCTTGGTCTGCAGCAAGCGGAGTCCCTGAGCAAACAATTGGCAAAAATGGATCCCTGGAGAGGAACGGAAATTCAGCAGGTCCCAGAACATGGGGGTTGGCCGGAGGATTTTGATTTGGATCAGCGTCTTCAAGTCCAATCTTTGGCGCAGTCGAATTTGAGTGTTGAAGACCTTCTCTTTCAGGATTTGCTCCTGCATGAGAGTGGTCACCTACCCGAGAGTGTGCCCGTGGCTGACGGGGTTCTTCCTTGGGTTACCCTGTTGGCTCCTTCCCTCCGTTCTTTATTGACCACGGGTGATCCCTTGGTTTGGCCTGAATTTCGGGCCCAGGCACGAGCCTTGGCTTGGAGTCCCCATCCGGCTTGGACCTTGGCCAGCACCATTCAATTGGCGCGGAATGGCCCTCCTCGTTACCAAATGGCCTATCGCAACCTCTTGGCGCAGCTTCGCGCGGTGGCCAAAGACGAGGGAGCGGGGCCATGGCACACTTGGGACACCCTGGAGGAAGAACATTTCCGGCGCTGGGGTCAAGAGGTCTGCCGGCGGCGAGGCATGGACTTACCACCGGTTTCTTGGGTGGAACCCCTCTTGAGGGCGGCCATGGTGCGGGACCGAACCAAGTCCACATCTCGGTAGTGGGAGATCAAACCAAGTCCACATCTCGGTAGCGCGTCATTCCCTGCGGGTTGCCCTGGCTCAGGGTGACCCAAACCAAATCTACGCGAATGGGGTCCGGAAATCGTTGCTGCAACCAAAGGACGGCGCGACCCAGGCGTCGTCGCTGGGTGGGGCGCAAAAGGTCTTCTCCTTGGAGGGGACTCCGCGGACTTGCGCTCTTTACTTCCACGATTACGAGGTCGCCAGTGGGATCCTGGGTCAAGAGATCTACTTCTGCGTAGGGCGTTCGCCAGTTCCAGCGAAGGATCGTCCAGCCTTGGGAGCGAAGGAGGTCGGCGACGTAAGTTTCAGCGCGGCGGCCACGGAGATGACGGCACATGGATGGGACGGGAAGGTCCATCCATGCGACGCCGGGCCCCGCGCCTTAAGACAAGGTCGAACTCAGGTCCGAGGGGTGTTGGCGAGGGAATTGCCTTCCTCTGCCGGGGAAGACGCGGGACGGGCGATGGCATTACGGTCAAATCGCAAGCGCACACCGTCCGCAACTTTGAGGGTGACTCCATTCTCGTCCATCCGGGCGACTTCCCCATGCATCCCCCCCAAAGTGACCACACGGTCTCCTTTCTGGATGGCGTCAAGCATAGACTGGCGCTTTTTTTGGCGCTTCTTTTCCGGGCGAAGGACGAAGAGCCACATGAATAGAAATAGAAAACCCAACGGAAGGAGCATTTGCTGCCAACCTCCGGAGGTGGCCGGCGGGGCCGCTGGAGGGGTTCCCAGAGCACTGGTCTGGGATTCCGTGGCCTGCGTGGGCGAGGAGAGATCCGGCACGGTGGAACCGGCTGGCAACTGAGGATCCTGGGTCAGGACGAAGGGAAGTGGAACTTGCATGCTGAGGTTTGAAGGAAGGGGGTGGGGGAACCCGGGCGGTATCCTAGCGTTGGCCATGGCACATCCCCGCGTTCTTGCCGCCCTCTCCGGGGGGGTTGATTCTGCCGTCGCCGCGCTTCTCTTGATTCAAGAGGGCTACGACGTGGTGGGTGTGTTTTTGCGCAACGGGGTGTCTGCCCCTGAAAACGCCCCGCGCCCGGGGCAAGGTTGCTGTTCGGCCGAAGATGCGCGAGACGCCGCCCTTTTGGCAAACCAATTGGGCATTCCTTTTCATGCCGTGGATATGGAGGCGGAGTTTGTTCATATTCAACGGGCCTTTCGGCAAGATTATGCCGCCGGTCATACCCCGAATCCGTGTGCCGTTTGCAACCGAGACATCAAGTTTGGAAGTTTGGCTCGCTTCGCCGACAGCATCGGGGCCGAATGGTTGGCCACCGGCCACTACGCCCGGATTTTGCAATCGGACGGGCGGGCAGAATTGCACCGTGGGCGGGATCGGCACAAGGATCAAAGTTACGTGTTGTTTCCGGTTCCGGAAAGTACGCTCCGGCGCACCCTGCTTCCTTTGGGTGAGTTGCAAAAATCCAAAACTCGGGAATTGGCGGCAGCAGCGGGCATTCGGGTCGCGACCAAACCCGACAGTCAGGAAATCTGTTTCGTGCCGGAAGGAGATTACCGCCAATACCTTTTGCGTCATGGAGGGCTGGGGCAAGCCGGTCGCTTTCTGCATGTGGACGGCCAAGAATTGGGGGAGCATTCCGGGCACATGGGGTTTACGCGAGGACAACGGCGGGGGCTGGGTATCGCTTGGCATGAACCCCTCTTCGTTGTGGATATTCGTCCTGTTGAGGGCGATGTCCTCTTGGGTCCGCGTAGTGCCTTGGGGTGTCCCAGTGCCCAAGTCCAAGATTTTCAAGGGCTTGGGGAGGACTTTTTTCCAGGAGATGTCCTGCTGGATGTTGCTGTGCAATACCGTTCTGCCCCAGGATGCGTAGCCGCAAAGGTAGAAATCTTGGCCAACGATCGGGCTGAAATTTCGTTCTTGGAACACGCGGAAAGCGTGAATCCCGGCCAAGGTCTTGCGGTGTATCGCGGAGATCGCTTGATTGCAGGTGGCTGGATTGAACGAATTCAGAGCCCTGCCGTTGGTTCTTCAGTGTGAAGTGGAACTCAGTTTTTTTTGGCCTTGCTTGGCTGGCAGGCATTCTTTCTCTGGTGCTGCCCCAATCCGGCCACCTTTGGACTTTGGTGGATCACAGCCTGAGCGTCGGCCAAGAATCTGAGAATTCCGCCAAGGGTGACTCTGAGCGCGTCTTTTTCTTTGCCGAAAATCTTTCCCGTTCCCCCTCGGGTGTCGGCGATCGGCGGCAATCCCGATTACGGAGGGCATTGACTTCCATGGCGGATCGGATGGCCCCAGGCGATCGCCTCCTGGTGCACACAGACGGGCGTTCCACGGACGGATTGCCTTCGATTTCGACCTTCTCCGGGCGCCAGGTCAAGGGAGCGGCGACCCCCTCCTTGCCACGCATCTTGGCCCTAGAGGCCCCCCAAATGCGACCCACTTCGGGCCTTTTGGAAGTTCGAGTTCAGTTGGCGATTTCCGATCCGGAGGCAGGATACTTGGCCTTGGCCGGTAGCGAAGGACAAACTGTGTCTCCTCGTTTTTTTAAATGGGAACCGGGTTCTTGGTTACACCTGGGAGTGGAATTGGAATCGGCAGGTGAGATCCAGTTGCGGTGGACGGATTCTGACGGAGTCGCGGAGCGTTCCTTTTTCGTGGGGGATCCAGGGGCCCGGCGTTTGATTTGTCCGCAAGGGGTCCCCACGGGTTCCACTTGGGTCGTGGTCGGCAGCGGACAAGAGGCGGAGGGTCTTTGGTGGACCGACCCACCTCTGCAAGCTTGGGGACAGTTGGGTCAGGCGCAGCAATGGACGGTATTGGTTTCCGACGATCCCGCCTTTTGGGCCGCAGCTCCTCCTGGCCAAAGTCTTTTTCTGCCGCAACCCCCGATTCGGCCGGTCACAGTTCTGCTGGACAGATCCGGCTCCATGGGACAAGCCAATTTGGACGCCGCTCTCCATTTGCTCGAGAAAGTGTCCCGAGGAGGTGGACATTGGCAAGTGTGGCCCTTTGGTGCGGACTTGGAGGCTCCATTTGCCTTGCCTAGCGAGGGCCGATTGCTGGCCCATGGACCGACCGATCTTGAGAATGTTCTGAACCAATTGTTGAGGCAAGGTCCGTCCGCCGGAGACCTTCTCCTCCTTGCGGACGGCAATTCCGCTGCCCCGTCCGGGGGTTGGGCCTTGCTGGGTGAAACTTTGAGCGGTCATTTTGATCGAACCTATTGCATTCCCAGCGGCGAACAAGCCCAGCTCTCTGTTTTGTCCCAACTGGGCCAACTCCAGACCGGGGATTCCTTGTCCGACCGTCTCCGAGAGGCCACGCGAGAAATTTTTCCGCAGCGAAACGGAACGGCCACCGTCGTCCAGCCACTTTGGTTTGATTTTCCCTCCCATTTCTCCCTGCCGCAGGATTCACCCTCCATGGCCCTGGCCCCGGGCGCAGTCCCGGTGGTGGTGGATGCTCGTGGCTCGGTTTTGGCCGCGGCACGATTGAGCCAAGGGGTCACTTGTTTGGGTTGGGCTGTGGACCCCAATCATTTGGATTCCTCTTGGCTGGAGGCATTCGCCGCCTCGCTCACGGGAGGGACTTGGCACCGCAAGGGGCAAGTCGTGCAATATTTTGGTGACGCTGGGGCCCGCGTGGGTTTGCAGGATTCTGCCCTCCGAACCCTTGTGCCTGGGCCGGCGGGCAATTGGCAGTCCGGGCCCTGGCCGGATACCGCATGGTTGCAGGCAACGACCAGCGACGGACAAACCCGTTTGTTGGCACCGATCCAAGACGAATTTTCTGCCTCCGAGCTGGCTTGGTTTCGGTGGCTCGCGGCTGGCCAGGATTTTTTTCCCAAAAGCATTCAGCGCCATCTTCTTTTGGCCGCATTGCTGTGCTTCAGTGTCGCCCTTTTCTGGAGTGGGCGCCGGAGCGGCTAAAGTAGGCTGGTGTCCCAAACTTCCATGGAACTCTTCTTTTGCAGTCTTTGTCACGAGAGCGTGCCCGATGCCGAGGTCGCGGCGGGGGATGCGGTGGAGGTGGATTCCAAGGTTTTGTGCGGCCTTTGTTGCGATCTTCTGAGTTCTGTCCCAGGTTTTACTGCGCGCGTCTCCGGTACCGCGTCGGGTTCGCGCCTTCTTTTCCTTGGGCCCCTTCTTGTGAGCCTCTTTGCTCTCGCCGGGGCCACTCTTGCTTGGCTGGAAAATAATCGGCTTCATGATGAAGCCGTTCGTGAGTTGGGCTCCTTGCAAGCGAACCTGGTTCTTGTTCAGGGCCAGGCTTCGAGACAAAACATTAATCTAGAAGAGTCCTTCCTGAGTGCTCGCAGCCTGTTGGAAGCGCAAGTGGAATCCGCCCGGCAAGAGGCTTCCACTTTGGTGGAATTGGGACGTCAAGTGGAAATTCAATTGGCCGCCATTTCCTCGGAACTGTCCCTTCTTGCTTCTACCGGGGAGAGTCGTGATTCCCGATTGGGTCGCTTGGAGGGCGCCTTGTCTGTTTTGGAGGACCGCGCCAGAGAACATCGTTCCGCCCAGGAGATGTTGCGTGACAGTCTGGCTGCTATGGAATCTCGAGTCCGTCAGCAAGAAACTGCGGAGAACCAGGAGGCCGACTCTCTGGAGGATGCTTTTCCGCCCAAGATCGCCGTGTTGCTCCGACAACTCCAGGACGAGGATCCCAGTGCCCGCTATGACGCCCTAGAAAGTTTGGTTGCCTTTCCAGACGATCGAATCTTGCCGCATCTTTACCCCATGCTGGCTGATCCTTATGAATTCTCCCGTTTTTTGGCGGCCCACACCTTTGGAGAATGGGAGGCAAAACCCGCGGTTCCTCATCTGATCGAGGCATTGATGGACGAAGTTTCTTGGGTCCGGGAGGCCACGGTCGTTTCCCTACGTCGGATCTCAGGCCAGAATTTTTCTTTTGACCATGCCGCCAAAGAGTCCGACCGGCGCCAAGGCTACGAACGTTGGAAACTCTGGTGGGACGCCAACGAAACCAGTTTTCTGCGAAGTTGAGCTTCGGCCCATTTCCACCCGAGCGGAGCGCCGCTAAGATGCTCGGTCCCGTGCGCTGGAGAACTCCCTTTCTTGGCGCCAACCTGACTCCCTGCTTCCTCCCATGACACGTGTCACCGTCGTTGGTGCTGGCTTCGTCGGAATGACGTGTGCCCAGCGTCTTGCTGAACAAGAGTTGGCCCATGAAGTCGTTCTGATCGATATTCTTGAGGGCCGCCCTCAGGGTATTGCTCTGGATCTGAATCAGGCCGCCTCAGTCGAGGGTTATTCCTGTCGATTGCTCGGTACCCAAGATCCCGCCGACACCGCCGATTCGGATCTCTTCATCATGACTGCGGGCCTGCCCCGCAAGCCCGGCATGGATCGTTCGGATCTATTGGAGGTCAATGGCAAGATCGTGAACACTGTTGCTGATTATGTGCGCGACCTTTCCCCAGAGGCCAGAGTCATCGTGGTCTCCAATCCCTTGGATACCATGGTTTGGTTGATGGCGGCCCGTCTTGGTTTCGAAAAACGCCGGGTCGTGGGCATGGCGGGGGTATTGGATAGTGCTCGCATGGCCCACTTTCTGGCCGACCAACTGGGCGGCGGAGGTCAAGATATTCGTTGTATGGTCCTGGGGGGGCATGGCGACAGCATGGTTCCCATGCCCGAACTTTCGACTGTGAATGGGGTGGCTGCGCCTGCCCTAGTGGCCAGTGAAGATTTGGACGCAATCCACCAGCGCACTCGAGAAGGAGGTGCCGAAATCGTGAATCTCCTCAAGACCGGGTCGGCCTTTTACGCTCCAGCGGCAGGCGCCGTGGCCATGGCCAAGTCAATCCTTCGAGATGAACATCGCCTGCTGCCCTGTGCGGCCTGGTTGGAAGGACAATATGGCTTCGAAGGCCTTTATATGGGGGTTCCCTGCGTTCTCGGTTCCCGTGGCGTAGAACGCGTCGTGGAATTGGAATTGGGCGAGGCCGAACAGGCCCTGTTGGAGAGCTCTGCCGCCGCAATCCGGGCCGACTTAGACACCCTCCGCGAGAAGGAACTGATCGAGGCCTGAGCGGCCTTGCTCTCCCGCCCCTTTGGGCTAGCATGCTGTGCCGCGCGGGCCCTCCTGGTCCGCTCAACCCACCAAACCCGTGAAGGGACGCAAAACAAAAATTCGCAAGTCCAACCGAAAGCGCCGTCTTTCTGGTTTTCGGACGCGATCCAAGACTGCCGGTGGGCGTCGAATTATCCGTCGCCGTCGCCGCAAATGTGGCGCCGTGCGGATGGGCTGATCAGCCCCGGTGACGAGCGCGGTAGCGGGCCATCATGTGGCGCGCTTCTTCCGGAGTCATTTGGGCGACCAATTCAAAGACCCCCTTTCGTTTCAACTCACGAAGAACGGCTCGCGCGCGGGCACGAGGGTTGTCTGAATCGGACCCTTCTTCCTCAAAATCTTCTTGGATCCTGTCGTGGCTTTTCTGCGGCATCTTGGCGAGGAAACTCTTCATCTGCAGAAGGAGTTCCGCCCGGGATTCGGCCTCGAAGGTTGCCATCAGCCAGACCAGACCGTTTTGAGCTTTGCGAAGGCGAAGGCTGGGGCGTTTGACGGAACTTTCTTCCTCGTCATCTTCGTCGAAGTAGCCGTGCACGGCAATGGCCGCCGTGGGGTATCCCCAAGCACTGGCAGTGGAATGTTCCGAGAAACTGCCGCGAAAGGCGGGAAATTTTGGCTGGACGACCACGGGGGATGGGGTGTCCAGAGGTACTTCTTCTAAAGCAGGCACCCGTTCGGTGGAGGCATCCTCTTCCTGGACTGCCCGAGTCTGATCCTCTGGACCACTCTGGAGAGCCGTGGAAAGAAGGTGCGCGGATGCGGCAGAGTTGGGTTGGATGCTCGGCACTGGAACCAGGACACCGGCAACTTCGACGCTATTGCCAAGAGTGGATTCTGGGTCCAAGGCCGCGATTTCCCTTTCCGTGGGAACCAGAGCATGACCCACCATTCCAGTCACACCCGTCACCAAGCCTATCCAAATGAGCAGGAAGGCGGGGCGTTGGGGATGGGGTGCCAGCGGCATGTTGAGAAGGGGACGGGAGGGGATGGCCTAAGTTCCGCGGAATCCAAAGGCTTCCGTTTCCCATGGGACTCCACTATCCTATCCCGAATTCCGCTAGCCGGAGCCCATGAAGATTCACGAATACCAAGCCAAGGCGATCCTGGAGCGCTACGGCGTGCCCACCCAGAAGGGAATCCTGGCCGAGAATCCCCAGGCTGCAGCCGAGGCTTGGGACGCCCTTGGGGGGGATCTGGCAGTAGTCAAGGCCCAAATCCATGCTGGAGGCCGCGGCAAGGGTGGTGGGGTCCGGTTGGTGCGATCCCGGGAGGAGTGCCAGGAGGCCGCGGAATCCATGCTCGGAACGATGCTGAAAACTCATCAGACGGGTCCAGATGGCCAAAAAGTCCGACGTCTTTTTGTGGCAGAGGGCCTGGATTTGGCCCAGGAATTTTATCTGGGCTTGGCTTTGGACCGGGCCGCAGGCTGTCCTGTCTTGATGGTCTCTGCAGAAGGAGGCGTAGAAATTGAAACTTTGGCCGTGGAACGACCCGAGGCCATCCTCAAACTCAAGATTCGCCCGGATTCCGGACTGGACGATTTTCAGGCCCGAAGAGCGGCCTATTTTCTTGGGCTTCGAGGTAAGGCGGCCCGTCACGCCATTGATTTTCTACAAGGTCTTTGTCGGGCCTACTTGGAATTGGATTGCGAACTTGCCGAGATCAATCCTCTTGTATTGACCGAGGACGGGGACATCGTTGCCCTAGACGCAAAGATGACCTTTGATTCCAACGCTCTCTTTCGTCATCCGGAAATCGCCGCCCTTTTGGATCCCGACGAAGAGGAACCCAAAGAAATTGAGGCCGCTTCCTTCGGCCTCAACTACATCGCCTTGGATGGCCAAATTGGTTGCATGGTCAATGGTGCCGGTTTGGCTATGGCCACCATGGACACGATCGAATTGCACGGAGGCACACCGGCAAACTTTTTGGATGTCGGAGGTGGGGCTAGCGAAGAGGCCATCACGGAAGCCTTCCGCATCATTCTTTCGGATGAGAAGGTGCGCGGCATTCTGGTGAATATCTTTGGTGGCATCATGAAGTGCGACATCATCGCCCGTGGTGTCCTGGGTGCCGCCCGAAACGTGGATCTTCGGATCCCCCTGGTTGTCCGACTGGAAGGGACCCACGTGGAGGAAGGACGCAAGCTCCTGGCAGAGAGCGGCATTCCTCTCATTTCCGCCTCGTCTCTGGATGAAGGCGCTCGCCTCATTTGTGAGGCAGTCTCGACTGCCCCCTGATTCATGTCCATCTTTATTCACGAACATTCCCGTGTCTTGGTCCAAGGCTTTACTGGCAAGAACGGCACTTTTCATTCCGAACAGGCTTTGGCTTGGGGAACTCGGATCGTAGGTGGGGTCACTCCCGGGAAGGGCGGCACCGAACATCTGGGATTGCCGGTCTTTGACACCATGGTGGATGCCATTGCCGAAACACAAGCTGAGGCCTCGGTGATCTATGTGCCGGCCCCTTATGCCGCCGACTCCATTTTGGAGGCTGCCGACGCAGGAATCCCCCTCGTTGTTTGCATTACCGAAGGGATTCCCGTGGCGGATATGGCCCGGGTGAACCATCGGCTTCAAGGATCCAACACTCGCCTCCTTGGCCCCAACTGTCCTGGAATTTTGACCCCCAATCCAGCCGGCGAAGGGGGTTGCAAGATCGGCATCATGCCCGCCTACATCCATGCTCCCGGATCGGTGGGGATTGTGAGTCGTTCCGGC